>NZ_POXP01000009.1 GCF_003044935.1 Neisseria subflava | reverse complement strand
CCAGTGTCACCTTTGTCGCCTTTAGCGCCGGCTGCGCCAGTAGCGCCGTCTTTACCATCTTTACCGTTTTTACCGTCTTTAACGATAGTAGTAGTGACTGAGCCATCACCTAGATTAGTAATAGTGATGGTATGGGTACCGTCACCATTATCTACAACTTCACCTGTGATGCTGTCGCCTTTGTCGCCTTTAGCGCCGGCTGCACCAGTGTCACCTTTATCGCCTTTAGCACCGGCTGCACCAGTGTCACCTTT
>NZ_POXP01000008.1 GCF_003044935.1 Neisseria subflava | reverse complement strand
GTCAAACTGACCAAAGACGGTTTGAACAACGCCGGCAACAAAGTGACCAACGTAGCTGCCGGTACCGACGATACCGACGCCGTTAACTACGGTCAGCTGAAAGAAACCAACGCCAATGTGGCCAAAGGTCTGAACATTGCTGCCGACAACGGTAACGACGACAACGTCCAACTGGGCGAAACCGTTGCCTACCGCAGCAGCGACAAAAACATCGTCACCACCGTGTCCGACAACCAGATTGACTTTAAACTGGCCAAAGACATCACCGTTGACAGCGTGACTGCAGGCGACAGCAAACTGAATTCAGACGGCCTCACCATTACCGGTGGCCCGAGTGTGACCAAGTCAGGCATCAATGCCGCCGGCAACAAGATCACCAATGTTGCCCCGGGTACCGATGACACCGACGCCGTCAACTACAGCCAGCTGAAACAGCAAAGCGCCGCCGCCCGTACCGAGGTTGCAGCCGGTACCAACATCAAAGACGTGGTGAAAACGACCGGCGCCAACGGCCAAGACATCTACACCGTCAACGCCAAAGGCACAACTGCCAGCGCAGGTTCTGACAAAGTGACCGTCACTGCTTCAGCAGAAGACGCGAACAACGTGACCGACTATAGCATCGACTTGGCTGATAGCACCAAAGACGACATCCAAAAAGGTGTGGATGCCAAAACCACCGTTGACAACAAAGGCCTGACCTTCAACGGCGACAGCGGCAGCACCAATATCGAAAAACTCGGCTCCACCGTGACCGTTGCCGGCGACGACAACATCACCACCGAAGCCCAAGACGATAAAGTGACCGTTAAGCTGAACAAAGACCTGGTTGTAGACAGCGTCAAAGCCGGCGACACCACCGTTAACAACGACGGTGTAAAAGTAGGCGATGATGTTGCATTGACCCAAGACGGCGTTAAAGCAGGTGACGTCAAACTGACCAAAGACGGTTTGAACAACGCCGGCAACAAAGTGACCAACGTAGCCGCCGGTACCGACGATACCGACGCCGTTAACTACGGTCAGCTGAAAGAAACCAACGCCAATGTGGCCAAAGGTCTGAACATTGCCGCCGACAACGGTAACGACGACAACGTCCAACTGGGCGAAACCGTTGCCTACCGCAGCAGTGACAAAAACATCGTCACCACCGTGTCCGACAACCAGATTGACTTCAAACTGGCCAAAGACATCACCGTCGACAGCGTCACTGCAGGCGACAGCAAACTGAATTCAGACGGCCTCACCATTACCGGTGGCCCGAGTGTGACCAAGTCAGGCATCAATGCCGCCGGCAACAAGATTACCAACGTAGCCGCCGGTACCGATGACACCGACGCCGTCAACTACAGCCAGCTGAAACAGCAAAGCGCCGCCGCCCGTACCGAAGTTGCAGCCGGTACCAACATCAAAGACGTGGTGAAAACGACCGGCGCCAACGGCCAAGACATCTACACCGTCAACGCCAAAGGCACAACTGCCAGCGCAGGTTCTGACAAAGTGACCGTCACTGCTTCAGCAGAAGACGCGAACAACGTGACCGACTATAGCATCGACTTGGCTGATAGCACCAAAGACGACATCCAAAAAGGTGTGGATGCCAAAACCACCGTTGACAACAAAGGCCTGACCTTCAACGGCGACAGCGGCAGCACCAATGTCGAAAAACTCGGCTCCACCGTGACCGTTGCCGGCGACGACAACATCACCACCGAAGCCCAAGACGATAAAGTGACTGTCAAACTGAACAAAGACCTGGTTGTAGACAGCGTCAAAGCCGGCGACACCACCGTTAACAACGACGGTGTGAAAGTAGGCGACGATGTCGCATTGACCCAAGACGGCGTTAAAGCAGGTGACGTCAAACTGACCAAAGACGGTTTGAACAACGCCGGCAACAAAGTGACCAACGTAGCTGCCGGTACCGACGATACCGACGCCGTTAACTACGG
>NZ_POXP01000007.1 GCF_003044935.1 Neisseria subflava | reverse complement strand
TTGGTAGGCGTATAGTTCGGTTCTTCGCTGCTGACGCGGTGAAGAAAACGAAGCAGACAGTATAACACAGTTAGTTAGAATTTTCGATAATTTTAGTTGACATTTGCTAAATGTACTGTATAATTCGATTCGCTCTTTAAAAAACAGATTACCGATAAGTGTGAGTGCATTAGGCCTCACACTGTTTGAAAGACAGACAAGATGATGTTTTAGACATTGTCCTGTCGGTTTCTTTGAAGCAGACCAGAAGTTATAAGTTAGAGATTGAACATAAGAGTTTGATCCTGGCTCAGATTGAACGCTGGCGGCATGCTTTACACATGCAAGTCGGACGGCAGCACAGAGAAGCTTGCTTCTTGGGTGGCGAGTGGCGAACGGGTGAGTAACATATCGGAACGTACCGAGTAATGGGGGATAACTAATCGAAAGATTAGCTAATACCGCATATTCTCTGAGGAGGAAAGCAGGGGACCTTCGGGCCTTGCGTTATTCGAGCGGCCGATATCTGATTAGCTAGTTGGTGGGGTAAAGGCCTACCAAGGCGACGATCAGTAGCGGGTCTGAGAGGATGATCCGCCACACTGGGACTGAGACACGGCCCAGACTCCTACGGGAGGCAGCAGTGGGGAATTTTGGACAATGGGCGCAAGCCTGATCCAGCCATGCCGCGTGTCTGAAGAAGGCCTTCGGGTTGTAAAGGACTTTTGTCAGGGAAGAAAAGGCTGTTGCTAATATCGACAGCTGATGACGGTACCTGAAGAATAAGCACCGGCTAACTACGTGCCAGCAGCCGCGGTAATACGTAGGGTGCGAGCGTTAATCGGAATTACTGGGCGTAAAGCGAGCGCAGACGGTTACTTAAGCAGGATGTGAAATCCCCGGGCTCAACCTGGGAACTGCGTTCTGAACTGGGTGACTAGAGTGTGTCAGAGGGAGGTAGAATTCCACGTGTAGCAGTGAAATGCGTAGAGATGTGGAGGAATACCGATGGCGAAGGCAGCCTCCTGGGATAACACTGACGTTCATGCTCGAAAGCGTGGGTAGCAAACAGGATTAGATACCCTGGTAGTCCACGCCCTAAACGATGTCAATTAGCTGTTGGGCAACTTGATTGCTTAGTAGCGTAGCTAACGCGTGAAATTGACCGCCTGGGGAGTACGGTCGCAAGATTAAAACTCAAAGGAATTGACGGGGACCCGCACAAGCGGTGGATGATGTGGATTAATTCGATGCAACGCGAAGAACCTTACCTGGTCTTGACATGTACGGAATCCTCCAGAGACGGAGGAGTGCCTTCGGGAGCCGTAACACAGGTGCTGCATGGCTGTCGTCAGCTCGTGTCGTGAGATGTTGGGTTAAGTCCCGCAACGAGCGCAACCCTTGTCATTAGTTGCCATCATTAAGTTGGGCACTCTAATGAGACTGCCGGTGACAAGCCGGAGGAAGGTGGGGATGACGTCAAGTCCTCATGGCCCTTATGACCAGGGCTTCACACGTCATACAATGGTCGGTACAGAGGGTAGCCAAGCCGCGAGGTGGAGCCAATCTCACAAAACCGATCGTAGTCCGGATTGCACTCTGCAACTCGAGTGCATGAAGTCGGAATCGCTAGTAATCGCAGGTCAGCATACTGCGGTGAATACGTTCCCGGGTCTTGTACACACCGCCCGTCACACCATGGGAGTGGGGGATACCAGAAGTAGGTAGGGTAACCGCAAGGAGCCCGCTTACCACGGTATGCTTCATGACTGGGGTGAAGTCGTAACAAGGTAGCCGTAGGGGAACCTGCGGCTGGATCACCTCCTTTCTAGAGAAAGAAGAGGTCTGATGCATTCACACTTATCGGTAAACTGTAAAAGATGCGGAAGAGAAAAGCTTGAGTGAAGACAAGATTCGCTTAAGAAGAGAATCCGGGTTTGTAGCTCAGCTGGTTAGAGCACACGCTTGATAAGCGTGGGGTCGGAGGTTCAAGTCCTCCCAGACCCACCAAGAACGGGGGCATAGCTCAGTTGGTAGAGCACCTGCTTTGCAAGCAGGGGGTCATCGGTTCGATCCCGTTTGCCTCCACCAAGAACTTTACAAATCAAAGGAAGCCTGCTATACTTAGCAGCTTATTTTGATTTGCGAAGTGAAATATCGACGCATCGATCTTTAACAAATTGGAAAGCCGAAATCAACAAACAAAGACAATGAGTTTGTTTTGATTTTTTGTTCTTTGCAAAGGATAAAAAATCTCTCGCAAGAGAAAAGAAAACAAACACAGTATTTGGGTGATGATTGTATCGACTTAATCCTGAAACACAAAAGGCAGGATTAAGACACAACAAAGTAGTAAGCTTTATCAAAGTAGGAATTTCAAGTTTGCTTCCCTAGTCAACGGGTAGGCAAACGAAGTCAAAGAGGTTCTTGAAATGATAGAGTCAAGTGAATAAGTGCATCAGGTGGATGCCTTGGCGATGATAGGCGACGAAGGACGTGTAAGCCTGCGAAAAGCGTGGGGGAGCTGGCAATAAAGCTATGATCCCGCGATGTCCGAATGGGGAAACCCACCTCTTAGGAGGTATCCTTATCTGAATACATAGGATAAGCGAAGCGAACCCGGAGAACTGAACCATCTAAGTACCCGGAGGAAAAGAAATCAACCGAGATTCCGCAAGTAGTGGCGAGCGAACGCGGAGGAGCCTGTACGTGATAACTATCGAGATAGAAGAACAAGCTGGGAAGCTTGACCATAGTGGGTGATAGTCCCGTATTCGAAATCTCAATAGTGGTACTAAGCGTACGAAAAGTAGGGCGGGACACGTGAAATCCTGTCTGAATATGGGGGGACCATCCTCCAAGGCTAAATACTCATCATCGACCGATAGTGAACCAGTACCGTGAGGGAAAGGCGAAAAGAACCCCGGGAGGGGAGTGAAATAGAACCTGAAACCTGATGCATACAAACAGTGGGAGCACCCTTGTGGTGTGACTGCGTACCTTTTGTATAATGGGTCAACGACTTACATTCAGTAGCGAGCTTAACCGAATAGGGGAGGCGTAGGGAAACCGAGTCTTAATAGGGCGAACAGTTGCTGGGTGTAGACCCGAAACCGAGTGATCTATCCATGGCCAGGTTGAAGGTGCCGTAACAGGTACTGGAGGACCGAACCCACGCATGTTGCAAAATGCGGGGATGAGCTGTGGATAGGGGTGAAAGGCTAAACAAACTCGGAGATAGCTGGTTCTCCCCGAAAACTATTTAGGTAGTGCCTCGAGCAAGACACTGATGGGGGTAAAGCACTGTTATGGCTAGGGGGTTATTGCAACTTACCAACCCATGGCAAACTAAGAATACCATCAAGTGGTTCCTCGGGAGACAGACAGCGGGTGCTAACGTCCGTTGTCAAGAGGGAAACAACCCAGACCGCCAGCTAAGGTCCCAAATGATAGATTAAGTGGTAAACGAAGTGGGAAGGCCCAGACAGCCAGGATGTTGGCTTAGAAGCAGCCATCATTTAAAGAAAGCGTAATAGCTCACTGGTCGAGTCGTCCTGCGCGGAAGATGTAACGGGGCTCAAATCTATAACCGAAGCTGCGGATGCCAGTTTACTGGCATGGTAGGGGAGCGTTCTGTAGGCCGATGAAGGTGCATTGTAAAGTGTGCTGGAGGTATCAGAAGTGCGAATGTTGACATGAGTAGCGATAAAGCGGGTGAAAAGCCCGCTCGCCGAAAGCCCAAGGTTTCCTACGCAACGTTCATCGGCGTAGGGTGAGTCGGCCCCTAAGGCGAGGCAGAAATGCGTAGTCGATGGGAAACAGGTTAATATTCCTGTACTTGATTCAAATGCGATGTGGGGACGGAGAAGGTTAGGTTAGCAAGCTGTTGGAATAGCTTGTTTAAGCCGGTAGGTGGAAGACTTAGGCAAATCCGGGTCTTCTTAACACCGAGAAGTGATGACGAGTGTCTACGGACATGAAGTAACCGATACCACGCTTCCAGGAAAAGCCACTAAGCTTCAGTTTGAATTGAACCGTACCGCAAACCGACACAGGTGGGCAGGATGAGAATTCTAAGGCGCTTGAGAGAACTCAGGAGAAGGAACTCGGCAAATTGATACCGTAACTTCGGGAGAAGGTATGCCCTCTAAGGTTAAGGACTTGCTCCGTAAGCCCTGGAGGGTCGCAGAGAATAGGTGGCTGCGACTGTTTATTAAAAACACAGCACTCTGCTAACACGAAAGTGGACGTATAGGGTGTGACGCCTGCCCGGTGCTGGAAGGTTAATTGAAGATGTGCAAGCATCGGATCGAAGCCCCAGTAAACGGCGGCCGTAACTATAACGGTCCTAAGGTAGCGAAATTCCTTGTCGGGTAAGTTCCGACCCGCACGAATGGCGTAACGATGGCCACACTGTCTCCTCCTGAGACTCAGCGAAGTTGAAGTGGTTGTGAAGATGCAATCTACCCGCTGCTAGACGGAAAGACCCCGTGAACCTTTACTGTAGCTTTGCATTGGACTTTGAAGTCACTTGTGTAGGATAGGTGGGAGGCTTTGAAGCAGAGACGCCAGTCTCTGTGGAGCCGTCCTTGAAATACCACCCTGGTGTCTTTGAGGTTCTAACCCAGACCCGTAATCCGGGTCGGGGACCGTGCATGGTAGGCAGTTTGACTGGGGCGGTCTCCTCCCAAAGAGTAACGGAGGAGTTCGAAGGTTACCTAGGTCCGGTCGGAAATCGGACTGATAGTGCAATGGCAAAAGGTAGCTTAACTGCGAGACCGACAAGTCGAGCAGGTGCGAAAGCAGGACATAGTGATCCGGTGGTTCTGTATGGAAGGGCCATCGCTCAACGGATAAAAGGTACTCCGGGGATAACAGGCTGATTCCGCCCAAGAGTTCATATCGACGGCGGAGTTTGGCACCTCGATGTCGGCTCATCACATCCTGGGGCTGTAGTCGGTCCCAAGGGTATGGCTGTTCGCCATTTAAAGTGGTACGTGAGCTGGGTTTAAAACGTCGTGAGACAGTTTGGTCCCTATCTGCAGTGGGCGTTGGAAGTTTGACGGGGGCTGCTCCTAGTACGAGAGGACCGGAGTGGACGAACCTCTGGTGTACCGGTTGTAACGCCAGTTGCATAGCCGGGTAGCTAAGTTCGGAAGAGATAAGCGCTGAAAGCATCTAAGCGCGAAACTCGCCTGAAGATGAGACTTCCCTTGTGGTTTAACCACACTAAAGAGTCGTTCGAGACCAGGACGTTGATAGGTGGGGTGTGGAAGCGCGGTAACGCGTGAAGCTAACCCATACTAATTGCTCGTGAGGCTTGACTCTATCATTTGAAGAACTTCAAATGATAAAAGCTTACTGACTGATTCAGTCATCACCATTTATACCGATTAAGGCTTTACCGATTTGTAACAGTTTAAGTTTGGCGGCCATAGCGAGTTGGTCCCACGCCTTCCCATCCCGAACAGGACCGTGAAACGACTCAGCGCCGATGATAGTGTGGTTCTTCCATGTGAAAGTAGGTCACCGCCAAACACCCATTCCGAAGCCCCCGACTGATGTCGGGGGCTTTTTACATACCTGTCGGTTCTGTCGATTTGGCGATAGGGGGATTATGATTACCTGTTGTTATTCTTGAACAAAAGTACCGAAAGTTACGATTAACCGTTTGGAATATTTGAAATTAAACGGCATTTGCGTTAATATGTCGTAAGCATTTATGCGGGTATGGGCCCGTATATGCGACAGTGTTTACAGAGTGGAATAAACCATTCGGTAGACTTTCTGACTGATTCAATTAAACACGTTATGGGAAAAATCTGATGAAGAAAATTTTATTTGGTGCATTTGCTGCTGTTTGTGCAGCATTCTCTTTAGCCGCCGTGAACATCAATACCGCGTCTTCTGCCGAACTGGAGGCCTTGCCGGGTATCGGTCCGGCTAAGGCAAAATCGATTGTGGAATACCGTCAGAAGAACGGTGCGTTTAAATCGGTGGAGGAGCTGAAAAACGTGAAGGGCATCGGTGATGCGGTGCTGAACAAGTTGAAGGCGGAGGCGACGGTTTCTTCTGTCGCGCCTAAGGCCGCCCAGCCTGCCGTGAAAAAATAAGCCGGACTCTGCCTATATGCCGCCCTGCGGCCGAACCGTTTGCCGGTTGGGCCACGGGGCGGCTTTGTATGGGGGGCGGGAATGAAGACTTGGGCTAATGGGGCTTTCATTGGGTAAAGGGATAAACGGATAGCCTCTTGTCGGATAGGGGATATAAAAGATAAAGGGAATAAAGATATGTACTCAAAGGCATTTAACGGAAAACGGAATAGGGCAACTGTGCAGAGGGGGTATTCTTTGATACAGCTGTTGGTGGTGATGCTGTTGGTTTCGATATTGGCGACG
>NZ_POXP01000006.1 GCF_003044935.1 Neisseria subflava | reverse complement strand
TCACTATTACTAATCTAGGTGATGGCTCAGTCACTACTACTATCGTTAAAGACGGTAAAAACGGTAAAGATGGTAAAGACGGCGCTACTGGCGCAGCCGGCGCTAAAGGCGACAAAGGTGACACTGGCGCAGCCGGCGCTAAAGGTGACACTGGTGCAGCCGGTGCTAAAGGCGATAAAGGTGACACTGGTGCAGCCGGCGCTAAAGGCGACAAAGGCGACAGCATCACAGGTGAAGTTGTAGATAATGGTGACGGTACCCATACCATCACTATTACTAATCTAGGTGATGGCTCAGTCACTACTACCATCGTTAAAGACGGTAAAAACGGTAAAGACGGTGCTACTGGCGCTACTGGTGCAACCGGTGAAAAAGGTGACACCGGTGCAACTGGTGCAGACGGTAAGAATGCACAAGCCAATGTTAAAGACAACGGCAACGGCACCCACACTGTAACCATCACCGACGGTGACGGTAACACCACTACTACCATCGTTAAAGACGGTGCAACTGGTGCGAAAGGTGACACTGGTGCAGACGGTAAGAATGCACAAGCCAATGTTAAAGACAACGGCAACGGCACCCACACTGTAACCATTACCGACGGTGACGGTAACACCACTACTACCATCGTTAAAGACGGTGCAACTGGTGCGAAAGGTGACACTGGTGCAGACGGTAAGAATGCACAAGCCAATGTTAAAGACAACGGCAACGGCACCCACACTGTAACCATTACCGACGGTGACGGTAACACCACTACTACCATCGTTAAAGACGGTGCAACTGGTGCGAAAGGTGACACTGGTGCAGACGGTAAGAATGCACAAGCCAATGTTAAAGACAACGGCAACGGCACCCACACTGTAACCATCACCGACGGTGACGGTAACACCACTACCACCATCGTTAAAGACGGTGCAACTGGTGCCGACGGTAAGAACGCTGAAGCCGACGTTAAAGACAACGGCAACGGTACCCACACTGTAACCATCAAAGACGGTAACGGTAACACCACTACAACCATCATTAAAGATGGTGCAACTGGTGCCGACGGTAAGAACGCTGAAGCCGACGTTAAAGACAACGGCGACGGTACCCACACTGTAACCATCAAAGACGGTAACGGTAACACCACTACAACCATCATTAAAGATGGTGCAACTGGTGCCAAAGGTGACACTGGTGCAGATGGTAAGAACGCTGAAGCCGACGTTAAAGACAACGGCGACGGTACTCATACTGTAACCATCAAAGACGGTAACGGTAACACCACTACTACCATCGTTAAAGACGGTGCAACTGGTGCCAAAGGTGACACTGGTGCAGATGGTAAGAACGCTGAAGCCGACGTTAAAGACAACGGCGACGGTACTCATACTGTAACCATCAAAGACGGTAACGGTAACACCACTACAACCATCATTAAAGATGGTGCAACTGGTGCAGACGGTAAGAACGCTGAAGCCGACGTTAAAGACAACGGCGACGGTACTCACACTGTAACCATCAAAGACGGTAACGGTAATACCACTACTACCATCGTTAAAGATGGTGCAACTGGTGCTAAAGGTGAAGCTGGTAATACTGGTGCAACTGGTGCCGATGGTAAGAATGCCAAGGCCGATGTTAAAGACAATGGCGACGGTACTCATACAGTGACCATCGTTGACGGTGACGGTAAAACTACTACCACTATCGTTAAAGACGGTAAGAACGCTGAAGCCGACGTTAAAGACAACGGCGACGGTACCCACACTGTAACCATCAAAGACGGTAACGGTAATACCACTACTACCATCGTTAAAGACGGTGCAACTGGTGCTAAAGGTGACACTGGTGCAGACGGTAAGAACGCTGAAGCTGACGTTAAAGACAACGGCGACGGTACCCACACTGTAACCATCAAAGACGGTAACGGTAACACCACTACTACCATTGTTAAAGACGGTGCAACTGGTGCCAAAGGTGAAGCTGGTAATACTGGTGCAACTGGTGCAGACGGTAAGAACGCTGAAGCTGACGTTAAAGACAACGGCAACGGTACCCACACTGTAACCATCAAAGACGGTAACGGTAACACCACTACTACCATCGTTAAAGACGGTGCAACTGGTGCCAAAGGCGATACCGGTGCAACTGGTGCCGACGGTAAGAACGCTGAAGCTGAAGTTAAAGACAATGGCGACGGTACTCACACTGTAACCATCAAAGACGGTAACGGTAACACTACTACTACTGTCGTTAAAGATGGTGCAACCGGTGCAACTGGTGCAGACGGTAAGAATGCTGAAGCTGAAGTTAAAGACAACGGTGACGGTACTCACACTGTAACCATCAAAGATGGTAACGGTAACACTACTACTACTGTTGTTAAAGATGGTGCTAAAGGTGATACTGGTGCTAAAGGTGATACCGGTGAAAACGGTAAGTCTGCTGAAGGTAAGGTTGAGCGTGATGAAGCTAAAGGTACTTCTACCATCACTATCAACAACTTCGATAAAGACGGTAAAGTCATCTCTACTACTACTGCAACCGTGAAAGATGGTAAAGACGGTAAAGATGGTAAAGATGCTGACGGCACCTTCGGTCTGGTTGACGAGACTGGTACTACTGACGGTTCTATCTCCAAAAAACTGAATAACACTATTCAGATTAAAGGTGATGCGGGTACTAAAGTTCAAGTATTCGACAAAGCAACCGGTAAGACTTCAGAGAAAGAAGTTCAAAACATCTTCGTTAAGAAAGACGGCGATGCGCTGAAAGTCAGCTTGAACCCTGATCTGACCGTTAACAGTGTTACTACTAACGAACTGAAAGCAGGTCCTGTAACCATCAACCAAGGTGGTATCGATGCCGGCAACACTACTATTAAAAATGTTGCTCCAGGTAAGAACGGTACTGATGCGGTTAACGTTGACCAGCTGAACCAAAAATTCGGCGATGTGAACAGCAATGTGAACAAGGTTGACAACAACGCCCGCGCAGGTGTGGCTCAAGCCTTGGCTACTGCCGGTCTGCCACAAGCTTACTTGCCAGGTAAGAGCATGTTGGCTATCGGTGGCGGTCACTACCGCGGTGAAACCGGTTACGCTGTCGGCTTCTCTAGCATCTCCGATGGTGGTAACTGGATCATCAAAGGTACTGCTTCCGGCAACTCACGTGGTCACTTCGGTGCTACCGCAGCAGTTGGTTACCAATGGTAATCTGACTTTCAGATGGCCTGAAAAGGCCGTCTGAAAAGACGAAGCAAAGTAAATGCGGCCTATTTAGGCCGCATTTTTTTATGCTTAGATTATGTTTTGAATTTATTTGATGAATTAATCGCAATAGTAGCCAAAGAGAAATGAATATATCTTTAGCAGACTGTTGTAATTTAAAAGGCCATCTGAAGCATCATTGGATGTTTCAGACGGCCTTTCATTTATTCGCACTATATGGCATTAATCCCAAATATTTGCGCGTTCGACTTCTTTCCATGCGTCTAGAATCAGGCTGCCGTCGTTGTCTTTTAGCAAGGCGGCATCTGAGAGCATACGGCGCCAAGTACGGGCATTTTTTAGGCCGTGCATTAAGCCTAGTGCATGGCGGACGATGTGGCGTAGGATGGTGCCGCGCCCTGAGGCGATTTGTTCGCGGCTGTATGCGTATAGCCAAGCTGCTAAATCTGCGTATTGGATTGGTGTGTGTGTGTCGTTGTAAAACAGTGCATCCCAATCACGCATCAGCATTGGATTGTGATAAGCCTCGCGCCCAATCATGACACCATCGACAAATTTCAGATGTTCGGCGATTTCTTCGTTGGTGGTGATGCCGCCGTTAATCAAAATTTCCAAGTCGAGAAAATCTTGTTTCAAGCGGTAGACGTATTCATATCTGAGTGGTGGGACTTCGCGGTTTTCTTTCGGGGATAAACCGTCCAGCCAAGCATTGCGTGCATGGACGATAAATGTGCGGCAGGCTGTTTTTTTGTGTAATGTTCCCACAAAATCTGCCACGACTTGATATTCTGTCTGTCTGTCTACGCCGATGCGGTGTTTGACCGTTACCGGAATTTCAACTGCATCCTGCATCGCGTTCAAACAATCTGCCACTAAATCTACATCATTCATCAGGCAAGCGCCGAAAGCGCCTTTTTGTACGCGTGGGCTGGGGCAGCCGCAATTTAGGTTGACTTCATTATAGCCATACGCTTCAGCCGCTTTGGCAGCGATTGCCAAGTCATGCGGATCTGAGCCGCCAAGCTGTAAAGCTACCGGTTGCTCGCCTTCGTTGAAACTCAAAAAGCGGTCTTTATCTCCGTAAACCACCGCGCCTGAGTTGACCATTTCGCTATAAAGCCAAGCATTGCGTGTAATTTGTCGCGCCATAAAGCGATAGTGTCGGTCTGTCCAATCAAGCATGGGGGCAACAGACAAGCGGCGGGAAGGTAGGGAAGAAGCAGGCATTGAGATGACTTTCAAACAAAATAATGCATTATATAGTGTATTAAATTGACTTTCGATATCGGCCGGTAAACCAAAATGATATATAAGGTATCACTGGATGCAGCTGTGTTGTAGCTGAGGCTAAATCCATTCATGGTGGTGGAAATCCAATATTCAGACGGCCAAATAAGTTTTAAAATACCAAACAGCAAACCATTAGAATGATAAGGAAAAAAACATGGCACAATTTTTCGCCATCCATCCCGATAATCCCCAAGACCGCCTCATCAAGCAAGCCGCCGATATTGTCCGCAGTGGCGGCGTCATCGTTTACCCTACGGATTCCTGCTATGCGCTGGGCTGCAAACTGGGCGATAAAACCGCGATGGAGCGCATTCTCGCGATTCGTAAAATCGATCAAAAACACCATCTGACCCTGATGTGTGCCGATTTGAGCGAATTAGGTACTTACGCCAAAGTAGATAATGCCCAATTTCGCCAGCTCAAAGCAGCTACGCCCGGCAGTTATACCTTTATCCTGCAGGCAACCAAAGAAGTACCCAATCGCACGCTTCACCCCAAGCGCAAAACCATCGGCCTGCGTGTTCCCTATAACGCCACTGCCTTGGCGCTTTTGCAAGAATTGGGCGAACCTATTTTAAGTTGCACCCTTATGCTTCCTGAAGACGAAGAGCCATTGACTGATCCATACGAAATCCGAGACCGTCTTGAACATGCTGTCGATCTGGTTATTGATGGTGGCTGGTGCGGTACTGAGCCGACGACAGTTATCGACATGACCGATGGCACTGAGCTGATTCGTCAAGGCAAGGGCGATATTGCCGTATTCGGTTTGTAAAACCATCCGCGTCTGTATAAGTAGGGATATGCGTATTCTTTCTATGACGTATTAAAAGCATATTGCCAATTTTATTGATAGCTCAAAAAACAAATTATTCAATTAAGCAATTGTTCAAAATCATTTCATCAAAGGCTGTCTGAAATCTTTCAGACGGCCTTTCCCATTTTTTTTAAAAATAATTCATTTTAAATAAAATTCCGAGCGATTGGCACGTTGCTTGCATGATTACTGTGATTGCTAATGACTTGTCGACGGAATACAACATTACGCTTATTAATAAAAACATGACTGGAGAACTTTTGATGATTGGTTTTTCTGTTCAAACGTCATGATTTTGTTTAAAAATTAAAGATAATCGGTTGATATTTTAGACTAGCGGATATTTTGTAAGTATGAAATACTATACCGTTGCGGGATAGTCAAAAGCCTAAATTTTGTCTCAAAGTGACAATAAACGTCAGCTTGAGATAAGCATTTTGCTGGGAAACCCCCGCATAAATTCTTAAAGTAGCGTCATGCTCATGCTCACGCTTTTACCTATCATAAAAAGAGAAAGACACACCTATGAATAAGATATTTAAAGTTGTTTGGAACCGTACGATTCAATCTTTTGTCGTAACTTCCGAATTGGCCAAAGGCCGTGTGAAATCGTCTGCAGAACAAAACAGTACAGATGTATCTGCCGAATCCGGTAAAAATGGTATCGCGACAGTTTTCAGATTGACAGTAATTTCGGCAGCTCTTTTTGGGGCAAGCAATGCATATGCGGCAACTGCTCAGGTTGGACGAATTGAAGTTGATAACACAACTAGTGCTACTGCGATCAGCGGTGCAACAGCAACAGGTGTTGGTGCATTAGGGGTAGGATTAACGGCACAAGCCAATCAAGGTAACGCTATTGCCATAGGTAATTCAGCCCAAGCTCAAACTGGAAATACCATTGCCATCGGTAAAAGTGCAGTGGCAAATTCTCCAGCTTCGGGTAGTGCGCCATCAAGTGCTATTGCACTTGGTGCAGACGCGAATGCAACCGGCCTTGGTACGATTGCTATTGGACGTGCATCTGAGGTTCTCTCCCAAAATAGTATGAATGTGAATGTAACTCACAATAATATTGCTATTGGTAATACGGCTCGAGTAGGCGATTCAAGTAGTTCTAAGATAACTCAGTCTATTGCTATTGGTTCAGGTAACCGTGTTGATAAACAGGGCAGACCTGAGGGTGCGTGGGCAAAGGGAGACCAATCTATTGCGGTTGGTGGTAATGTCGTGGCTAATGGTAATTCATCTGTTGCTATTGGTGGTGATGATTTAGATGCGGTAGGTGGTACTCGATATTCTGGCAATGCAACGGATAAATTCATCAACTATAATGAAAAAGGTGCAAAGACCGGTGAATATACGCTGAGCGGTAAAAGTCTGCGTGATATTTATAAAGAGATGACTGGTGATACGATGTATGGCGGTTCTTATGGTAATACTATTGCCGGTCAAGGTTCTGTTGCATTAGGTGTGCAGTCTAATTCATCTGCCGATTTGTCTCTGGCTATCGGTACCAAATCTCAGGCCACTGCCTTTGGTGGTGTAGCTTTGGGTACAGGTGCGAAGGCTACTTTGCTGAACTCTGTGGCTTTGGGTACGGCTTCTAAAACCGATAAAGAAGGTCAGGCATACGTTCAACGCGAAATTATGGGTGTAACCTATACTTGGGCAGGCGGTCAAACTACCGATGCCGGTGATGTTGTGTCTGTCGGTTCTAAAGGTTACGAACGCCAAATCATCAATGTATCCCCTGGCGATATTTCTGCTACTTCTACTGATGCTATCAACGGCTCTCAACTTTATGGCGTTTTGAGTGCAATTGAGCGTGTCCGCTATTTCTCTGTTAAGTCAGAAGAAGGCAAAACTGACGGTACGAAAAACTGGAACAATGACGGTGCAAAAGCAACCAATTCGATTGCTATCGGACCGAATGCGGCAACAAGCACTGGTGCGACGGGTAGTGTTTCCTTGGGTCATAATGCCAACGTACTTGGCGAAGATTCTGTTGCTGTTGGTCCAAATGCAACGGTAACTTCGAGAACTGTTGGCGCTGTTGCCTTAGGCTCTAATGCCAATTCCCGCGGTACAGGTTCTATCGCCATAGGTTTGAATACGGAAAATAATTACAATTACTCTGTAGTCGTCGGTGCTCACAGTAGAGCCAACTACGAAAATGCAACCGTTGTCGGTGCAAGGGCAGCGGCACAAAATAACGGTACGGCAATGGGCTATTTGTCCAATGCAGTCGGTGATGATTCTGTTGCAATCGGTCATCAGGCGCAGACAACGCAAGCTTATTCTATCGCCATTGGTAAGCAGGCAAACAGTTCAGGCCTTTATTCCACCGCTATTGGTTCCTCAGCCCAAGCTGCCGGGCAGAATAGTTTTGCCGGCGGTAATAATGCAAAAGCGACTGGAAGCGATTCAGTTGCTTTGGGTAGTGGCGCGACGACTACGGTTGGTAGCTCTGTTGCATTGGGTAATGGTGCTGTTGGCACTGCCAATAATTTTGATGCAACAGCTAAAAATGCAACATTCAAAAACGATAGCGGTACGACGACTAATGTCAGCTATGCAGCTTCTTCATCCGCTAAAACAGGCGCGGTTTCTGTAGGCAGTGCAGGCAATGAACGCCAAATCCAGAATGTTGCCGCAGGCCGTATTTCCGCCACTTCGACCGATGCGGTCAATGGTAGCCAGCTGTACACCGTTATGAACAATGTTGGACACAATATCCAACAAAACGGTACAGACAAATCCCGTATCAACAACAACGGTACAGTCAACTACGCCGATGGCAATTTGACGACCGTTGCAATCACCGATGGCGAGAATGCATCAAAAGTTCAAATCAACGTCACTCAAGGCTCATTGTCTGTCGATAATAATGGCACAGTGTCCGCACCGACTGCCGGTGTAGCGACTGTCGGCGATGTAGCCAATGCCATCAATAATGCCAAAACCACAACCAAGGTGGAGGCAGGCAGCAACACGCATGTCAATAAGACAACTTCAGGCAAAGAAACCACTTATACCGTCAGCGCAGATAAAGCAACGGTACAAGTTTCCAATGCTTTGAATTTGACCTCCAATGCTACAACCGCAGCCGATGGTGCAGTCACAACTGAGTACAGTATCGATCTTGCTCAAAGTACTAAAGATAACATCCAAAAAGGTGTGGACGCCAAAACCACCGTTGACACTAAAGGCCTGACCTTCAGCGGCGACAGCGGCAGCACCAATATCGAAAAACTCGGCTCCACCGTGACCGTTGCCGGCGACGACAACATCACCACCGAAGCCCAAGACGATAAAGTGACCGTTAAGCTGAACAAAGACCTGGTCGTAGACAGCGTCAAAGCCGGCGACACCACCGTTAACAACGACGGTGTAAAAGTAGGCGACGATGTTGCATTGACCCAAGACGGCGTTAAAGCAGGTGATGTCAAACTGACCAAAGACGGTTTGAACAACGCCGGCAACAAAGTGACCAACGTAGCTGCCGGTACCGACGATACCGACGCCGTTAACTACGGTCAGCTGAAAGAAACCAACGCCAATGTGGCCAAAG
>NZ_POXP01000005.1 GCF_003044935.1 Neisseria subflava | reverse complement strand
TCGCATTGACCCAAGACGGCGTTAAAGCAGGTGACGTCAAACTGACCAAAGACGGTTTGAACAACGCCGGCAACAAAGTGACCAACGTAGCTGCCGGTACCGACGATACCGACGCCGTTAACTACGGCCAGCTGAAAGAGACCAACCAAAACGTCGCCAACAACGCCGCCAACATCGCCAAAGGCATCAACTTCGGCGGTACCACCGGCAGCAACAACTACGCATTGGGCGACACCATCAATGTCAAAGGCGACAGCAACATCATCAGCGAAACCGTAGCCGGTGGTGCACAGCTGAAACTGGCCGATGTATTGAGTGTCGGTCAAGCGGCTCCGGTGAAAATCGATGGCGATAAAGGTGAAGTCAGCGGTTTGAGCAACACTACTTTGGGTGGTAATGATTTTGCCCAAGGTAAACGTGCAGCAACTGAAGAGCAGCTGAATGCGGCCCAAGATCAGTTGGTAAATGTATTGGGTGGCAATGCGGCCAATAATGGCGGCAACATCAGCATGACCGATATTGGCGGTACTGGTGAGAACAACATCCACGATGCAATCAAAGCCGTTAATGCAACTGCCAATCTGCCTTTGACTTTCGGCGGCGACAGTGGCAAAGACGTTGAACGCAAACCGGGTACGAAGCTGAATATTGTTGGCGGTCAAACCGATGCAGCCAAACTTTCAGACGGCAATATCGGCGTTGTAGCGAATGGCTCTGATAAGTTGGAAGTCAAATTGGCTAAAGACTTGGCAGTTGACAGCGTGAAAGCCGGCGATACCACAGTCAATACTGACGGCGTGAAAGTTGGCGATGTCAATCTGACTAAAGCCGGCTTGAACAATGGCGGCAATAAGATTACCAATGTTGCAGCCGGTACCGATGATACTGATGCGGTGAATGTTGCTCAGTTGAACAAAGCTGCGGCTGCGGCTAAGACTGAAGTCGTTCAAGGCGATAACATTGTTGTTACTCAGGATGTCGGCGCCAATGGCCAAACCATTTACAAAGTGGCTACCGATAAAAACCTGAAAGTCGACAGCGTTACCGCAGGCGATACCGTGATGAATAATGACGGTGTGAAAGTTGGCGATGATGTTGCATTGAACAAAGACGGCTTGAAAGCAGGCGATGTGAACCTGACCAAAGCTGGCTTGAACAATGGCGGTAATAAGATTACCAACGTTGCGGCCGGTACGGATGACACCGATGCAGTCAATGTTTCCCAACTGAAACAAGCTGCGGCGGCATCTAAGACTGAAGTCGTTCAAGGTAAGAACATCGTTGTGACTGAAAAAACAGGCGACAAAGGTCAGACTGTTTACGAGGTGGCAACCGATAAAGACTTGGATGTTGACAGCGTCAAAGCCGGCGACACCACCGTTAACAACGACGGTGTGAAAGTAGGCGACGATGTTGCATTGAACAAAGACGGCTTGAAAGCAGGTAAGGTAAACCTGACTAAAGACGGCTTGGATAATGCGGGCAATAAAGTAACCAACGTAGCGGATGGTGATCTCAATGCAAACAGCAAAGATGCCGTCAACGGCAGCCAGTTGTACGCAACCAACCAAAACGTAGCCAACAACGCTGCGACTATCGCCAAAGGCATTAACTTCGGCGGTACCACCGGCAGCAACAACTACGCGTTGAGCGACACCATCAACGTTAAAGGCGACAGCAACATCATCAGCGAAACCGTAGCCGGTGGCGCTCAACTGAAGTTGGCTGACGAGATTAGCGTGAAGACAGTGAATGCCGATACCTTCAAAGCAGGCGATACTGTGATGAATAATGACGGCGTGAAAGTTGGCGATAAAGTTGCGTTGAACAAAGACGGTCTGACCGCAGGCAATACCGTGGTCAACAACGATGGCGTAACCATCGCTGCACCGACTGAAAACAATCCGAACAACCAAGTCAAACTGTCTCCTGTCGGTCTGAACAACGGTGGCCAACGCATTACCAATGTGGCTCCGGGTAAAGACGGTACAGACGCGGCAAACGTGAATCAGTTGATTGGTTTGGGTACCGAGTTGCAGAACAACATCAACCAAGTAGGTAAGAAAGCCTACGCGGGTGTGGCCGGTGCGATTGCCCAAGGCTCGATTCCGCAAGTAACCCGTCCGGGTGCGACCGGTATCGGTGTTGGCAGCGGCTACTACGGTGGTCAGTCTGCCATGGCCATCGGCGTGTCTGCGATGAGCGACGGCGGCAACTGGATTGTCAAAGGCAACTTCTCGGCCAATACCGACGGTCATGTCGGTGTCGGTGCCGGTGCGCTGTATCAGTGGTAAGTTGGCAATGACAGGCAACTAGATTTGCTGCCTGAATAGGGAGGCCGTCTGAAATTTTAGGTTTCAGACGGCCTTTTTTTCTGAAAACACTTGAATTTAGGCTATCTGAAACGATATGCTTCATCTATTTACCGCATGACTCTGAAAGAGAACAAATGAGCAAAACCATCCATTATTTGAAAGACTACTCCGCGCCAGCGTACCGTATTCTGAAAACCGACCTGCACTTCGATATTTTAGAACCGCAAACCATCGTCAAATCCAGTCTGACCGTTCAACCTGAAAGAACAGGAGAGCCATTGGTATTGGATGGTTCGGCAAAACTGCTGTCTGTGAAAGTAAACGGTCAGGCCGTAGATTATGTGTTGGAAGACGAAAAATTGACGATTACAGGCGTGCCGTCTGAAAACTTCACGCTGGAAGTAGAAACCGAAATTTTGCCGGCTGAGAACAAATCTCTGATGGGTCTGTATGCTTCCGGCGGCAACCTGTTCACTCAATGCGAACCGGAAGGTTTCCGCAAAATTACGTTCTACATCGACCGTCCGGATGTCATGTCTAAATTTACCACCACTATCGTTGCAGACAAAAAACGCTATCCGGTGTTGCTGTCTAACGGCAATAAAATCGATGGCGGCGAGTTTTCAGACGGCCATCATTGGGTGAAATGGGAAGACCCGTTTGCCAAACCGAGCTATCTCTTTGCTCTGGTGGCAGGTGATTTGGCGGTAACGGAAGATTATTTTACGACCATGAGCGGCCGTAAGGTCAAAATCGAGTTCTACACTACTGAGACAGACAAACCTAAAGTCGGTTTTGCAGTTGAATCGTTGAAAAATGCGATGAAATGGGACGAAACACGCTTTGGCTTGGAATACGACTTGGATATTTTCATGGTCGTTGCCGTAGGTGATTTCAATATGGGCGCGATGGAAAACAAAGGTTTGAATATTTTCAACACCAAGTTTGTGCTGGCTAATAGCCGTACCGCGACCGATACCGACTTTGAAGGCATCGAATCTGTTGTCGGACACGAATATTTCCACAACTGGACAGGCAACCGCGTGACCTGCCGCGATTGGTTCCAATTGTCGCTGAAAGAAGGTTTGACTGTATTCCGCGATCAAGAGTTTTCCGGCGACCGGGCCAGCCGCGTGGTGCGCCGTATCGACAATGTCCGTATGCTGCGCTTGTTCCAATTCCCTGAAGATGCGGGCCCGACTGCGCATCCTGTCCGCCCGGCCAGCTATGAAGAGATGAACAACTTCTACACCATGACCGTCTATGAAAAAGGTGCGGAAGTAGTGCGCATGTATCACACCTTGCTCGGAGAAGAAGGCTTCCAAAAAGGCATGAAGTTGTATTTCCAACGCCACGACGGTCAGGCAGTAACCTGCGATGATTTCCGTGCCGCAATGGCAGACGCAAACGGCATCAATCTTGATCAGTTCGCTTTGTGGTATAGCCAAGCCGGTACGCCGGTTTTAGATGCTCAAGGCCGTCTGAAAGATGGAGCGTTTGAATTGACCATCAAACAAACCATTCCGGCAACGCCCGATATGGCGGACAAGCAGCCGATGATGATTCCGGTCAAAACCGGTTTGCTGAACGAAAAAGGCGAAGCGGTTGAGTTTGAATATCAAGGCAAACGTGTGAAAGAGGCGGTTTTGGTATTGACCGAAGCCGAGCAGACTTTTGTGTTGGGCGGCGTCAATGAGCCGGTTATCCCGTCTCTGCTACGAGATTTCTCTGCACCTGTTACCCTGAACTATCCGTACAGCGAGCAAGAATTGGCTACTTTGCTGGCGGCAGATGAAAATGAGTTTGCCCGTTGGGAGGCTGCTCAAACCTTATATCATCGCGCCATTAACGCCAACCGTCAGGCATTGGCGGAAGGCCGTCCTTTGCCTGAACACAAAGCATTGATGGATGCTTTGGCTTTGGTGGTTTCTGGTGACTTTGATCCGGCATTCCGCGCTATTTTGCTGCAAATGCCGTCTGAAACCGATGTATGGGCGGAAGAAGAAAATATTGATCCGATTCAGGTTCATCAGGCACGTGAAGCCTTACTCAATGCCGTTGCCGTCAAGTTCCTGTCTCAATGGCGCGAGCTGAACCGTCAAGCTACCGAGCAAGAAAACCAAGCCGATGCCACTGTTCGTTATGAATACAGCCCGGAATTGGCCGGCTGGCGTACCTTGCGCAATGCTTGCAGGGCATTTGTCCTACGTGCTGACTCAGCGCATATCGAACACGTTGCGGAGAATTACGAAGCAATGGCGCAAAACATGACCCACGAATGGGGCATCTTATCCGCAATCAACAGCAATGAAAGCGAAATCCGCGATCGCTTGTTGACGCAATTTGCCGATAAATTCGCCGATGATGCTTTGGTAATGGACAAATACTTTGCCCTGATTGCTTCAAGTCGACGTAAAGATACTTTACCGCAAGTTCAGACGGCCTTGAGTCATCCTAAGTTCAGTATTGAAAACCCGAATAAAGCCCGTTCTTTGTTGATCAGTTTCAGCCGCAATATTCCGCATTTCCATGCAGAAGATGGTAGCGGCTACCGCTTTATAGCCGATAAAGTGATGGAAATCGACCGCTTTAACCCGCAAGTTGCCGCCCGACTGGTGCAGGCTTTCAACATCTGCAACAAATTGGAAGCCAACCGCAAAGCCGTCATGACCAAAGAATTGCAACGCATCAATGCACAAGAAGGTTTGTCCAAAGATGTGGGCGAGATTGTCGGTAAGATTTTGAATGAAAAATAAATCTTGTTTGTTGACCTTATTGTAATTTGACAATAGGGATAGATAGACTAAAGGCCGTCTGAAACCAATTGGTTTCAGACGGCCTTTTTATATATCAACGCTTAAATCAATTTTCGTTGAGGGTAGGGAATAGAATAAAAAAAGAGCCTGCATAAAACAGGCTCTTTTTCATACTAATCCGAAGATTAGAATTTGTGACGCAGGCCAACCAAACCAGAGATGGTTTCAACTTTGTGAGGGCCAGATTCAGCACCACGCAACCAGCCGGCAGAAACCAGAGCAGTAGTGCGTTTAGAGAAGTCGTAGTCAGCACCAACGATAACTTGGTCGTATTGAGTGCCTTTCAGTTTTTCGCCGTCAACTTTAGCTTTGAAGCCGTGAGCGTAAGAAACGCGAGGAGTTACGTTACCAGCGCGGTAAGCGGCAGTAGCAGCAACTTCGATAGTTTCAGCAGGACGGCTGTCCAAGCCAGCAGCAGTACCGAATACTACGTTAGAAGCGTTAGTACCAGCAGCACGCATAGCAGAAGTTACAACACCGTTAGATTGGGCTTCAGCGTAGTCACCCAAAGTTTCCCAGTTTTTAGCGTATTGACCAGCTACAGATACGAACAGGTTGTTAGCATCGTAACCACCTACCAAGCGGTGTACGTGACCGTCTTTTTCAGAAACGGCGTTTTTACGGAAACCACCGGCGTATTGACCGAAGAAGCCAGAGTTTTCGTAGTTCAGGCCAGCGTAGTAAGTGTCACGGGTAGCGTCGTTGTGAGTGTATTTGTCAGAAGGGTTAGCATTGTCACGAGGAGTATATTGTACGCTTGCGCTGAAACCTGAGAATACAGGGCTGTCGTAACGTACAGAAACTGCACGTTCGTCAACACGAGTAAATACAGACATATTCAAAGCGCCGTTGCTGCTTTCCCATTGGTCAACATTGTCACTAGTATTTTTAACAGTAGAGTCCAGTTTACCAGCACGAACTTTACCGAAGCCACCTTCCAAACCGATGAAAGATTCGCGAGAAGCCCACTCTTTGTCGCCACCGGCGATAGAAGTGTTTTGTTCAACTTGCCAGATGGCATTCAGGTTGTTACCCAAGTGTTCGTGGCCTTTAAAGCCGATACGTGAGCCGAAGTCAGCGATTTCAGTAGCAGTTTTAGAGCTTTTCTCGTGACCCAGTTTAGCAGCAGTTTGTTCACCCAATTTTACTTTGGATACTTCAACACCGGCTTTAATTTGACCGTACAGAGTTACGTCAGCCATAGCTGCAACAGGCAGAGCCGCTAGAGTCAAGGCAATCAGAGATTTTTTCATTGCTGTTTTCCTTTTTTAAGTGTGAAGAAGCGAGCATTCGTTCTTCTTATTACGATATCGTTCTCTTTCAACGATTCCATGACCATAATATAAAGGTTATGGCCTAGGAAAACAAATTTTCCTCTTGTTTTGAGTGATTTTTGCAGGGAAACGTTGTTTTTTACAGACAGGGTGGAAGCATAAGGCGGTCTTTTATTTTGGTAATGTGTTTTTCTAAAAGGGAATTTCGGGATGGCTATAAAATATGGGGTATAAAATTAGGTTGTGAATATTGTTTATCGTGTTTTCAGACGGCCTTGGTAATGGGATTTATCGTGTACTGGGTTTGCAAATATATAAAAAACCTGCCTGATTGCTCGGGCAGGTTTTATTTGATCGAAAGACAGATTAGTTTTTGTCTTGGTCAACCAGTTTGTTTTTGGCAATCCAAGGCATCATAGAACGCAGTTGAGCGCCGACTTTTTCAATTTGGTGATCAGCAGTCAGACGGCGACGGGCTGTCATGCTGGCATAGTTGACGGCACCTTCTTGGATGAACATTTTAGCGTATTCGCCGGTTTGGATGCGTTTGAGGGCATTGCGCATGGCTTCGCGGGATTTGTCGTTGATGACTTCGACGCCGGTTACGTATTCGCCGTACTCTGCATTGTTGGAAATGGAGTAGTTCATGTTGGCGATGCCGCCTTCGTAAATCAGGTCAACAATGAGCTTCATTTCGTGCAGGCATTCGAAGTAGGCCATTTCTGGGGCGTAGCCTGCTTCAGTCAGGGTTTCGAAGCCGGTTTTGATCAATTCAACCACGCCGCCGCACAATACGGCTTGTTCGCCGAAGAGGTCGGTTTCGGTTTCTTCGCGGAAGTTGGTTTCAATCACGCCGCCTTTGGTACCGCCGTTGGCTGCGGCGTAAGACAGGGCGATGTCACGTGCTTTGCCGCTTTTATCTTGGTAAACGGCGATCAGGGAAGGTACGCCGCCGCCTTTCAGGAATTCGCTGCGTACGGTGTGGCCTGGGCCTTTAGGGGCAACCATGATAACGTCGAGGTCGGCGCGGGGTACGATTTGGTTGTAGTGTACGTTGAAGCCGTGGGCGAACGCCAATACTGCGCCTTCTTTCAAGTTAGGCTCGATTTCGTTTTTGTATACGATAGGTTGGTTTTCGTCAGGCAACAGAATCATTACAACGTCGGCTGCTTTGGTTGCTTCAGCAACAGTGCGCACGTCGTGGCCGGCTGCTTCGGCTTTTTTCCAAGAGCCGCCTTGGCGCAGACCGATGACGACATTTACGCCGGAATCTTTCAGGTTTGCTGCGTGTGCGTGACCTTGTGAACCGTAACCGATGATGGCAACAGTTTTGCCTTTGATCAGAGAAAGGTCAGCGTCTTTATCGTAATAAACTTGCATTTTATTTCCTTAGTGTAAGAGGGTTCCGGACAATCCGGGTTGAGTTAAAAGTAATAGGGGCTTAGGCAGGGACTTGGTTCATCAAGACAATTTCCAATGCTTCGGTTTTTCCTTCGATGGATTTGACGAAGTTTTGGAAATGTTCGCTGGCATTGTGTTCGTCAATAGCTGCTTGGGATTTCCAGCTTTCTACGAATACGAAACGGTTGGGTTTGCTGATTTCTTGGTGCAGGTCGTAGCTGATGTTGCCTTCTTCTGCACGGCTGGCTTTGACCAATTCTTTAAACTGGGCAGCCAGAGCCTCGGTGTATTCGGGTTTGACGGTAACTAATGCAACGATTTGGATGCTTGACATGGTTGTCTCCTACTGGTTTTCAGACGGCCTTTGTAGAAAGCAAAAGGCCGTCTGAACGATACAGCGTTAAATTTTCAAAATACGCTCGCCGCGGCCGATACCGGCTGCACCTGTGCGTACGGTTTCCAAAATTTGAGCGCGACCGACTGTCTCGAGGAAAGAGTCGAGTTTTTCGGTGGAACCTGTGATTTCGATGGTGTAGCTGCGGTCTGTTACGTCAATGACGCTGCCACGGTAGATTTCGGTCAATCGCAGGAATTCATCACGGTCTTTGCCGACGGCGCGGACTTTAACCAACATCAGCTCGCGTTCGACAAAACGGCTTTCGTTCAAATCGACCACTTTGACAACTTCAATCAGTTTGTTGAGTTGTTTGGTGATTTGCTCGATGACGTTCTCATCGCCGTGGGTAACAATGGTCATACGGGACAAGGTTTTGTCTTCGGTTGGGGCTACGGCCAGGGAGTCGATGTTGTAATCGCGTGCGGAGAACAAACCTACCACACGGCTCATCGCACCTGATTCGTTTTCCATCAGAATAGATAAGATATGTCGCATTTCTTTCTCCTTACGCTTTTGCAATATCGCGCATATGCGGCGGAAGAACCATTTCATCCAAACCTTTGCCGTTGCCGACCATAGGCAGTACGTTTTGTTTCTTGTCTGTCAAAAAGTCGAGGAATACCAAACGGTCTTTTTGGTTTAATGCTTCCAACAAGGCGCCTTCGACGTCGGATTTCTTGTCCACACGGATGCCGATATGGCCGTAGGATTCGGCCAGTTTGACAAAGTCGGGCAATGAATCGAAATAGGTTTCCGATTCGCGGTTGCCATAATACAGCTCCTGCCATTGGCGAACCATACCCAAATAGCCATTGTTTAATGTAACGACATTGATGGGGACATTATATTGGAAGCAGGTGGACAGCTCTTGGATATTCATTTGAATAGAGCCCTCGCCTGTGATACAGAAGACGTCTTGTTCCGGAGCCGCCAGTTTGGCACCGAGGGCGTAAGGCAGGCCTACACCCATCGTACCCAGACCGCCGGAATTGAGCCATTGGCGGGGACGCTCGAATGGATAATATTGAGCGGCAAACATTTGGTGTTGGCCAACGTCGGAAGTAATAATGGCTGAGTTTTTGGTAATTTCTGCCAGTTTTTGAACAACGTATTGCGGTTTAATGATTTCGCTGTCGTTTTCAAACCACAGGCAGTTGTGCGAACGCCATTCTTCGATGGTTTTCCACCATTTGTCCAATGAGTCGGCTGAAGGCGCAGTTTCTTGTTTGCCCCACAGATGAATTATTTCGGTCAATACGTTTTTGACATCGCCGACAATCGGAATGTCCACTTTAACGCGTTTGGCAATGCTGGACGGGTCGATGTCGATATGGATGATTTTTTTGGGTTTGTCCAAGAATTTTGACGGTACGGAAACAACGCGGTCGTCAAAGCGCGCGCCGATTGCCAAAACGACGTCTGCATTTTGCATCGCCAAATTGGCCTCGTAGGTACCGTGCATGCCCAACATGCCCAAGAATTGGCGGTCGCTGGAAGGGTAAGCACCCAAACCCATTAATGTGCCGGTACAGGGTACGCCGGTCATGCGGATAAATTGGGTCATTTCCTCGGAGGCATTGCCCAATACCACGCCGCCGCCGAAGTAAACGATGGGGCGTTTGGCAGAAGCCAGCATTTGTACGGCTTTTTTAATTTGGCCGATGTGACCTTGTACAACCGGTTGGTAGGAGCGGATAAAGATGTCTTCTTGTGGATAGCTGAATTTGGCCATCGCTTGAGTAACATCTTTAGGAATATCGACGACAACGGGGCCCGGACGGCCGCTGGCGGCAATTTGGAAGGCTTTTTTAATCGTATCAGCCAGCTCGCCAATATTGGTAACCAGGAAGTTGTGTTTGACACAAGGGCGGGTAATGCCGACCGTATCCACTTCTTGGAACGCATCTGTACCGATGAGGGAATTGCCCACTTGGCCGCTGATGATGACCAGGGGGATGGAATCGCTGTACGCGGTAGCAATGCCGGTCAATGCGTTGGTTACGCCCGGGCCGGAAGTTACCAAGGCCACGCCGACTTTGCCGCTGACGCGGGCATAGGCATCTGCCGCATGTACGGCTGCCTGCTCATGGCGGGTCAGAATGTGCTTGAATTTGTTGAGTTGGAAAATGGCATCGTAGATTTCGATAACCGCACCACCGGGATAGCCGAATACGTATTCAACACCTTCGGCTTTGAGACTTTGCACGACGATTTGTGCGCCTGATAATTGCATATTGACCTCTTTTATGCGGTTTCTAACCAATAGGAACAATCCGCCTCACCACAGCACCTGTAATGCAATTCCATCAAGCAGCGATTTAGGGTACGCGCATTGAGGGAATACGGCGACAGTCAGACTGTCCAAACAATTGGAAAGGAACACAGAGTTTGTGAAAAAGAGTAGAAAAGATAACGCAAACCGACTGTTCAATCAAGATAAAATCTTTCATCTTTTAACATTTGAAACGGGAAAATAGATTGAAGGTTGATTTTAAAGAAATAAAAAAACTGTTTTATTGATCTTGATGTGGATGGATTGTTGACAGTTTGAGTAAGGAGAAGGTTTTTGCAAATGAAAAATAGCAAAAAACCTCTTAACTGAATCAAGAGGTTTTTTAAATTTGGTGCCCAGGGTCGGACTCGAACCGACACACCTTGCGGCGGGGGATTTTGAGTCCCCTGCGTCTACCAATTTCGCCACCTGGGCTAGCGAAGAAGTCGTCATTATAGCGAGTTCTCGAATCTTGTAAAGCAGTAATTGAAAAAAAATCGGATTATTTTTATATTTGTTTGATTTTTAATGAATTAAACTTTTTGTGTTTGATGGTTATCTAAATGGGAGGCAGATTTTTAAAACAAAAAAAGCAGTATTTATCTGCAAAAAGGGCTACATTTAATGTGTTAAACGCGTTAATATGAAGATGTTTTGTTTTTATATCGGCCGGGCGGTTGTTTGGCCTCACTTATTTGAAACGGTTTTGGAGAAAATTTATGCTTTCCGTCACACGAACTTTCTTACTCAGTGCTTTTGCATTGGCTGCTCTGGTTGCTTGTCAGCCTAAAGAGGAGGCCAAGGAGGCTTCTTCGACACCTGCCGCTTCTGCTGCGCCTGCTGCTTCCGGTGAATCTGCACCCAAAGCGCAAGCGCGTGGTACCGATATGCGCAAAGAAGACATTGGCGGCGACTTTACATTGACCGATGGCGACGGCAAACCTTTCAGTCTGAGCGATTTGAAAGGCAAAGTGGTTATCCTGTCTTTCGGTTATACCCACTGTCCTGACGTATGCCCAACCGAGTTGCTGACTTATAGCGACACGTTGAAACAATTGGGCGATCAGGCTAAAGACGTGAAAGTAGTATTTGTCAGCATCGACCCTGAGCGCGATACGCCTGAAGTAATCGGCAAATACGCCAAACAGTTCAACCCTGATTTTATCGGCCTGACGGCTACCGGCGAGCAAAGCTTGCCAGTCATCAAGCAGCAATACCGCGTGGTATCGGCTAAAGTAAACCAAAAAGAAGACAGCGAAAACTATTTGGTCGATCACTCTTCAGGTGCATATTTGATTGATAAAAACGGTGAAGTGGCGATTTTCTCGCCTTACGGCAGCGAGCCTGAAACGATTGCGGCTGATGTGAAAACTTTATTGTAAAACCGTAGTTAAGGCCGTCTGAAATGGGTTGTGGATTTCAGACGGCCTTCTTGCTTTTGATACGGCAAAGGAAAAGAAAAAATGACCGACACACTTTTAACGATTGCTTTATCCAAAGGACGGATTTTTGAGGAAACCCTGCCGCTGTTGGCCGCCGCCGGTATTGTGCCTGTGGAAGAGCCGGAAAAATCGCGCAAGCTGATTATTGGTACCAATCATGACAACATCCGTTTGGTGATTGTGCGCGCGACCGATGTGCCGACTTATGTGCAATATGGTGCGGCGGATTTTGGCATTGC
Source organism: Neisseria subflava (assembly GCF_003044935.1). Lineage (NCBI taxonomy): Bacteria > Pseudomonadati > Pseudomonadota > Betaproteobacteria > Neisseriales > Neisseriaceae > Neisseria > Neisseria subflava. The sequence continues at coordinate 10,194 of NZ_POXP01000005.1, read as the reverse complement.
CGGTAAGGATGTGCTGATTGAGCATGGCGGAGATGGCCTGTATCAACCTTTGGATTTGCACATCGCCTCATGCCGCATGATGGTTGCGGTTAAAAAAGGTTTTGATTACGCCGCTGCGTCCAAACCCGGCAGCCGCTTGCGGATTGCCACCAAATATCCCGACATTGCCGCCGAACACTTTGCCGACAAGGGTGTGCATGTGGACATCATCAAACTGTACGGCTCGATGGAGCTTGCGCCTTTGGTCGGTCTGAGCGACGCGATTGTCGATTTGGTTTCCAGCGGCAATACGTTAAAGGCCAATGGTTTGGAAGCTGTGGAACATGTGGCTGATATTTCGAGCCGCTTGGTGGTCAACAAAGCTGCTTTGAAAACCAAATATGCGTTGTTGAATCCGATTATTCAGGCATTTGAAAATGCCGCTAAGGCCGTCTGAAAAGTTTTTGGCAAAAACTGTCTGCCAACCCAGTTTGAAAGCCCCGTTATGATGCAAAGCAAACCGACACTCGATACGATTCTTTCCCATCGTTCCATCCGTAGGTTTACTTCCGAACCGATTGCCGATGAAATCCTCGATACGCTGGTTTGCGCCGGACAGCAGGCTTCGACTTCCAACAACCTGCAATGCGTTTCCATCATCCGCGTATCCGATCTTGCGCTGAGGCAGGGGATACATGAAGCGGCAGGAAGCGCACCTTATATTGTCCATTGTGCGGAGTTTTTATTGTTTTGCATCGATTTTTCCAAACACAAGGCAATGTTTCCCGATGCGCAAATCGATTGGGCGGAGGTAACCCTGATTGGCGCGGTCGATGCAGGTATTATGGCGCAAAACGTATTGCTTGCCGCCGAATCGCTTGGGCTGGGCGGCGTGTATATCGGCGCGCTGCGCAATAATGTGCAAAAAGTATCGGACGTATTGAACCTACCGGATTATTGCGTGCCTTTGGTGGGGTTGTGCCTCGGTTATCCCGACCAAGACCCGCCGCTCAAACCGCGCCTACCTAAGCAAATGGTGTATGCCGAAAACGCCTGTCCGAGCCTGAATGCCGAGGCGGTTGAAGCCTATAATCAGGCAGTGGCGGATTATTATGAGTTGCGCAAGGGCAGTCCGATACCTTGGAAGGAATCGCTGGCCAAAACCTTGGGTAATCCTGTTCGGCCGCATATGTTGGCGTTTTTGCAGAAAAAAGGTTTTTTGAAAAAATAATGTTCAGACGGCCTATGTGTGGCTGAGGCCGTCTGAAAACAATAGGAACGAAACAAGGAAGAGAGCAAACCATGAAGAAACTCGACACTCAATCCCCTGATTTTCAAGCCGAACTCAAAGCGTTACTTGCTTTTGAAACCGCGCAAAACCCTGAAATCGACCGTATTGTTGCCGACATCTGCGCCGATGTTCAAAAACGCGGCGATGCGGCGCTGATTGAATACACCAACCGCTTTGACGGCACATCCGCACAAACCATCGACGATTTAATCCTGACGCAAGACGATTTGCAGTCTGCGTTTGAGCGTTTGCCTGAAAATATTCAGACGGCCTTGAAAACGGCCGCGAGACGGGTAGAAAGCTACCATAAACACCAAAAAATGGAGTCATGGACTTACGAAGACGAAGACGGCACGCTTTTGGGCCAACAGATTACGCCGCTTGACCGCGTCGGTATTTATGTTCCGGGCGGTAAAGCCGCTTATCCGAGTTCCGTCATCATGAACGCCATGCCTGCCCACGTTGCCGGCGTGAAAGAAATCATCATGGTCGTTCCCACACCGAAAGGCGAGCGCAACGATATTGTGTTGGCGGCTGCTTTTGTGGCCGGTGTGACCAAAGTGTTTACGGTCGGAGGCGCGCAGGCGGTTGCAGCTTTGGCCTATGGTACGGAATCTGTGCCTCAAGTCGATAAGATTACCGGCCCGGGCAATGCCTTTGTCGCTGCAGCCAAACGACGCGTGTTCGGTGTGGTCGGTATCGATATGGTGGCAGGGCCATCTGAAATTTTGGTGATTGCGGATGGTACGACGCCTGCCGATTGGGTGGCTATGGATTTGTTCAGTCAGGCAGAACACGATGAAATTGCACAAGCGATTTTGATCGGTACTTCTCAAGCGTATTTGGACGAAGTTCAGACGGCCATGAACCGCCTGATTGAAACCATGCCGCGCCGTGCGATTATTGAAGCTTCATTGGGCAACCGCGGCGCAATGATTTTGGCTAAAGACTTAGACGAAGCCTGCGAAATCGCCAACTATATTGCCCCCGAACACTTGGAATTGTCGGTCGAAAATCCGCAAGAGTGGGCGAAAAAAATCCGCCACGCCGGTGCGATTTTTATGGGATGCTATACCAGTGAAAGCCTTGGCGACTATTGCGCAGGCCCCAACCACGTTTTGCCGACCAGCCGCACGGCGCGTTTCTCTTCTCCTTTGGGAACATATGATTTCCAAAAACGCTCCAGTCTGATTCAGGTTTCAGAACAAGGTGCGCAGAAATTGGGCAAAACCGCCAGCGTGTTGGCGCATGGCGAAAGCTTGACCGCGCACGCCAGAGCGGCTGAGTTCCGTTTGAAAGACTGAGTGAAACGTTGAAGTCGTAAGAAATCCAAAAAGGGCATCTAAACAGATGCCCTTTTTATTGTGATGAAGGTTTGGCCGATAAGGCATCAGGCCGTCTGAAAACAGGTTTAACGGTTTTTCAGCCAGTCATTACGCATTTGTGCGGCTTCTTCAAAATAGCGGTAAAGCTCGGTTTTGTTGCCTTCTGAAAGGAGTTGTTCCAATTTGGATAATTGTTCCTTCAAATCGCTGGTCAGTTTGAGCAGGGCAGGGCGGTTGGCCAGGCAGATGTCTGTCCAGACGGCAGGGTGGCTGGAGGCAATGCGGGTAAAGTCGCGAAAGCCGGTGGCGGCATAGGGGAGGTAGTCTTTGCCGTGCGGATGGTCAACCAAAGCGTGGACATAGGCAAAGGCGGTCAAGTGCGGCAAGTGGGAAACAGCGGCAAAAATATTGTCGTGTTCTTCGGCACTCATGGTCGAAATTTGCGAACCAACCGCCTGCCACAGGCTTTTCAGCCGTCTCAGGCCATCTGAAGCCTCTTGGCCGTGTAGCGTAATAATCAGGCGGCTGTTTTGAAACAAACCGCAACGCGCGGATTTTGCCCCGCTTTGATCCGAGCCGGCAATCGGGTGGGCGGCAAAACATTGCGGCAGGCGGTCGGATAAGTGAGTGCGGAAGGCATTAAGTGCCGATTGTTTGGTGCTGCCGACATCGGAAACGCAGGCAGTGTCTTTTAAGAAGGGCTTGATGTCGAGGCATACGTCAGGCAGGACGGAGACTGGAGTGGCAATCAAAACCAAATCGGCGTTGCCGATGCTTTTGGCGCAAATATTCGGATAGGCATGGTCGATGATGCCGCATTCGAGTGCGTAATTGAGGTTGTCGGCATTGGTGTCGATGCCGGTAACGGTTTGCACCAGTCCCAAGCGTTTGAGGTCGAGCATGAACGAACCGCCGATTAAACCGACGCCGATAAGGGTGATATGGGGGAAAAAGGCGGAAGTGTTCATGGTTTGAATCCGGTACAAGTGGAAAAACTTATTTTAATCCGTTATGGAGGCCGTCTGAAAGTTGTCGTCAAGGTTTCAGACGGCCTTTTTTAGGGGCGAATTTTCATGATTTAGGCATAGAAAACTCCGTTTAGTAGGAGCATGTAACCGATTATCAGATTTTCATACACTAAAATAATCATCTGAATTAGTATAACGTCTTAAAGTAAGTAATTGGTATCTTAAAGTAAATTATTACATCATATTTTATTTTGATTGATATCGAATAAAATAATTCACTCAGAAAGAAGGAATTTATGAGTTTTTCACAAACCGAATTAGTCAACGCAATGCGTTTGCTTTCTACCCGTCTGCCGCAGTTTCCGGAGCAGCAAAACCAAGTATCCCGTATGTTGCGCATCGTAACCGAACGTTTGAGCAGCCATTTGAACGAAAACCTGAAAGCGTTCGGCATCAATGAAAACCTGTGGTTTTCCCTGATGGCGGTTTACGTCAGCCCAAACAGCGAAATCCTGCCTTCGCGCTTGAGTGACCTGATGGACTTGACGCGTACCAGTGCAACACGCCTGTCGGACGACATGGTTGAGCGCGGCTGGGTAGAGCGTTATATCAATCAGAAAGACCGTCGTCAGATTGTGCTAAAATTGACCCCTTCAGGTGAGACCTTCATCCACGAAGTATGGCCACAAATTGCCCGTCAGAGCGGCCAGGCGTGGGAAGATTTCACGAAAGAGGATTATGATACGCTGCAACACCTGTTGGGTAAACTGTTGAACCGTTTGGGCAATTGACAACAGACGGCCTGATGGTCTGCGGCAGGCACACATAAACGGAGTCTGTATGAAATTAGGTTTGGTCAAATCAAGCGTATGCGTTGCCGCTGTTTCGCTGTTGGCGGCATGTGCGCCGTTCGGCAAACAGTCGCCTTTAGATGAGACAACAGCCTATCCGCTGCCGCAAGGCCAATCTGCCGCTACTGCCCAAGACGGCTGGTGGATGAAGCTGAAAGATAAAAAATTAAACAATTTGATTGCTTCCGCCATTCAGACGTCTACCAATCTGCGTGTCGTCAAGGCAAGGTTTGAGCAGGCTCAGGCGCAGCTGGGCGTTGTAGGAGCCGCCAACAAACCGCAAGTCGGCTTGGGCGTTACAGGTCTGGGTGCTTATGTTTCACCCAAACCTCAAGCCGGTATGGTTGATACCGACCATACATTGGTTTTGGCGAACGCAGCCTTACAAGGCAGTTTGGTTTTCGACTTTTGGGGTAAAAACCGAGAGCAGATTCAAGCTGTTTTAGGAAAAAGCCAGGCAGCGGTGTATGAATCGCATCATATCCGCACCGAGTTGGCTCACGCCGTTGCCGCCCAATATTTTGCGTGGCAGATGGCGGCAGAACAACTGGCGCTGCTAGATACGCGCATAGAGTTAGCGGATAAGGCATTGAAACTGATGCAACAACGCGTTAAAGCGCAGCTGGCTCCTGCCGATGCCTTGCACGCTCTGGAAATGGCGCAACAGCAATTACAGCTTGAAAAATCGGCATGGACTCAGAAAAATGAGAAAATCCGCAACAGTCTGGCTGTATTGACCGGCCGAGTGCCGGGTGCATTAAATGGACAGGTTCCGGAAAAAATGGCGGCTGTACCGTCATTGCCGGTTAGCCGTATTGAAGCGGACTTGCTGGCAGTTCGTCCCGATATCGCGGCACAAAAAGCCTTGCTTGAAGAGAAATGGCATATCGTCAAATCGACCGAGGCAGAGTTTTACCCGAATATCGAGTTGAAAGTTTTGGCAGGTATGACGCACATTGATGCGTTCAATCTGATTCGCGGACGGACTTCCGGTATGTTGGGCATCGTTCCGGCTTTGAATCTGCCATTGTTTACTTCCGGCGCGCTGCAATCCAAATTGGCGGGCAAACGTGCCCAGTATAACGAGCAGGTTGCCGTGTATGACCAAACTGTTTTGAACGCCATGCGTTCGGCGGCAGATGCTGTAGTCGACTATCAAAGCCTGAAAAGCCGACAAGATACTTGGAACAAGATGGTCAATATTGCCGATAAATCTGCACAAAATGCAAAAGGACGTGTTCGTGCAGGTTTGGATAACGGCTTGAGCGCCTTGCAAAAACAAGATGAAGCTGTGCGTACGAAAATGTCGGCAGTTCAATACCATGCAGAATATCTGACAGCTTGGAGTAACCTCAATGCCCAGTTGGGCGGAGGCTTTAAATTAAATAAGAAATAAACGTTTTATCAAAACGTAGGCCGTCTGAAAGTAATTTCAGACGGCCTTTTGCTTACCTTATTTACATTTGCTACCGGAAGAAATTATTGTAATGAATAGAGTGTAACTATAGAATATGACTCTTTAGCGCGTTAAACGCGCGTATTGGGGCTGATGGTATAAGTCAGCGCCCAGTAAGACAATAATATCGTTATCACATGTGCAAAATTAAAGTTGGGACTTATGGATACTCAATCAGAAAAAAATAATGTCCAAAATGAAACGGAAGTAGCCGCTTCCGGCGCTAAAACGCATCGCAAACGCAATTTGGTTATCGTTACACTCCTATTCCTTATTACGGCAGCTGTAGTTGCTTTGGCGTATTTCCTGTTTTGGCAGCATGAAGAAGAAACAGAAGATGCTTATGTGGCCGGTCATTTGGTGATGATTACGCCGCAGGTAAACGGCACGGTGCGCAAAGTCATGTATGACGATACGGATGTCGTGAAAAAAGGCGATGTTTTGGTGGCTTTGGACGACAGCGATTTTCAGCTGGCATACGATCGTGCGCAAAATGAATTGATTCAGGCCATCCGTCAAAACAAACAGCAAACTGCGGTCAATTCAAAAGCCAAAGCGCAAGTGTTGTTGCGCAAAGCCGATTTGGCCCGTGCGCAAGCCGATTTGCGCCGCCGCGAATCTTTGGCGGGTACGGAAGCGGTTTCCGGAGAAGAACTCAGCCATGCCCGTGCCGCTGTGGTTCAGGCTCAGGCTGCATTGAAAGCAGTTGAGGCGGAAGAAGTTTCTGCTCAGGCAGCGTTGGGCAGTAATATTCCTCTGCGCCAACAACCGGCAGTTCAGACGGCCATCAGCCACATTAAAGACGCTTGGCTGAATCTGCAACGTACGCAAATCCGTTCTCCGATCAGCGGCCAAATTGCCAAACGAAATGTCCAAGTCGGCCAACGTATCGTGCAAGGTACGCCGATGATGGCTGTTGTGCCTCTATCTGAATTGTGGGTGGATGCCAACTTTAAAGAGTCGCAACTGCGCAAAATGAAGATCGGCCAGCCTGTTGAAATGACAGCCGATTTGTACGGCAGCAAAGTGGTTTACCATGGCAAGGTAATGGGCTTGTCGGCAGGTACGGGCAGTGCGTTCTCATTACTGCCGGCGCAAAATGCAACGGGCAACTGGATTAAAGTCGTTCAACGTGTGCCGGTGCGTATCAGCTTGGATGCTAAAGAATTGCAACAAAATCCGCTCCGTGTCGGTTTGTCGATGACTGTTAAAGTCGATATTGCCGAGAAGGGCAGCGGTAAAGCCATGACTGCCGAAGCGGAACGAAATACTGCCTTGCCGGAAACGGAAAGTGTGGATTGGAAAGCCGCCGATGCTTTAGTCGATAAAATCTTCGAGCAATACGCAAAATAATCTTTTCAGACGGCCTGAGTCTTTTATTGAAGGCTCAGGCCGTCTGAAATATTGATTCTCTTCAATCGACCGCTTTGGCGGTTGTCTTATAGTTTAAAAATATGAATTATCCGCCGTTACAAGGGTTTAAGCTGGTGTTGGCAACTTTGGCGCTCAGCTTGGCCGTATTTATGGAAGTCTTGGACAGCACCATCGCCAACGTCGCCGTGCCTGTTATCGCAGGGGATTTAGGCGCGGCTACCACGCAGGGAACTTGGGTGATTACCTCATTTGCCGTAGCCAATGCCATTTCCGTTCCCTTGACAGGTTTTTTGGCCAAGCGGTTTGGTGAGGTTAAAATCTTTATCGCCGCCGTGATCGGGTTTGTCGTAACGTCATGGCTGTGCGGTATGGCACATAATCTTCAAGCCTTGGTTTTTTTCCGTGTATTGCAAGGTTTCATTGCCGGGCCATTGATTCCTTTGTCCCAAAGCCTGTTGATGGCCTCCTATCCGCCTGAAAAACGAACATTGGCACTGGCCTTATGGGCGATGACTGTCGTCGTTGCCCCTGTATTGGGACCTATTTTGGGCGGTTGGATTTCGGACAACTGGCATTGGGGATGGATTTTCTTTATCAATATCCCAATCGGGATTTTATCCGCCTCCATTGCTTGGAAACAGCTTAGACACAGGGAAACCGAAATTATTAGGGCGCCAATCGATTATGTCGGGCTGGTGTTGATGATTGTCGGTATCGGCGCATTGCAAATGATGCTTGATAGGGGCAAGGAGTTGGACTGGTTTGCCTCGGGAGAGATTATCGTTTTAGGTGTTACCGCTTTGGTGTTCCTGACATATTTTATTGTTTGGGAGCTGGGCGAGAAATACCCGATTGTCGATTTGTCATTGTTTAAAAATAGAAACTTCACAATAGGCGTTGTTGCGACATCGTTGGGCTTCATGGTTTATATGGGTACATTGACCCTGTTGCCTTTAGTGTTGCAATCAAATCTCGGCTATACCGCTACTTGGGCCGGTTTGGCTGCTGCGCCGGTGGGTTTTTTGCCGATTATTCTGTCGCCGATTATCGGTAAGTTTGGTAATCGCGTCGATATGCGCCTGTTTGTCAGTGCCAGCTTTTTGGTGTTTGCCTACACATTCCATTGGCGAACCGATTTCTATGCCGGCATGGATATGAGCAACGTCGTTTGGCCGCAGTTTTGGCAGGGTTTAGGCGTAGCCATGTTCTTCCTGCCTCTGACCAGTATCACCTTGTCGCATATGAAAGGTAATCAAATTGCCTCGGCCAGTAGCCTGTCTAACTTCTTGCGTGTCTTTATGGGCGGTGTCGGAGTATCCGTTGTCAGCACCATGTGGGAACGGCGTGAAGCTTTGCATCATACTCAGCTGACCGAACATATTAATTCATTGTCCTCAATCAGCAACCAATCTATTCAAGGCATGATGGCCAATGGTTTAAGCAAGGAGCAGGCTTTGGTGGCGATAAATAGCACCATTTCCCAACAAGGCTTTATTATTGGCTCAAATGAAATTTTCTTGGCAGGCAGTATCATATTCATCAGCATGATCCCCATTATTTGGCTGGCAAGGCCGCCATTTAACGGCTCTAGTGGGGGAGGACATTAAATAAAAGGCCGTCTGAATTTCAGACGGCCTTTTATCTATATATTATTTAAGACTCAATAGCAGATCCCTAAATGCATTTGGATCTTTAATAAACGTCATTTCTCCTGATTGAGGGAAATGGAAATCGAGCAGGCGAGATACCCAGAAACGGATACATCCGGCTCTTTGTGCAGTAGGGAAATATGCACGTTCTTCATCAGATAAAGGACGCACGCTTTCATAGCCATGGATAAAAGCATCATAAAGAGCAGGGTCTAATTTATTATCGGCTGTCCGCGCCCAGTCGTTAACTGCAATGGCCAAGTCGTACATGAAATTACCATTGCACGCATAATAAAAATCGATAAAGCCGGAAACTTCATCTCCATTAAGCAGTACATTGTCTTTAAATAAATCGGCATGGATAATACCAGAAGGCAAATGTTCTCCAAGATTTTCATCTAAAGCAGCAATTTCAGCTTGAAGCAGTTTGGCATCTTCGCTATCTAAAACCGGGAGTAACTGGGTGCAGGCATCATGCCACCAGCCATCATAACGGGGATTTTTCATTTTTAAAGGAAAATCTTGGCCGGCTAAATGCATTTTGGCCAACATCGCACCAGTGTGGAAACATTGTGCCTCAGTCGGCCAGCCGGTATCGGAGCCATTCAAACAAGTTACCAAGCAAGCAGGTTTTCCGGCTAAAATAGAATGCAGTCCACCATCTTTACGAGCAATCGGAGCGGCGCAGGCAACGCCATTTTGGCTCAAGTGTTGGTTTAGCTCTAAAAAGAAAGGTAGTTCCTCTGATTTTAAAACCTCAAAAACAGTCAACACATAACGACCGGTTGAGGTAGTCAGAAAATAATTACTGTTAGTAATCCCTTGGGCAATCCCCTGCAAAGAGACGAAATCTCCCAAATCATATTGCAGCAAGAAATCGCGCATTTGAGCGTCGGAAACACTGGTATAGACAGACATAGCAAACTCGAAGCTGAAATAAACTCAAGGAAACATCATACCAAAAAACAAGCGTCAACAATATAAATTAAAGTATAGGTCAAATTCAAAAGGCCGTCAGAAAGAGCATTTCAGACGGCCTTTGTTTTGTATTTTTTTGTATGTATGGGGAGTGTAGGAAGTTTGATTGTATTTTTTTAGAAATAAAAACCCTGTTAAAACAGGGTGGTGGTTAAATTTCTAGAAATAATTTTGCGAAAGGTGTTGACTGGTTTTGTTGGTAGGCGTATAGTTCGGTTCTTCGCTGCTGACGCGGTGAAGAAAACGAAGCAGACAGTATAACACAGTTAGTTAGAATTTTCGATAATTTTAGTTGACATTTGCTAAATGTACTGTATAATTCG
>NZ_POXP01000004.1 GCF_003044935.1 Neisseria subflava | reverse complement strand
AGGGCAGCTGTACGGACGGTGAGGAGATATTTAGGGGCAATGATGCGGAGTGTAAGCCTTTTATGGGGTGACAATAGAGTGGAAAGGAGATAAGAAAGTAAAAAGGACGTGCACAGGCACGTCCTTTGGGTAAGCTGATCTCAACCTCGAGTACTGCATTATTGTCTTAACCCGTTTTATTATTTTGACGAACTAAATATTTCAAATCCAGAACCTTATGCTGACACTGCAACCAGTCGGCGAAAGGTAATGCCTTGATCAGAACTATTGGAACTGATTAACTGTAAATTAAGCGGAAAATTTTAAAAGTAGAGAAAGCTGTAGTTTAAGTCATTTATGCAACATTATTCAGACGGCCCGAGATCAATAGTTTCGGTCATGGGTAAGGACAATGAAAGATAAGGCTGAAGAAAAATTACACCAAGCAAAGATAGCATTGTCTGCAGGGTAAAAAGCTGGTTGATACGGCAAACATATATCTGTATCTATTTTGAAAGGCTATATTGAGAAACTGCACATCACTCCATCAATGTCCACGAGATAAAGTATGACAAAAGGTTCGATCAAAGGCTACGGCAGAAAAATAGATAGCACCTAGAAAAACATCAGCTATAGACCTGCATTATTGAAAAGCCCTTTGCAATAACTCATTGACGAAAACGCAAATCAAACACAACCGAATATTTGTTGAAAAACCCGTTATGCAGTTGAACAAAGCTTTGTTACATTTCATTGTAAATCAGGCTGTGAACCTAATTTGCTTTAGGCAACATGGGTGTGCAACGCTATTCGAAAGCGATATGTTTGAATCGTTGAAGTGGTTAACAGCTTACTTGCGCTTGTTTGCTCCTACAAGATGCGAGCATTGGGAAGATAAAAGGGAGCTGTCAAGTCCCTGTGTTTGATTTTTGGCTGTTGGGGATGAAGGATTTTTTGCAAAGGTCTCAGACCGTCTGAAAACTTGAAAGAAGCAGCCGTCTGTTAAATATGCGATAATGCGGAAGATTTCATGGGTGTGGTAGAAACATGGTTGAGACTGTCCGGTGGGAATCATGCCGGACAACGATGAAATCGGTTTGCTTGAAACGCCCGCTTTGCGGGTTTTTTTATGGGAAGGAATGGTCATGCCTAATCCGCTTTATCGGCAACATATTATTTCAATTTCAGATTTGACGACAGAGCAGCTCGAATTGTTGCTTCAGACGGCCTTGAAGTTGAAAAAGCAGCCTCGTGAAGATTTGCTTGAGGGTAAATTAATTGGTTCGTGCTTTTTTGAACCCTCTACCCGTACGCGTTTGTCTTTTGAAACTGCGGTACAGCGTTTGGGTGGGAAAGTTATCGGTTTTTCCGATGGCGCGAATACCAGTGCGAAAAAGGGTGAAACGCTTGCGGATACAGCGAGGATTATTTCCAGCTATACGGATGCGATTATTCAGCGACACCCGAAAGACGGTGCGGCCCGTGTGGCGGCCGAGTTTTCGAGCGTGCCCGTGATTAATGCCGGCGATGGTACCAACCAACATCCGAGCCAGACACTTTTGGATTTGGTAACGATTTATGAAACGCAGGGCAGTTTGAGCAATTTGAAGATTGCGATGGCCGGTGATTTGAAATATGGCCGTACGGTACATTCATTATGTCAGGCATTGAAGCGTTGGGGTTGTGAATTTGCGTTTGTTTCCCCTCCCAGCTTGGCGATGCCGGACTATATCACTGAAGAGCTGGAAGAGGCCCGTTGCCCTTATCAAATTTTACCCGGCTTGGAAGAAGCGGTCGAATGGGCGGATATTTTGTACATGACCCGCGTTCAGCGCGAACGTTTTGATGAGCAGGAATTTGTCAAAATCCAGGGTAAATTCAATCTTGATGCGTCAATGTTGGCAAACGCCAAACCCAATTTGCGCGTCTTGCATCCTTTACCGAGGGTAGATGAAATTCATCCGGATGTGGATAAAACACCTCATGCCTATTATTTTGAACAGGCAACCAACGGCGTGTATGCACGGATGGCGATTTTGTCTTTGGTATTGAACGAAGAAGTTTAAGGAGCGAAAGATGGAAAACTCAAAACTCAGCGTTGAAGCGATTGAACAAGGTACGGTGATTGACCATATTCCTGCCGGTAAAGGCTTGGCCATTTTGAGGCAGTTTAAGTTGCTGCATTATGGCAGTGCGGTTACGGTCGGCTTTAATTTGCCCAGCAAAACGCAGGGAAGCAAAGACATTATCAAAGTCAGCGGCGTATGGTTGGATGCCAATGCGGCCAACCGTTTGGCTTTATTTGCTCCTGAAGCAGTGGTAAACAAAATTGATCAGTTTAAAGTGATCGACAAACAGCATTTGTCATTGCCGGACGAAATTTCGGAAGTATTCCGCTGCCCGAATACCAATTGTGCCAGTCATGGAGAGCCGGTCATCAGCCGTTTTTATGTCCGTTCACATAATGGTCAGACGCGTTTGAAATGCCATTATTGCGAAAAAACCTTCTCGCGTGATTCGGTTGCCGAAGCCTGATAAAAATCTCAGGCCGTCTGAAAATACGGCTATACGGTTTGAGTTGTCTGCTTGATACATTAGTTTCATAAAAAGCAAGATATTAAGCAAATTGCGTTAAAATTACGTTAAAATAATGCCTTCCGGGTTGATGACATTATTCGCCCGAAAGGCATTATTTTTTAATAACATGATACGAAATGTAGGAAAACTTATGCACTCATCCATACAAAGCCGGTTTGCCCCAATTTTATACGTTTTGATTTTCTTTGCCGGATTTTTGGCAGCACAAGTTTGGTTTAATCAGCAAGCCTATTTGACCAACCTTCCCCTTTTGGTCACTGCCATTTCTGCCGTTGCATTGGTTTGGTTGATTTGGGCTGTCGTCTCTGCGCGATCCAAAGCAAAAAGCAAGATGTTGCACCGTGAGCAGCTGATTCAAAAAGAGAGCATTCATCCTGTTTTGCATGCGACGTTGCAGCGTTCTGACGGTCAAACGGATTTATTGGTTTTGGTTGTCCGCAATAGCGGTAAGGGCTTGGCGAAGAATGTGCGTTTTGAGGCTGAGGCTTTGCCGGATCACTTGCCGAGCAAGCTGGTTGCCGATGCGGTTATGCGCTTGGAGATGTTTTCCGGCGGCGTGGATATGCTGGCATCGGGAGAATTGTATGGCGGCGTGTTTGCAAGCATGTTGGCGCTGGCTGCCGAATTGCCGGACCAAACATTCGGCGGAGTATTGAAACTGAAGGCCACTTATGAAAATGCTTTTGGTGATCAATGCACTTCTGAAAGCGTCTTGGATTTGAGCATACTGAATTTCAATCTGTCGGAAATTAGATCCAGTAGCGAGCAAAAGCCCCGCAAGAAATTGTTGTATTGATATACAAAATATGCAGGCCGTCTGAAACCGAAATACTTGGTTTGAGACGGCCTGTTGTTATTTTTCAAATGATTTTTGAAGAAAAAGAGGCGTATCGGGTATAATAATCAAAGAATTCGAAACGGATTGTCAGGATCGGCAAGCCGTCTCATCATTGTCGTATTTCAAAACCTTACTGATATTTTTTCAATAATCTGTTGCTATGTATCGGAACTTTTTCTGATGTTGGCACTGGCGAAATATTCCTTCAGCCATTTACTCTCAGGAAGCTGCTTATGTTAGTGTGTAATCCTTATGAAGTTGTGATCCATGGTACGACCAGCAAAGGCAAGATTTTCCGACCAAGCGACTGGGCGGAGCGCCTGTGCGGTATTTTGTCTTCCTTTACTAAAGACAACCGCCTTTCCTATTCGAATTGGGTGCGCCCTATTTTGGTGGATAATGTCCGTTGTGTAGCGGTCGATAAAAAGTTGGAAGAAGACAATCCGCAAATGTTCCGTTTCTTGATGGACTTTGCGGCGGATAATGATTTACGCGTGATTGACTGCAAAGCCTTGCTTAAAGAGCAAGAGAGCAAACAGCAGGGCGAAGTGCCGGTCGAGCGTGTTTTGTTGGCGCAGGCGATTGAAGAAAAACATGCCGCCGAGCGTGCGGAAGCGGCCAATGCGCAGCCTGAGCCTCAAGCTGCCGCGCCTGTGGTCGGCGTATTGCGTGAAATTCCGCCGGAAGAAACTGCAACCGCTTTTGCGGCACTGAGTATTTTGCGTTCTTCTTTGACCGATATTCACCGTTTCGTCGAACAAATCAACGAGCATCAACGCAAAACCGGCTACCGTCTGCTGGGTATTTTTGAAGAAGGCAAACAAAATGCCGTGGCCGTATGCGGTTTCCATACTGCACATAACTTGGCCAGTGGTTACCATATCCATATTGATGATCTCGTAACCATGCCGCAATGCCGCCAAAAAGGTTATGCTTCACGCTTGTTGGAAGAAGTACGTAAAATCGGTGCGGAAACGGGTGCGACCAAAATCCATCTGAATGTCCATGTGAACCATGACCGAGCAGATGCTCATCGTCTCTACTTCAAAAACGGATTTGAAATTTGTGCCTACCATTTCCGTTGCGATCCGAAATAATTTTTGTGGAAAGAGAGAAATCAATGTTGAAGATTTTGACCGCGGCTGTTTTGACACTGAGCTTGGCGGCCTGCGCATCAGGCAGCGGAGGCAGCTCGCAAATGTATGGTGAGATTAAGGCCGGTGTAGAAACCAGCCATCAACGTTGAGATATATAATGACAAGGCCGTCTGAAATAGGTTTTCCTGTTTCAGACGGCCTTTTTGCAGCTTGATTAGAGGGTCGTGGAGGTGTCGTCAGCGGCAACAGTCCGATGCAGGCGATACCAATTGTACAGGCGCAAGATGCACAAGAAAGCGATGATGGGCATACAGGCTGCGGTAACCAGATAACGCGGGTTGCTGAAGTTTAAAACATTGTGCCCGGAAAGCAGCGACAAAGCGGCATGCAACCATTCCCATAAAGAAGAAATGCTGAATGCCAAAACAGCCAACAGGCCGAGAGTTCGGAAAATGCCGATGGGCAGGATTTGTTGGCGTAATACAGCTCGGTTGAGTTGGAACAAGACAATCAAACCGAAGCCGATAATGCAGACCATGCCGCCGTTGGCGACGATTTGCAGGCTGTTGAAGGCAATGTCGGGCGTAACGGAAATTGTACCGGACTGGTTGGCGGCGGTTTGTTGCAAATTTAAGCCTTGCATGACATTGAGTACGAAACCGTAGATCAGGTCGGCCAAAACGATGCCGATGGGTAGTGGAGTCAAAAAACGTTTCATGGATCAGTTGAGTATTCTATTAGTATGAGGGAGGCCGTCTGAAAATCAAAAATGACGACGTGAGAGTGTATTGTATCCGATAGGAAAGTAGGTTAATGCAAAAATAAATTTAGTTTAAGTCAGAAAATGATGTAATTTTACGCCAACATTATTGCATTAAGAGTACAATCTTCTTCATTATCAAACGTGAAATCAACAGGAAAGGACGTTTACATGAGCCAATTGCAACGTGATTTAACCCGTATCAGCCACAATACCAAAATTGTTGCCACACTGGGTCCGGGCAGCAACAATGTACAATTGTTGGAAGACATGATCCGTGTCGGCGGCCTTAATGTCGTCCGTTTCAATTTCAGCCACGGTACGCCGGAGTTTCATGAAGAAAATGCCCGTATCGTACGCGAAGCCGCGAAACGTTCGGGTCAGGAAATCGCCATTCTTGCCGACTTGCAAGGTCCTAAAATCCGCGTGGGCAAAATTGCAGGTGGCAGCATCGAGCTGAATAAGGGTGAAACCTTGATTTTGGATGCCGCACTTGAAGGCGAAGGCACACGCGAAGCGGTGGGTTTGGACTACCGCGATTTGCCGAATGACGTCGTTGCCGGCGATGTTTTGTGGCTGGACGACGGCCTGTTGACTTTGACCGTTGAAGCGGTTGAAGGAAGTAAGATTATTACAAGAGTAGAAAACAGCCATGTGCTGAAAAGTAACAAAGGTATCAATAAACGCGGCGGCGGTCTGTCTGCCGGTGCGTTGACCGAAAAAGACTTCCGCGACTTGAAAACCGCGATTGCCATCGGTTGCGACTACTTGGCCATCAGCTTTGTGAAATCTGCCGAAGATTTGCACATCGCACGCGCCAAAGTCGAAGAAGAAATGAAAGGCAGTACAGCCGTACGCCCCGGTTTGGTTTCCAAAATCGAGCGCGTAGAAGCCATTGAAAACCTGGACGAAATCATCCTTGCCAGCGACGGTATTATGGTTGCCCGCGGTGACTTGGCGGTCGAAGTCGGACACGCAGCCGTCCCCGCCCTGCAAAAACGCATGATCCGCCGCGCCCGCGAGTTGCGCCGCTTCAGCATTACCGCAACTCAAATGATGGAATCCATGATTACCAACCCTGTACCGACCCGCGCGGAAGTCAGCGACGTGGCCAACGCAGTATTGGACGGTACCGATGCGGTGATGTGTTCCGCCGAAACCGCCGTCGGCGCGTATCCGTTTGAAACCGTCAGCCAAATGGCGATTATTTGTGCGGCTGCGGAAAAAGAACAAGATTCGCTCAACGGCGTTGCCGAACAGGTCGAGTATCCCGAAGCCGTCAGCACCAACTTGGCGATTGCCGGCGGTGCGGTCAGCGTGGCGCGAGCAGTTCACGCCAAAGCCATCGTTGCCCTGACTGAAAGCGGTTCGACCGCCTTCGAAGTCAGCCGCCACAACATCACCCTGCCGATTTTTGCCCTGACGCCGAGTGTTTCAGCGCAACGCCGCATGGCGATGTACCGCGGTGTACGTCCGTTGATTTTGGCAACCAGTACCGATCACGATACCGCGCTGAACGAAGTGGAAGCCATGCTGGTAGAACACAAAATCCTCCAAAGCGGCGACCAATACATCATCACCAGCGGTTCGCAAATGCGCGAATCCGGTTCGACCAATACGCTGGAAGTGTTGCAGGTTAAATAATTGCAGTGATCCAATGATTGGAAAAGCAGGCTGTTTCAGCCTGCTTTTTTTGTGTAAAAAAAGAAAAGATTAGGCAAAAATAATGATGTAGTATAGAATTGAGTGCCTATACTAAATCAATAAAGGACGTTTCAGACGGCCTTTTTCTTTGTCCGCTACTTTCACGGTAAACCAAAATGATTCATTTCAATCTGAAAAAAACAGCATTTATTTTAAGCGCAACACTGTTATCTACCGCCGTCCAAGCCTCCGGCTACCATTTCGGCACACAATCCGTTAACGCACAAGGCACGGCCAACGCTGCCGCCGCCGAAGCCGCCGATGCCTCAACTATTTTCTACAACCCGGCCGGTTTGAGCAAAATCGACAGCAGCCAAATTTCCGTCAACGCCAATATCGTTTTCCCAAGCATTCATTATGAGGCAGAATCTGCAAAACACTTCCGCACGGGTGCCGATGTCAGCGGCTCGACCAGCGGCAAAATTACCGAAACCACCGTTGCTCCACACATCTATGGCGCGTACAAAGCCAGCGACGATGTAACTTTGGGTTTGGGCGTGTACGTTCCTTTCGGTTCGGCAACCGAATACGAAAAAGATTCCGTCTTGCGCCACAACATCAACAAACTGGGTTTGACCACCATCGCCATCGAGCCGGTAGTCGCGTGGAAACTGAATGAGCAACACGCCGTCGGTGCTGGTTTGATTGCCCAATATTCCAAAGCCGAATTGCGCAAATACTCCGACTGGGACGCTTCCGGCGCCATCAGCCAGTTGGCCAGCGGCTTGGCTTCCCGTCAAGCAGGCCGTCCCGTTGCTGTCGATGCGACTGGCAAAGCTGACGGTCATGCCGATGTAAAAGGCCACGATTGGGGCTTTGGCTATCAATTGGCGTGGATGTGGGACATCAACGAGCGCGCACGCGTGGGTGTGAACTATCGTTCCAAAGTATCGCATACGCTGAAAGGCACTGCCGATTGGGAAGCGGACGGCGCATATGCAAAACGCGCTTGGGATTTGGGTGCAATGGCTGCACGCGGTTATGTGCCGAACGAAAAAGCCAGCGTCAAAATCGTAACGCCTGAGTCTTTGTCTGTTCACGGTATGTACCGCGCCACCGACAAAACCAACCTGTTCGGCGATGTGACTTGGACGCGCCACAGCCGCTTCAACAAAGCCGAGCTGGTGTTTGAAAACACCAAAAAAGTTGTCAACGGCCAATCTGATCGTACTGTCATCACGCCTAACTGGCGCAACACTTATAAAGTTGCATTCGGCGGCTCTTATCAAGTTACCGAACCATTGCAACTGCGTGCCGGTATCGCTTTCGACAAATCACCGGTTAAAAGCGCCGAGGACCGCATGAACAGCCTGCCTGACGGCAACCGTATCTGGTTCTCCGTCGGTGCCAAATATCAACTGGGTAAAAACCATGTTATCGATGCGGCGTACAGCCATATTCACATCAATGACACGGTTTACCGCACCGGCAAAGCCAGCGGCAACGACGTGGACAGCCGCGGTGCATCTTCTGCCCGCTTCAAAAACAAAGCGGACATCTTGGGCTTGCAATACACTTACAAATTCAAATAATCGGATTTGAGTTGTGGATAAAAAGGCCGTCTGAAGATTTCAGACGGCCTTTTTGATTGGTAGGAACAGATGGAGCAATCAATAAGCAATAAATAGCGTGCCGGACTTTCCATATTGCTGATTGGAATGGCAGAACGGCAAGACAATAGAAAAGGGGGACAGCCGATAAATAGCTGGAGAAATGAGATGTTGTTTGCGCTTTAAACAATATGTTACAGATTTCTTTATTTGCCGGATGGTGCTAAAAAAGCCCAATCAGCTGCGGACTTCCAGTTCGATTTCTCTTTCTTGTTCGTCTTCAGCCGGTTTGTCCATGGTTTTTTCATCAGCCATATTGTCCAAATCGCGGCCGGGTTCGGAAGCGGTATCGCCGATGGAAACGCTGTTCAGGCTTTCCAAAATAATGGCGGAGGCCAGATGGTCGGATGTGCGGTATACCATTGCCAAACCGATTTCTTCTGCCGGAATGGAAACCAATTCAACCGTATCTTTGTCTTTCGGCTTGCGAATCAGGTTGTTGGACAGATTGACACGGACTTGGCGGCCGCGTTTGTAGAGGCTGACCACCGTGCCTTTGTCCAGGCCGTCGAGTTCGCCTTTATCCAAAGTAATGGTTTGGAACTGGCCGGCTTCGCCCACGCCGTCGAAGATGGAAACGACTTTGGCCTGAATTGGACGGGCAGGGGCGTGAGGCATCACATTGAAGCTGTCGAGGCCTTCGGGCAGTTTCAGCAGATAGTCGTCTTTGCGGATTTCGGAAACGGCTTCTTCGATAACCAAAGGTTGCGCGGACTGGGTGCGCAGCTTCATGGCTTTGTTGACTTGGGTGTAATACTCGTTGCTTTTGAGTTTTTCGTCAGAAGCGCGGGTACGGTGTTCCAATGCGGAGTCGGTGTAAGGCAGCGTGTTGGCGATGCCGCTGAACACGACTTCTTGACCGAGGAATTTGCCGGTTTCCGGATCGGTGATGTTTTTATTGACGCGGTAGGTCAGGTAGCGGCCGGGTTCGGTCAGGCCGTATGCGTACACGCGGTTGCCTTGGGTGTAGAGGACGCGGTTGTCGGGGCCGGCAATCAGGCGCGGCGCGTTGGCGGTTTCTTCTGGAGCGATAATCTGCGGATGTTTCATGAACATGCGGTAGAGATTGACGTTGACAGTCGGAATGCCGTAGCCGGAAGTTTCGCGTACGCGCGGATGCAGTTTGATCACGGGAATGCCGTCTGAACGGGTTTGGGCATGTTCAAAACCCAGTCGTGGCTGGCCGTTGACGTAGCGTAAAACCAACACCTGACCCGGATAGATCAGATGCGGATTGCGGATGGCGTTGCGATTGGCGCCCCAAAGGCGGTTCCATTGCCATGGGCTGTACAGATATTTACCGGAAATACCCCACAAGGTATCGCCGTTTTTAACGACGTAGCGTTGCGGCGCATTGGGGCGGATTTTTAAAGAAGCTGCCTGAGTGTGGGCAGAAATAGCCATGCCTGCTATGCAAAGCAGGGTTATAATACGTTGTTGCATAACCGTTCCCCTTGAAATCGATTCGGTTTGTCTTCAGATGATAAACAGAGAAGGCTGGAGTTTGCGAAACTGCCGCCCATTCATCAATACGATAACGAACGGCCTCCGTCGCGCTATCTTAACATTTTTCGGCGTTATTTTAGCATTGAATGTTGCTGTCATGACAGGAGATTGTGGCGGCGGAAACCAAATCTGTATGAAAATCACACATCAGCTTTATAAAACGAGAATATTATGGCTTTACTGAACATCCTCCAATACCCTGACGAGCGTTTGCATACGGTCGCCAAACCTGTTGAAAAAATCGACGAGCGCATCCAGACATTGGTTGCCGATATGTTTGAAACCATGTACGAAGCACGCGGTATCGGCTTGGCGGCCACCCAGGTCGACGTACACGAGCGCATCGTCGTGATGGATTTGACCGAAGACCGCAGCGAGCCGCGCGTGTTTATCAATCCCGTCATTGTCGAAAAAGACGGCGAGACGACTTACGAAGAAGGCTGCCTGTCCGTGCCGGGCATTTACGATACCGTGACTCGTGCCGAGCGCGTCAAAGTTGAAGCCTTGAACGAAAAAGGCGAGAAATTCACACTGGAAGCAGACGGCCTGCTGGCAATCTGCGTGCAGCACGAATTGGACCACCTGATGGGCATCGTGTTTGTCGAACACTTGTCGCAGCTGAAACAAGGCCGCATCAAAACCAAACTGAAAAAACGTCAGAAACACACCATCTGACCTGCGCATCGCTTAAAGGCCGTCTGAAAAGACAAAACAGAAGGCAGACTTCGGTTTTCAATCTTTCAGACGGCCTTTTCAGCTGAAACAGTTTGCCCAACGCGCCCATTCAAACCATTTCCACAAGGACACAACATGAAAGTCATCTTTGCCGGTACGCCCGATTTTGCCGCCGCCGCCTTGAAAGCCATCGCCGCCGCAGGTTTTGAAATTCCGCTGGTGTTGACCCAGCCCGACCGCCCCAAAGGCCGCGGCATGCAGTTGACCGCATCGCCGGTCAAACAGGCTGCCTTGGAATTGGGTTTGACTGTGGCGCAGCCGGAAAAGTTGCGTAATAACGCCGAAGCCCTGCAAATGCTCAAAGATACGGGCGCAGATGTGATGGTAGTGGCCGCGTATGGCTTGATTTTGCCGCAGGATGTGTTGGATACGCCCAAACACGGCTGCCTCAATATCCACGCATCGCTGTTGCCCCGTTGGCGCGGCGCAGCACCGATTCAACGTGCGATTGAAGCCGGCGACGCCGAAACTGGCGTGTGCATCATGCAGATGGACATCGGCTTGGACACTGGCGATGTGGTCAGCGAACATCGCTACGCCATTCAACCTACGGATACTGCCAACGAAGTGCATGATGCGCTGATGGGTTTGGGTGCGGAAGCGATTGTGGCCGACTTGCAGCGTTTGCAGGCGGAAGGCCGTCTGAACGCGGTCAAACAGCCTGAAGAAGGCGTTACCTACGCCCAAAAATTAAGCAAAGAAGAGGCGCGTATCGATTGGAATGAAAGCGCGACTGTGATTGAGCGCAAAATCCGTGCTTTCAACCCTGTACCTGCCGCGTGGGTCGAGTATCAAGGCAAACCGCTGAAAATCTGGCGTGCCGAGGTAGTGTCCAAACAGGGTAAGGCTGGCGAAGTATTGTCCTGCACTTCAGACGGCCTGCTGGTGGCGTGCGGTGAAAATGCGCTGAACATTACCGAATTGCAGCCTTCCGGTAGCAAACGCATGAGCATACAGGCATTTGCGGCAGGCAGAACGATTGAAGTCGGAACGGTTTTGTAACAGGCTGGAAACCAACACAGAGGAAAGAAAACAATGGCTGTTTTTGAAGTGGTCGAGAGTGATATTACCCGATTGGCAGTCGATGCGATTGTCAATGCTGCCAATTCATCGCTGCTGGGCGGTGGCGGCGTGGACGGTGCGATACACCGCGTCGCGGGCAAAGAGCTGCTGGACGAGTGCCGAACTTTGGGCGGTTGCCGCACGGGCGAAGCCAAAATAACCAAAGGCTACCGTTTGCCTGCGCGTTTTGTCATTCATACGGTCGGGCCGGTATGGTTTGGCGGAAAACAAAATGAAGAGGCCAAATTGGCACAATCCTATGCCAATTCTTTGCTGCTTGCCCAGAAACACGATCTTCACAGCATCGCCTTTCCGTGCCTCAGCACCGGTGTGTACCGCTTCCCGGCCGAAGCCGCCGCGCGTATCGCTTTGGAGAGTTTGAAGCAAACCCTGCCGCACTGTCCGGCAGTGGAAAAAATCATCTTTTGCTGTTTTTCCAAAACAGATGCCGAATATTATCGGGCATTGCTGGCTGCCGAACAGGCCGTCTGAAATCCGCCGAACACTTGAAATCAAATTATGAATCAGAAAGCAAAAATATGAGTATGTCCCTCGCCCAAAAACTGGCCGCCGACAGCGTTGCCGCGGTTGCCGAAGGGCGCAATCTTCAGGATGTCTTGGCGGAAATCCGCGCGGCGCATCCGCAGCTGACGGCGCAGGAAAACGGCGCGTTGCAGGATATTGCCTACGGTTGCCAACGTTATTTGGGCAGTTTGAAGCACATGCTTGGTCAAATGTTGAAGAAGCCGATTGACAATCCGCAGCTTGAAAGCCTGCTTTTGGCGGCGATGTACCAACTGCATTACACGCGCAATGCGTCTCATGCCGTGGTCAATGAAGCGGTGGAAAGCATTGCCAAAATCGGTCGCGGCCAGTTCCGCTCGTTTGCCAATGCGATTTTGCGCCGCTTTTTGCGTGAACGCGACAAGCTCGCGGCTTCCTGCAAAAAAGACGATGTGGCGAAACACAATTTGCCGCTGTGGTGGGTGGCTTACTTGAAAAACCATTATCCGAAACATTGGCACAACATCACCACCGCGCTGCAATCGCATCCGCCGATGACTTTGCGCGTCAACCGTCGACACGTCAATGCCGAAAGTTATTTGGAAAAATTGGCTGCGGAAGGTATTCTGGCCAGGGCGTTGGACGAGTACGCCGTGATGTTGGAAGAAGCCGTGCCGGTAAACCGCCTGCCCGGTTTTTCAGACGGCCTGGTGTCGGTGCAGGATTTTGGTGCGCAACGTGCTGCCTATTTGTTGAACCCGAAAGACGGCGAACGCATCCTCGATGCCTGTGCGGCACCGGGCGGTAAGACGGGTCATATCTTGGAACTGGCAGATTGTCATGTTACCGCTTTGGATATAGACGAGGGCCGTCTGAACAGGGTGAAGAGCAATCTTGACCGTTTAGGCTTTCAGACGGCCTCTTTGACTTGTGCCGATGCGCAGGACTTGACAGCGTGGTATGATGGCAAGGCCTTTGACGCTGTCTTGGCAGATGTGCCGTGCACCGCTTCGGGTGTGGCGCGCCGCAATCCCGATGTCAAATGGCTACGCCGACCGACCGATGCCGTCAAAACTGCACGCCAACAGGAAGCATTATTAGACGCGCTGTGGCAGACCCTGACGAAAAACGGCAGGATGTTGCTGGCTACCTGCTCGGTCTTTGTCGAAGAAAACGACGGTCAGTTGCAAAAATTCCTTAACCGCCATGCCGATGCCGAGTTGATCGAATCGCATGTGCTTTTACCGAACAAACATCAAGATGGCTTTTATTACGCGCTTATTAAAAAGCAGTAAAACGCTGATTGTACCGCTCTTGCTCGCCGTGTCGTTGAATGCGGCGAGCGAGGGCATCAGTGCGACCCGTGCCGAGGCAAAGCTGACCCATGCCGGACAGCTTTCCGTCAGCAGCCGTTTCCGCACCGACCTGCCCGACCAGCTTAAAGAAGCACTCAAACAGGGCGTCCCCCTGCATTTCAATTTGAGTTGGCAGCTATCAGCGCCGTCCATGTCGTCTTATAAATTCAAGTTCGACCAGCTGCTCAACAACGACAGCACGATTCAATACAAATTGTCCTTCCATCCACTGACCAACCGCTATCGCGTTACCGTCGGTACGTTTTCTACCGAGTATGACACGCTTGAAACTGCCTTGCGCGCAGTGGGCGCGGTTGCGAATTGGAAGGTTTTGTCCAAAGGCGCGCTGAGTGATGTGGCCGCCAAAGACACGAAGGCTGAAATCCGCCTGCTGCTGACAACCGCCAAGCTGCCCAAACCGTTCCAAATCAATGCCCTGACGTCTAAAAACTGGCATTTGGATTCGGGTTGGAAATCCTTGTCGGTCGTGCAGGAGTAAACCATGCGCCGCTTTCTTCTGATTGCCGCCGTATTCGCCGTTGTTTTGTTGTACGGTCTGACTGTTGCAACGGGCAGCAGCAACGTATTGTCCGATTATTTCTGGTGGATTGTCGCCTTGTGCGGTTTGCTGTTGCTGGTGTTGGCAGCGGTGTTGGTGCGCTATGTCGTGCTTTTGATGCGCGACAACAGCAAAAGCGTGTTCGGTTCGCAGATTGCGCGTCGGCTGTCGGGGATGTTTACCTTGGTTGCCGTATTGCCGGGCGTGTTTTTGTTCGGTATTTCCGCCCAGTTTATTAACGGTACGATTAATTCTTGGTTTGGCAACGATACCCATGAGGCATTGGAGCGCAGCTTAAACTTGAGCAAATCCGCGCTGAACTTGGCGGTGGATAACGCTGTCAGCAACGCCACGCCGGTGCAGATCGACTTAATCAGCGCCGCTTCGCTGGACGGCAACTTGGGGCAAACGCTGACCCAATCCGCACTTACTGCCGACTTTGCCCAGCTGGCGCTTTATAACGCGACCACCCATAAAGCCGAGAAAAGCATCAATCCCCTGAAACTAAATCAACCCGAGCTTAACAAAGAAGGATGGGAGCAGCTGGAGCAGACCGGCTCGGTGCGCAGCTTGGAAAACATTGGCGGCGTGCTGTATGCTCAAGGCTGGATGCTGATCGGTACGCATAAAAATCAGGATTATGCGTTATTTTTCCGGCAGCCGATTCCGAAAGATGTTGCCCAAGACGCGACGTTGATTGAAGCGGCCCGCGCCAAATATGCCGAGCTGAGTTATACCAAAAAAGGCCTGCAAACCTTTTTCTTGTCCACGCTGTTGGTCGCGACATTGTTGGCTATCTTTTTGGCTTTGGTTATGGCTTTGTATTTTGCCCGTCGTTTTGTGGCACCGGTGTTGTCGTTGGCAGAGGGCGCGCGGGCGGTGGCTCAGGGTGACTTCAGCCAGACCCGGCCGGTATTCCGCAATGACGAGTTCGGCCGTTTGACCCAATTGTTCAACCACATGACCGAGCAATTGGCGATTGCCAAAGAGGCAGACGAGCGCAACCGTTTGCGCGAAGAAGCCGCCCGCCATTATTTGGAATGCGTGTTGGAAAGTTTGACCACAGGCGTGATTACTTTGGATGCCGATGGCCGTCTGAAAACCTTTAACAAGGCTGCCGAACAGATTTTGGGCGTTTCGCTGGTGTCTTTGTGGGGCAGCAACTGGCATCAATGGCACGGCAAATCGCCGCAGCAAACCCTGTTGGCCGATGTGTTTGCCGCCATTAATGAAACCGCCGACAGCGACAAACCCGTCCAAGTCGAATATGCCGCGCCCGACGATGCCCGAATCTTATTGGGCAAGGCCACCATCCTGCCGGAGGATAACGATAACGGCGTGGTGATGGTGATTGATGACATTACCGTCTTGATACGCGCGCAAAAAGAGGCCGCATGGGGCGAAGTGGCGAAACGCTTGGCGCATGAAATCCGCAATCCGCTTACGCCTATCCAGCTTTCTGCCGAGAGATTGGCATGGAAATTGCATGATAAACTTGACGAGCAAGACGCCCAAATCCTCAGCCGTTCAACCGATACCATCGTCAAACAGGTTGCCGCGCTGAAAGAAATGGTCGAAGCATTCCGCAATTATGCGCGTGCGCCATCGCTGAATTTAGAAAAACAAGATTTAAACGGTTTGGTGTCGGAAGTGTTGGTATTATATGAGGCCGGCGCGTGCAAATTTAATGCACGGCTCAACACGGATGCCCTGCCGATTGCCGCCGATACGACGGCCATGCGCCAAGTGTTGCATAACCTATTTAAGAATGCCGCAGAAGCGGCGGAGTCGGACGAAGCGCCGCAAGTAAACGTCGAAACAGGGCGCGAAGGCGGACAGGTTTTCCTGACCGTCTGCAACAACGGTAAAAGTTTCAGCAAAGAAATGCTGCACAATGCTTTTGAGCCGTACGTTACCGACAAACCGACAGGAACGGGTCTGGGTTTGCCCGTTGTGAAAAAAATTATCGAGGAGCATGGCGGCCGTATCAGCCTGAGCAATCAGAACAGCGGCGGCGCGTGTGTCAAAATAGCTTTACCGGAAATGGCAGAAACTTATGCGAAGCAGTGATATTTTGATTGTAGATGATGAAGTAGGCATCCGCGACCTGCTCTCCGAAATCCTTCAAGATGAAGGCTATACCGTTACTTTGGCTGAAAATGCCGAAGAAGCGCGCCAATTGCGTTATCAAACGCGTCCGGCCATGGTATTGCTGGACATTTGGATGCCTGATTGCGACGGCATCACTTTGTTGAAAGAGTGGGCGAAAAACGGCCAACTCAATATGCCTGTGGTGATGATGAGCGGCCATGCCAGCATTGACACCGCGGTTGAAGCCACCAAAATCGGCGCACTCGATTTTCTGGAAAAACCGATTGCCCTGCAAAAACTCTTGTCTGCGGTAGAACGCGCCTTGAAACATGGCGAAGTTCAGACGGCCTCCGGCATGACTTTGGACAAACTGGGCAACAGCCCTGTCATTCAAGAAATGAACGGCAGTATTGAAGCGGCCGCCAAACACAACCGCCCGCTGTTGTTGGCCGGTGAGGCTGGCTCGCCGTTTGAGATTGTCGCCCGCTATCTGCACAAAAGCGGTACGCCTTGGGTGGCAACCGACCGTGTCGAACACATTGTCGATACGCCGATGGAGCTGTTGCAAAAGGCATCAGGCGGTATTTTGTATGTCGGCGATATTGCCCGTTACAGCAAAAATATCCAAAACGGCATTGCTTTCTTGCTGGAAAAAGCCGACCGCTACAATGTCCGTGTGATTGCTTCATGCGGCTTTAAACGCGGTGAGAGCGCCGATGACGTTGTTGCCGGCCGACTGGCAGAGCTGTTGAAAGAGCGCATCAATGTTCCTTCTTTGCGCAGCCAACCGGACGACATCGTCTTTTTAATCAACCGCATCATGACTGATTTGGCCGAAAGTCAAAAAATCCAGCCGGTAAAATTCAGCGACAGCGCGTTGGTGGTTTTGCGCCAATACGATTGGCCGGGCAATTACGACCAGCTTGCCGAAACGGTGAAAAACATCATGTTGGAATCGGACGGCAAAGAAGTGGACGAGCAGGCTGTTGCCGTGGCTTTGGGTCAGAAGGAAAACGCGACGGCGACAGAAATCATCGGCGGCTTCAATTTCAATATGCCTTTGCGCGAATTGAGGGAAGAAGTCGAGCGCCGCTACTTTGAGTACCACATCGCCCAAGAAGGCCAAAATATGAGCCGCGTGGCGCAAAAGGTCGGTTTGGAGCGTACACACCTTTACCGCAAACTCAAACAACTCGGTATCAGCGTATCGCGCCGCAGCGCCGACAAATCCGAAGAATAAGCGCAATATCGGTTCAAACACAAAAGAGGCCGTCTGAAAGCCATCAGGTTTTTCAGACGGCATCGTCATTTGACGGTTTGCTTAGACAAGCAATACTTTATAAAAATAATGATATGGCTAGGCATTGTTATTTTGCCTTTTAAGCCGACAGAAGTTTTATATCAATAAAATTTTCAGACGGCCTTGATTTACTTCAGGCCGTCTGAAAAACCATTACGAAAAGGGAACAGATTGATGACGGAAAACGAGCGTTTTGCTTGGTTGCAATTGGCATTTACGCCCTATATCGGCGCAGAAAGTTTTTTGGTGCTGTTGCAACAATTCGGTAGCGCACAAGCTGCCTTGAGTGCGCCGGCAGACAAAATTGCCGCCCTGGTACGCCATAAACAGGCGGCCGAGTCATGGCGCAATGCGGACAAACGGGCAGTGGCGCAGCGGTCTGCCGAAGCCGCTTTACAATGGGAAATGCAGGACGGTTGCCGTCTGTTGCTGCTGCAAGATGATGATTTCCCCGAAATGCTGACACAAGGAATTACCGCGCCGCCGGTTTTGTTTTTACGCGGCAATGCAGAGTTGTTGCATACACCTTCTGCCGCGATTGTCGGCAGCCGCCATGCCACGCCACAGGCAATGCGGATTGCCAAAGATTTCGGCAGGGCATTGAGTGAAAAAGGCATTCCCGTCGTATCGGGTATGGCTTCGGGTATTGACACCGCCTCCCATCAGGGCGCATTGCAGGCAGATGGCGGCACTATTGCCGTCTGGGGAACCGGTATAGACCGCATTTATCCGCCATCCAATAAAAACCTTGCTTATGAAATTGCTGAAAGGGGATTGATTGTCAGCGAGTTCCCTTTAGATACGCGTCCGTTTGCAGGCAATTTTCCGCGTCGCAACCGTCTGATTGCCGCGTTATCGCAGCTGACATTGGTGGTAGAAGCGGCATTGGAATCCGGCTCATTGATTACTGCCAAGCTGGCGGCGGAGATGGGGCGCGAAGTGATGGCGGTGCCCGGGTCGATAGACAATCCGCATAGCAAAGGCTGCCACAAGCTGATTAAAGACGGGGCAAAACTGGTGGAATGTCTGGACGATATTCTCCATGAGTGTCCGCAGCTATTGCAAAATACGCCTGTTCCATCATATTCTATAAATAAGACGGTAAAACCGAAAAACGATCAAACCAAACATCTGCAACAAAAAACAATAGCGGATGAACCGCAAAGGCCGTCTGAAAACCTACCTGCCGCCCCATCAACAAGCGCTTTATTGGAAGCAATGGGTTACGACCCGATACATCCCGATATTTTGGCGCAACAAACCAATACGGCAGCGGCAGACGTGTACGCACAGCTTTTGGAATACGAACTTGACGGTATCGTCGCCGCTTTGCCGGGCGGCCGTTACCAGCGCATCAAAGCATAAATTATCTATATTTAAGGAACCAGCATGACCGAAGTCATTGCCTATTTAATCGAACACTTCCAAGATTTCGACAACTGTCCGCCTCCGGAAGATTTGGGTCGCCTGCTGGAAGATGCAGGTTTTGACGCTACGGAAATCGGCAATACATTGATGATGATGGAAGTCTTGTTCAATACGTCCGAATTTTATGCCGAGCCGTTTAACAGCGATTCCCTGCGCGTATTCTGCCGTGAAGAAGCTGAAAACCTGCCGCAGGAAGTCATGGGCTTGATGCAGTATCTGGTTGCCGAACACGCAATTACTTATGAGCAACGCGAAATCGTCATTCACGCCCTGATGCATATTCCATCGGACGAAATTACCCTCGATACCGCCAAAGTGTTGGTATTGCTGGTGTTGTGGATGCACAAGAGCGAGTTGCCCGTCCTGATAGGCGACGACTTGATGAGTGCATTGACCGGACAAAACGTGATGCACTAAAACCTTTTTTCAGACGGCCTCAATAATAAAGGCCGTCTGAAACATAAATCCAATACATCCAAAAGAGAACAACAATGGCGAAAAACCTATTAATCGTCGAATCCCCGTCCAAAGCCAAAACCCTGAAAAAATATCTGGGCGGTGATTTTGAAATCTTGGCGTCTTACGGCCACGTCCGCGATTTGGTTCCGAAAAGCGGAGCAGTCGATCCCGACAATGGCTTTGCCATGAAATACCAATTGATCAGCCGCAACAGCAAACACGTTGATGCCATCGTTGCCGGTGCCAAAGAAGCTGAAAACATCTACCTTGCAACTGACCCGGATAGGGAAGGCGAAGCCATTTCTTGGCATCTTTTGGAAATCCTCAAATCCAAACGCGGCTTGAAAAACATTAAGCCGCAGCGTGTCGTGTTTCACGAAATCACCAAAAACGCCGTGCTCGATGCGGTTGCCCATCCGCGCGAAATCGAAATGGACTTGGTCGATGCGCAACAAGCCCGTCGTGCTTTGGACTATCTTGTAGGTTTCAACCTCTCGCCATTATTGTGGAAAAAAATCCGCCGCGGTTTGAGTGCAGGCCGTGTGCAAAGCCCTGCTTTGCGCCTGATTTGCGAACGCGAAAACGAAATCCGCGCGTTTGAAGCGCAGGAATATTGGACGGTGCATCTCGACAGCCACAAAGGCCGCAGTAAGTTTACCGCCAAACTCGCCCAATACAACGGCGCAAAACTCGAACAATTCGACCTGCCGAATGAAGCTGCGCAAGCCGATGTGTTGAAAGAACTCGAAGGCAAAGAGGCCGTCGTTACCGCCATTGAAAAGAAAAAGCGCAGCCGCAATCCTGCCGCGCCGTTTACGACATCAACCATGCAGCAGGATGCTGTGCGCAAACTCGGCTTTACCACCGACCGCACCATGCGTACCGCCCAACAGCTTTATGAAGGTATAGACGTAGGGCAGGGCGCCATCGGTCTGATTACCTATATGCGTACCGACAGCGTGAATTTGGCTGATGAAGCGTTAACCGAAATCCGCCATTACATCGAAAACAAAATCGGCAAAGAATATCTGCCGAGTGCCGCCAAGCAGTACAAAACCAAATCCAAAAACGCCCAAGAAGCACACGAAGCGATCCGTCCGACTTCCGTGTACCGCACGCCCGAAAGCGTCAAACCCTTCTTGAGCGCAGACCAGTTCAAACTGTACCAAATGATTTGGCAGCGCACCGTTGCCTGTCAGATGACGCCCGCCAAATTCGACCAAACCACCGTCGATATTACCGTCGGAAAAGGCGTATTCCGCGTAACCGGACAAGTGCAAACCTTCGCAGGCTTTTTGAGCGTGTATGAAGAAAGCAGTGACGACGAAGAGAGTGAAGACAGCAAAAAACTGCCCGAAATGAGCGAAGGCGATAAATTGCCGGTTGACAAACTTTACGGCGAACAACACTTCACCACTCCGCCGCCGCGCTACAACGAAGCCACGTTGGTTAAAGCTCTCGAAGAATACGGCATTGGTCGCCCTTCAACCTACGCCAGTATCATCTCCACGCTCAAAGACCGCGAATACGTTACCCTTGAGCAAAAACGCTTCATGCCTACCGATACAGGCGACATCGTCAATAAATTCTTGACCGAACACTTCGCCCAATACGTCGACTACCACTTTACCGCCAAACTCGAAGACCAGCTTGACGAAATTGCCAACGGCAAACGCCAATGGATTCCCGTGATGGACAAATTCTGGAAGCCGTTCATCAAGCAAGTGGAAGAAAAAGAAGGCATCGAACGCGCCAAATTTACCACGCAGGAACTTGACGAAACCTGTCCGAAATGCGGCGAACACAAACTGCAAATCAAATTCGGCAAAATGGGTCGTTTCGTCGCGTGTGCCGGTTATCCCGAGTGCAGCTACACGCGCAATGTCAATGAAACTGCAGAGGAAGCTGCTGAACGCATCGCCAAAGCGGAAGCAGAACAAGCCGAACTTGACGGACGCGAATGCCCGAAATGCGGCGGTCGTCTGGTGTACAAATACAGCCGTACCGGCAGCAAATTCATCGGTTGCGCCAACTATCCGAAATGCAAACACGTTGAACCGCTGGAAAAACCGAAAGATACCGGTGTCCAATGCCCGCAATGCAAAAAAGGCAACCTCGTCGAGCGCAAATCCCGTTACGGCAAACTGTTTTACAGTTGCAGTACCTATCCCGACTGCAACTACGCCACATGGAATCCACCCATTGCAGAAACCTGTCCAAAATGCGCATGGCCGGTTTTGACCATCAAAACCACCAAACGCTGGGGCGTGGAAAAAGTCTGCCCGCAAAAAGAATGCGGCTGGAAAGAACAGATTGAACCGCCTGCACCGAAGGAATAATTTGTTAAAGCTTGGATAGAAAAAGGCCGTTTGAAAAATGATTTTCAGACGGCTTTTTGTATTGAAAAGATAAAGGGGAATACGGTTTGATAGCAGTTTCACTATATAATTGAGGCCGTCTGAAAAATCGGCATCTTTTTAAGAATTATGGCAAACAACAAACATTCCAAACACAGCAATCAAGTACGTATCATTGGCGGACAATGTAGGGGACGAAAGTTAACATTTTTATCTGCAGATGGTCTGCGCCCGACACCTGACAGCGTGCGTGAAAAATTGTTTAACTGGCTGGGTCAGGATTTAACCGGTAAAACAGTATTGGATTTATTCAGCGGTAGCGGTGCTTTGGGAATGGAGGCTGCTTCTCGTAATGCGGCAAAAGTGGTAATGGTCGATAACCACCGCCAAACTGTTCAAACGCTTCAGAAAAATATCCGAGAATTAGGTTTGAAACAAGTAGAAATCGTGTGTTCAGACGGCATGGCTTATCTGGCAAGGCCGTCTGAAAAATTTGATGTCGTATTTCTTGATCCGCCGTTTGCATGGGAAGATTGGCAAAATCTGTTTATCCGATTGCAAAGCCACTTGAAAAATGGGGCAATGGTCTATATTGAAGCAAGAAAGCTGCCTGAAAAACCGGATTGGCTGGAAATTTATCGGGAAGGAAAGGCGGGAATGAGTAGGTTTGAATTGTTGCTCTATTTGCAAGTTGCTGAATAGTATGGAATTTGAGAATCATTCCCAAGGTGTAAAACATTCTTTCAAACGGATTGTTCCGACGTCATTTGTGCTATAATCCGCGCCCAATCGGTTTTGATAATTTAAGAAAAAAGGAAATAGAAATGTCGCTCTTTATTACAGATGAGTGCATTAACTGCGATGTGTGCGAGCCGGAATGCCCTAATGATGCCATTTCGCAAGGTGAAGAAATTTACGAAATCAATCCAAATTTGTGTACGCAATGTGTGGGCCATTACGATGAGCCGCAGTGCCAACAGGTATGTCCTGTCGACTGTATCTTGATCGATGAAGAACATCCTGAAACGCACGAAGAACTGATGGCCAAGTACGAAAAAATCATTCAGTTTAAGTAAATAGTGTTTAAAAGCAAAAGCTTGGATATTTTTAAAGAAATAAATGAAAAAAAATCTTGACGGAAATCTGAGTTGCCAATAAACTAGTGTTCTCTTTTGGAGGGATTCCCGAGCGGTCAAAGGGGGCAGACTGTAAATCTGTTGCGTGAGCTTCGAAGGTTCGAATCCTTCTCCCTCCACCAAAAATTCTTACTTGGAGCAAATAGTGAGTATGCGGGTGTAGCTCAATGGTAGAGCAGAAGCCTTCCAAGCTTACGGTGAGGGTTCGATTCCCTTCACCCGCTCCAAACAATTTCGCCCATGTAGCTCAGGGGTAGAGCACTCCCTTGGTAAGGGAGAGGTCGGCAGTTCAAATCTGCCCATGGGCACCATCTCATTATTACCCTTTCTTTTAAAAGCTTAGATTATAGGATATTGCCATGGCTAAGGAAAAATTTGAACGTAGCAAACCGCACGTAAACGTTGGCACCATCGGTCACGTTGACCATGGTAAAACCACTCTGACTGCTGCTTTGACTACTATTTTGGCTAAAAAATTCGGTGGCGCTGCAAAAGCTTACGACCAAATCGACAACGCTCCTGAAGAAAAAGCTCGTGGTATTACCATTAATACCTCACACGTAGAATACGAAACTGAAACCCGTCACTACGCACACGTAGACTGCCCGGGCCACGCCGACTACGTTAAAAACATGATTACCGGTGCTGCCCAAATGGACGGCGCGATCTTGGTATGTTCCGCAGCTGACGGTCCTATGCCACAAACTCGCGAACACATCCTGTTGGCTCGCCAAGTAGGTGTGCCTTACATCATCGTATTCATGAATAAATGCGACATGGTTGACGATGCCGAGTTGTTGGAACTGGTTGAAATGGAAATCCGTGACTTGTTGTCAAGCTACGACTTCCCAGGCGATGACTGCCCAATCGTACAAGGTTCTGCACTGAAAGCTTTGGAAGGTGACGCTGGTTACGAAGAAAAAATCTTCGAATTGGCTGCTGCTTTGGACAGCTACATCCCAACACCTGAGCGTGCTGTGGACAAACCTTTCTTGTTGCCTATCGAAGACGTATTCTCTATCTCTGGCCGTGGTACAGTAGTAACTGGTCGTGTAGAGCGCGGTATCATCCACGTTGGTGACGAGATCGAAATCGTAGGTCTGAAAGAAACTCAAAAAACCACTTGTACCGGTGTTGAAATGTTCCGCAAACTGCTGGACGAAGGTCAAGCTGGTGACAACGTAGGTGTATTGCTGCGTGGTACTAAACGTGAAGACGTAGAGCGTGGTCAAGTATTGGCTAAACCAGGTACGATCACTCCTCACACCAAGTTCAAAGCAGAAGTATACGTACTGAGCAAAGAAGAGGGTGGTCGTCACACTCCATTCTTTGCTAACTACCGTCCACAATTCTACTTCCGTACTACTGACGTAACTGGTGCAGTTACTTTGGAAGAAGGCGTAGAAATGGTAATGCCAGGTGAGAACGTAACCATTACTGTAGAACTGATTGCGCCTATCGCTATGGAAGAAGGTCTGCGCTTTGCGATTCGCGAAGGTGGTCGTACCGTAGGTGCGGGTGTGGTTTCTTCTGTAATCGCTTAAGTTTAGAGGCCAATAGCTCAATTGGTAGAGTATCGGTCTCCAAAACCGAGGGTTGGGGGTTCGAGACCCTCTTGGCCTGCCAAATAAAAAATTAACCGGCCTTGTGCCGGTTAATTTTTTTGTACTTAAGTTCTAAGATTATTTGGAATTAATTAATGGATCAATACCGCTATCTAAAATGAAGGCGGGTGGGGTATTGATAAGTGAGTAAAGATGACAGAACATCCGTCTGGACGCAAAGAAGGCCATCAGAAAAAGGAAGTTGTGGTAAGTAATAAGCCGGCTCCTGAAAAGAAAGAAGGTCTGTTTGCATATTTTAAGAGCTCTTGGACTGAGTTTAAGAAGGTAGTTTGGCCGAGTCGTGATGAAGCGGTTAAAATGACTGTATTTGTGATTATCTTCGTTGCAGTTTTAGCAGCCTTCATTTATGCGGCAGATACAATTATTTCATGGTTGTTTTTTGATGTTTTATTAAATAGGAAAGGGTAAAGATGTCAAAGCGTTGGTATGTGGTACAGGCCTATTCCGGTTTCGAGAAAAATGTTCAAAAAACATTGAAAGAGCGTATTGCTCGTGAAAACATGGAAGAATATTTCGGTCAGATTCTCGTTCCTGTAGAGGAAGTGGTAGATATCAAGAATGGCCGAAAAACCATCAGTGAGCGTAAATTCTATCCAGGCTATGTGTTGGTTGAAATGGAAATGACCGATGATTCATGGCACTTGGTTAAGAGTACCCCTCGAGTAAATGGTTTTGTAGGTGGTAGCGGAAATCGTCCAATCCCAATTTCTCAAAAAGATGCAGATGCTATTTTGCAACAAGCCAAAACAGGTGTTGAGAAGCCAAAACCAAAAGTTGAATTTGAGGTTGGTCAGCAGGTTCGTGTGAATGAAGGTCCATTTGCTGATTTCAATGGAATTGTTGATGAGGTTAACTACGAGCGTAATAGACTGCGTGTTTCAGTTCAGATTTTTGGTCGTGAAACACCGGTTGAATTAGAGTTCGGTCAGGTTGAAAAGATTTAAGTGGTTTAATTCGCTTGAAATTTTTTTTTTAAGCGGATATAATCGCAAATTCTGTTTGGGAAGCGGAATGGTTCCGCGTTATACCCGTTTTTAGGAGTCCTTAAGTGGCAAAGAAAATTATCGGCTACATCAAACTGCAAATTCCTGCAGGTAAAGCCAATCCATCTCCCCCAGTTGGTCCTGCTTTGGGTCAACGTGGTTTAAATATCATGGAATTCTGTAAAGCATTTAATGCTGCAACCCAAGGTATGGAACCTGGTTTGCCAATTCCAGTCGTGATCACCGCATTTGCAGATAAATCATTCACATTTGTGATGAAAACCCCACCAGCTTCTATCTTGTTGAAAAAAGCTGCTGGTCTGCAAAAAGGTAGTTCTAATCCTCTGACTAACAAAGTGGGTAAATTGACCCGCGCTCAGTTGGAAGAAATTGCTAAAACTAAAGAGCCTGATTTGACTGCTGCTGACTTGGATGCGGCTGTTCGTACTATCGCCGGCTCTGCTCGCTCAATGGGCTTGGATGTGGAGGGTGTTGTATAATGGCTAAAGTATCTAAACGCTTGAAAGCTCTTCGCTCTTCTGTTGAAGCTAATAAACTGTACGCAATCGATGAAGCAATTGCTTTGGTTAAAAAAGCTGCTACTGCTAAATTTGACGAGTCTGTTGACGTATCTTTCAACTTGGGTGTTGATCCTCGTAAATCTGACCAAGTTATTCGTGGTTCAGTCGTTCTGCCTAAAGGTACCGGTAAAACAACTCGCGTAGCTGTGTTTACTCAAGGTGCAAATGCAGATGCTGCTAAAGAAGCTGGTGCAGATATTGTTGGTTTTGAAGATCTGGCCGCTGAAATCAAAGCTGGTAACCTGAACTTTGACGTTGTTATTGCTTCTCCTGATGCAATGCGTATCGTTGGTCAATTGGGTACCATCTTGGGTCCTCGTGGCCTGATGCCAAACCCTAAAGTAGGTACTGTTACTCCTAACGTTGCTGAAGCAGTTAAAAATGCAAAAGCAGGTCAAGTACAATACCGTACAGATAAAGCCGGTATCGTTCACGCAACTATCGGTCGTGCTTCTTTCGCTGAAGCTGACTTGAAAGAAAACTTCAATGCGTTGCTGGATGCTATCGTTAAAGCCAAACCTGCTGCTGCTAAAGGCCAGTACCTGAAAAAAGTTGCTGTATCCAGCACTATGGGTTTGGGTGTTCGCGTTGATACTGCAAGCGTGAACAACTAAGAAATTTTCAGGTGATCCGGTTTTTTGGATTGCCTGAATTTGGGCTACTTAAAATTAAGTAGATGTCCAAGACCGTAGGGATCGTAAGATTTAATCGTAATTGCCCTACGCAGACGGTAGTCCTGAAACACATTGCAAGATTGCTTGTAAGATGTCTTTTTAGGTTACCGCGCTGGTGGGATATCATTCGGTATCCTGTTTATAAACAGTGGGAGGTAGACCTTGAGTCTCAATATTGAAACCAAGAAAGTGGCCGTAGAGGAAATTAGCGCAGCAATTGCTAACGCTCAAACTCTCGTAGTCGCTGAATATCGCGGTATCAGTGTTTCCAGCATGACTGAGCTTCGTGCAAATGCACGTAAAGAAGGCGTTTACTTGCGCGTTCTGAAAAATACTCTGGCTCGTCGCGCAGTAGAGGGTACTTCATTCGCAGGTTTGGCCGATCAAATGGTTGGTCCATTGGTTTACGCTGCTTCTGAAGATGCTGTTGCTGCTGCTAAAGTGCTGCACCAATTCGCGAAAAAAGATGACAAAATTATCGTTAAAGCCGGTTCTTACAATGGCGAAGTGATGAACCCTGCTCAGGTTGCTGAGTTGGCTTCTATTCCAAGCCGCGAAGAACTGTTGTCCAAACTGTTGTTCGTTATGCAAGCTCCTGTATCAGGCTTTGCACGTGGTTTGGCTGCTTTGGCAGAGAAAAAAGCTGGCGAAGAAGCCGCTTAATCGATTTTGTTTCATTTAATCAATTATTTTTTAATACAATATTTGGAGTAAAATAGCATGGCTATTACTAAAGAAGACATTTTGGAAGCCGTTGGTTCTTTGACCGTAATGGAATTGAACGACCTGGTTAAAGCTTTTGAAGAGAAATTTGGCGTTTCTGCTGCTGCCGTTGCAGTTGCAGGTCCTGCAGGTGCTGGTGCAGCTGCTGCTGAAGAAAAAACTGAATTTGATGTAGTATTGGCTTCTGCCGGTGATCAAAAAGTTGGCGTGATTAAAGTTGTCCGCGCTATCACTGGCCTGGGTCTGAAAGAAGCTAAAGACATCGTTGACGGTGCACCTAAAACTCTGAAAGAAGGTGTTTCTAAAGCTGAAGCTGAAGACATCCAAAAACAACTGGAAGAAGCCGGCGCTAAAGTCGAAATCAAATAATTTGATGCTTCCTATGAAGGCTGGCAGTTTTCTGCCAGCCTTATTTTGCTTCTTAAAATAAGCATCAGGCATTGTTTACATTTATTTGCATAGTCTTTATAAAATCATTGCAAATAAATGTAAATATCAAGTTGATGCATGCCGTTGTTTTAGACGGCCTATTATTTAAAATTGCTTTTCGGAGTGTATATGAGCTATTCGTTTACCGAGAAAAAACGTATCCGTAAGAGTTTTGCAAAGCGAGAGAATGTCTTAGATGTTCCTTTCCTGCTGGCAACCCAAATTGATTCTTATGCGAAATTTTTGCAGCTGGAAAATGCTTTTGACCAACGCACTGATGATGGTCTGCAAGCAGCATTTAATTCTATTTTCCCGATTGTGAGCCATAACGGTTATGCGCGCTTGGAGTTTGTGCATTACACATTGGGCGAGCCTTTGTTTGATATTCCTGAATGTCAATTGCGCGGCATTACTTATGCGGCCCCATTGCGTGCCCGTATCCGTTTGGTGATTTTGGATAAAGAAGCATCTAAGCCGACTGTAAAAGAAGTTCGTGAAAACGAAGTGTATATGGGCGAAATCCCATTGATGACGCCAAGCGGCTCTTTTGTCATCAATGGTACTGAGCGCGTGATTGTTTCCCAGCTGCACCGTTCTCCTGGTGTGTTCTTTGAGCATGACCGTGGTAAAACACATTCTTCCGGTAAGCTGTTGTTCTCTGCTCGTATTATTCCTTACCGTGGTTCATGGTTGGATTTCGAATTTGATCCAAAAGATTTGCTGTATTTCCGTATCGACCGTCGCCGTAAAATGCCGGTTACGATTTTGTTGAAAGCTTTGGGCTACAACAATGAACAAATTTTGGATATTTTCTACGACAAAGAAACTTTCTATTTGTCTTCAAACGGTGTTCAAACTGATCTGATTGCAGGCCGTCTGAAAGGTGAAACTGCCAAAGTTGATATCTTGGATAAAGAAGGCAATGTACTGGTTGCCAAAGGTAAACGCATTACTGCGAAAAATATCCGTGATATTACCAATGCAGGCTTGACTCGTTTGGATGTGGAGCCAGAAAGTCTGATTGGCAAAGCATTGGCTGCGGATCTGATTGATCCGGAAACCGGCGAAGTATTGGCTTCTGCTAACGATGAAATTACAGAAGAATTGTTGGCCAAACTTGATATCCATGGTGTAAAAGAAATTACGACCCTTTATATCAATGAATTGGATCAAGGCGGTTACATCTCCAGCACTCTGCGTACAGACGAAACTGCTGATCAGCAAGCTGCACGCGTAGCGATTTACCGCATGATGCGTCCTGGCGAACCGCCTACCGAAGAAGCTGTTGAGCAGCTCTTCAACCGCTTGTTCTTCAGTGAAGACAGCTATGATTTGTCTCGCGTAGGCCGTATGAAATTTAATACGCGCACATACGAGCAAAAATTGTCTGAAGCACAACAAAACTCTTGGTATGGCCGTTTGCTGAATGAAACTTTGGCTGGCGCATCTGAAAAAGGTGGTTACGTTCTGAGCGTTGAAGACATCGTTGCTTCTATTGCTACATTGGTTGAATTGCGTAACGGTCATGGCGAAGTAGACGATATTGACCACTTGGGTAATCGTCGTGTTCGTTCTGTGGGTGAGTTGACTGAAAACCAATTCCGCAGCGGTTTGGCTCGTGTAGAGCGTGCAGTTAAAGAGCGTTTGAACCAAGCAGAATCTGAGAACTTGATGCCACATGACTTGATCAATGCGAAACCTGTTTCTGCTGCGATTAAAGAATTCTTCGGCTCCAGCCAATTGAGCCAATTTATGGATCAGACCAACCCATTGTCTGAAGTTACCCATAAACGC
This sequence comes from Neisseria subflava, assembly GCF_003044935.1. Taxonomy (NCBI): domain Bacteria; kingdom Pseudomonadati; phylum Pseudomonadota; class Betaproteobacteria; order Neisseriales; family Neisseriaceae; genus Neisseria; species Neisseria subflava. The sequence continues at coordinate 101,280 of NZ_POXP01000004.1, read as the reverse complement.
CGTGTATCTGCATTGGGTCCGGGCGGTTTGACTCGTGAACGTGCAGGCTTTGAGGTGCGAGACGTACATCCGACCCACTATGGCCGTGTATGTCCTATTGAAACACCTGAAGGTCCAAACATTGGTTTGATCAACTCATTGTCCGTTTATGCGCGTACCAATGATTATGGTTTCTTGGAAACCCCTTACCGCCGTGTTGTCGATGGCAAAGTAACTGAAGAAATCGATTACTTGTCTGCTATCGAAGAAGGCCGTTATGTGATTGCACAGGCGAATGCCGATTTGGACAAAGACGGTAATTTGATTGGCGACTTGGTCACTTGTCGTGAAAAAGGCGAAACCATTATGGCGACGCCTGACCGCGTTCAATATATGGACGTGGCAACCGGTCAAGTGGTATCCGTTGCAGCATCTCTGATTCCATTCTTGGAACATGATGACGCGAACCGTGCATTGATGGGTGCCAACATGCAACGTCAGGCTGTACCGTGTCTGCGCCCTGAAAAACCGATGGTTGGTACCGGTATTGAGCGCTCTGTTGCCGTTGACTCTGCAACTGCAATCGTTGCCCGCCGCGGCGGTGTGGTTGAGTATGTAGATGCCAACCGTGTTGTAGTTCGTGTTCATGATGATGAAGCGACTGCCGGTGAAGTGGGTGTCGATATTTATAACTTGGTTAAATTCACCCGTTCTAACCAATCTACCAACATCAACCAACGTCCGGCCGTAAAAGCAGGCGATGTGTTGCAACGTGGTGACTTGGTGGCCGACGGTGCATCTACCGACTTGGGCGAGTTGGCTTTGGGTCAAAACATGACCATCGCCTTCATGCCATGGAACGGTTACAACTACGAAGACTCGATTCTGATTTCAGAAAAAGTGGCTGCGGACGATCGTTATACTTCTATTCACATTGAAGAACTGAACGTTGTTGCACGTGACACTAAACTGGGTGCGGAAGACATTACCCGCGATATTCCGAACTTGTCCGAACGTATGCAAAACCGTTTGGATGAATCCGGTATCGTATATATCGGTGCAGAAGTAGAAGCCGGTGACGTCTTGGTAGGTAAAGTAACACCTAAAGGCGAAACCCAACTGACTCCTGAAGAAAAACTGCTGCGTGCCATCTTCGGTGAAAAAGCATCTGACGTAAAAGATACTTCATTGCGTATGCCTACCGGCATGAGTGGTACCGTTATCGACGTTCAAGTCTTTACTCGTGAAGGTATCCAACGCGACAAACGTGCTCAATCCATTATTGATTCTGAATTGAAACGTTACCGTCAAGATTTGGGCGATCAATTGCGTATTTTCGATAATGACGCATTCGACCGTATCGAGCGTATGATTGTTGGTCAAAAAGCCAATGGTGGTCCGATGAAGCTGGCTAAAGGCAGCGAAATTACTACCGAATATTTGGCAAGCCTGTCCAGCAAACATGATTGGTTTGACATCCGTCTGGCTGACGAAGATTTGGCCAAGCAGTTGGAACTGATTAAATTGAGCCTGCAACAAAAACGCGAAGAAGCGGATGAGTTGTATGAGATCAAGAAGAAAAAACTGACCCAAGGCGACGAGCTGCAACCAGGCGTACAAAAAATGGTGAAAGTATTTATCGCCATCAAACGCCGTCTGCAAGCCGGTGACAAAATGGCGGGTCGCCACGGTAACAAAGGTGTGGTATCACGCATTCTGCCGGTGGAAGACATGCCTTACATGGCTGACGGCCGTCCGGTAGACATCGTACTGAACCCGTTGGGTGTACCTTCCCGTATGAACATCGGTCAGATTTTGGAAGTTCACTTGGGTTGGGCGGCAAAAGGTATCGGCGAGCGTATCGACCGTATGCTGAAAGAGCAACGCAAAGCCAGCGAGCTGCGTGAATTCTTGAACAAGCTCTACAACGGTAGCGGCAAGAAAGAAGATTTGGACAGCCTGACAGATGAAGAAATCATCGAATTGGCTTCCAACCTGCGTAAAGGTGCATCTTTCGCTTCTCCTGTATTCGACGGTGCGAAAGAGTCTGAAATCCGCGAAATGTTGAACTTGGCTTACCCAAGCGAAGATCCTGAGGTTGAGAAACTGGGCTTCAACGACAGTAAAACGCAAATCACGCTGTATGACGGCCGTTCAGGCGAAGCATTTGACCGCAAGGTTACAGTCGGTGTGATGCACTATCTGAAACTGCACCACTTGGTTGACGAAAAAATGCACGCCCGTTCTACCGGTCCATACAGTCTGGTTACCCAACAGCCTCTGGGCGGTAAAGCTCAGTTCGGTGGCCAACGTTTCGGTGAGATGGAGGTTTGGGCATTGGAAGCATACGGCGCGGCATACACGCTGCAAGAGATGCTGACTGTGAAGTCTGACGACGTGAACGGCCGTACCAAAATGTACGAAAACATCGTCAAAGGCGAACACAAAATCGATGCCGGTATGCCTGAATCCTTCAACGTATTGGTTAAAGAGATTCGCTCACTGGGCTTGGATATCGATTTGGAACGCTACTAAACAGAAGTTTTCAGACGGCCTTTTAAGGTCGTCTGAAAAAGCGGTTTCAGAATAAGAATGAAGCAATCGGCATTTAGGCCGTCTGAAATCAAAAGTACCGTTTCCAATATCGAAAATCCGCCACGCGGTAAAAATACTTCCTTCAAGGAGCAAAAATGAATTTGTTGAACTTATTTAATCCGTTGCAAACCACCGGCATGGAAGAAGAGTTTGATGCCATCAAAATCGGTATTGCCTCTCCCGAAACCATCCGCTCATGGTCTTATGGCGAAGTTAAAAAACCTGAAACCATTAACTACCGTACGTTCAAACCTGAGCGCGACGGTTTGTTCTGCGCCAAAATCTTTGGCCCGGTTAAAGACTATGAATGTTTGTGCGGTAAGTACAAACGCTTGAAATTTAAAGGCGTAACCTGTGAAAAATGTGGCGTAGAAGTTACCCTGTCCAAAGTGCGCCGCGAACGTATGGGCCATATCGAATTGGCTGCACCTGTTGCACATATTTGGTTCTTAAAATCCCTGCCTTCCCGCCTGGGTATGGTATTGGACATGACGTTGCGTGATATCGAACGTGTATTGTACTTTGAAGCATTCGTGGTGACCGATCCCGGCATGACTCCGTTGCAACGCCGTCAATTGCTGACTGAAGACGATTACTACAACAAGCTGGACGAATACGGCGATGACTTTGATGCCAAAATGGGTGCGGAAGGTATCCGCGAATTGCTGCGCACCCTGGATATTGTCAGCGAAATCGAAATCCTGCGTCAAGAGCTAGAATCTACCGGTTCTGACACTAAAATCAAAAAAATTGCCAAACGCTTGAAAGTATTGGAAGCCTTCCACCGTTCCGGTATGAAGCTGGAATGGATGATTATGGACGTGCTGCCGGTATTGCCACCTGATTTGCGTCCGTTGGTTCCATTGGATGGTGGTCGTTTTGCCACTTCCGATTTGAACGATTTGTACCGCCGCGTTATCAACCGTAACAACCGTCTGAAACGTCTGTTGGAACTGCATGCGCCTGACATCATCGTTCGTAATGAAAAACGTATGTTGCAAGAAGCAGTTGACTCTCTGTTGGATAACGGCCGTCGCGGTAAAGCCATGACCGGTGCCAATAAACGTCCGCTGAAATCATTGGCTGACATGATTAAAGGTAAAGGCGGCCGCTTCCGTCAAAACCTGCTGGGTAAACGTGTGGACTACTCCGGTCGTTCCGTGATTACCGTAGGCCCATACCTGCGTCTGCACCAATGTGGTCTGCCGAAAAAAATGGCGTTGGAACTGTTCAAACCATTCATTTTCCACAAATTGGAAAAACAAGGTTTGGCGTCTACTGTTAAAGCTGCGAAAAAATTGGTAGAACAAGAAGTACCTGAAGTATGGGATATCTTGGAAGAAGTGATCCGCGAACATCCGATTATGCTGAACCGTGCGCCAACCCTGCACCGTTTGGGTATTCAAGCGTTCGAACCTATCCTGATCGAAGGTAAAGCGATTCAGTTGCACCCATTGGTGTGTGCCGCATTTAACGCCGACTTTGACGGTGACCAAATGGCTGTACACGTTCCATTGAGCTTGGAAGCACAAATGGAAGCACGCACGCTGATGCTGGCTTCAAACAACGTATTGTCTCCAGCCAACGGCGAACCAATCATCGTACCTTCTCAAGATATCGTATTGGGTCTGTACTACATGACCCGCGACCGTATCAATGCCAAAGGCGAAGGCAGCCTGTTTGCCGATGTGAAAGAAGTGCATCGTGCATACCATACCAAACAGGTTGAACTGGGTACGAAAATTACCGTACGTCTGCGCGAATGGGTAAAAAACGAAGCAGGTGAGTTTGAGCCTGTCGTTAACCGTTACGAAACGACTGTCGGCCGTGCATTGTTGAGCGAAATCTTGCCTAAAGGCCTGCCGTTCGAGTACATCAACAAAGCGCTGAAGAAAAAAGAAATTTCTAAACTGATTAACGCATCATTCCGTCTGTGCGGTTTGCGTGACACAGTTATTTTTGCCGACCACTTGATGTATACCGGTTTCGGTTTTGCGGCTAAAGGCGGTATTTCCATTGCGGTTGACGATATGGAAATTCCGAAAGAAAAAGCAGCCTTGCTGGCTGAGGCTAATGCCGAAGTTAAAGAAATCGAAGACCAATACCGTCAAGGTTTGGTGACCAACGGCGAACGTTACAACAAAGTGGTCGATATTTGGGGTCGTGCCGGCGATAAGATCGCTAAAGCGATGATGGACAATCTGTCCAAACAAAAAGTTATCGACCGTGACGGCAACGAAGTTGATCAAGAGTCCTTCAACTCTATTTACATGATGGCCGACTCTGGTGCCCGTGGTTCTGCAGCTCAGATTAAACAGTTGTCCGGTATGCGTGGTTTGATGGCCAAACCTGACGGCTCTATTATCGAAACGCCAATTACCTCTAACTTCCGCGAAGGTTTGACTGTATTGCAATACTTTATTGCGACCCACGGTGCGCGTAAAGGTTTGGCGGATACCGCGTTGAAAACGGCAAACTCTGGTTACCTGACCCGTCGTCTGGTAGACGTAACTCAAGACTTGGTCGTTGTTGAAGATGATTGCGGTACTTCAGACGGCTTTGTCATGAAAGCAGTAGTACAAGGCGGTGACGTAATTGAAGCGTTGCGCGATCGTATTTTAGGCCGTGTTACAGCATCAGATGTTGTTGATCCTTCAACAGGCGAAACATTGGTTGAGGCAGGTACACTGCTGACTGAGAAATTAGTCGATATCATTGACCAATCTGGTGTTGACGAGGTTAAAGTCCGTACGCCAATTACTTGTAAAACCCGTCATGGTTTGTGTGCACACTGTTATGGCCGCGACTTGGCGCGCGGTAAACTGGTTAACGCTGGTGAAGCTGTAGGTGTAATTGCTGCACAATCTATTGGTGAGCCAGGTACTCAGCTGACCATGCGTACGTTCCACATCGGTGGTGCGGCATCTCGTGCGGCTGCTGCCAGCCAAGTGGAAGCCAAATCCAATGGTACAGCTCGTTTCAGCAGCCAAATGCGTTACGTTGCCAACAACAAAGGCGAATTGGTTGTCATTGGCCGCTCTTGTGAAGTTGTGATTCACGATGAAATCGGCCGTGAACGTGAACGTCACAAAGTACCTTACGGTGCAATCCTGTTGGTACAAGACGGCGAAGCCATTAAAGCCGGTCAAACTTTGGCAACTTGGGATCCGCATACCCGTCCGATGATTACCGAACATGCAGGTTTGGTGAAATTCGAAAACGTAGAAGAGGGTGTTACCGTTGCGAAACAAACTGACGATGTAACCGGTTTGTCTACTTTGGTAGTGATTGACGGCAAACGTCGTTCTTCTAGTGCTTCTAAACTGTTGCGTCCGACTGTCAAACTGTTGGATGAAAATGGTCTGGAAATTTGCATTCCTGGTACGACTACCCCAGTTTCTATGGCATTCCCGGTCGGTGCGGTGATTACCATCCGGGAAGGTCAGGAAGTCGGTAAGGGTGATGTGTTGGCGCGTATTCCACAAGCGTCTTCTAAAACCCGCGATATTACCGGTGGTCTGCCACGTGTAGCCGAATTGTTTGAAGCACGCGTGCCGAAAGATGCAGGTATGTTGGCTGAAATTACCGGTACCGTTTCCTTCGGTAAAGAAACCAAAGGTAAACAGCGTCTGATTATTACCGACGTAGACGGTGTAGCATACGAAACCCTGATTTCTAAAGAGAAACAGATTTTGGTACACGATGGTCAAGTGGTAAACCGCGGTGAAACCATCGTAGACGGTGCCGTAGACCCACACGACATTCTGCGTCTGCAAGGTATCGAAGCATTGGCTCGCTACATTGTTCAAGAGGTACAAGAGGTTTACCGCCTGCAAGGTGTGAAGATTTCCGATAAACACATCGAAGTCATCATCCGTCAAATGCTGCGTCGAGTGAACATTGTCGATTCCGGTGATACAGAGTTTATTACCGGCGAACAAGTTGAGCGTAGCGATGTGATGCTTGCCAATGAGAAAGCCATTGCTGAAGGCAAAGAGCCGGCACGTTATGAAAATGTGTTGTTGGGTATTACCAAAGCTTCCTTGTCTACCGACAGCTTCATTTCTGCAGCATCGTTCCAAGAAACAACCCGCGTCTTGACCGAGGCCGCTATCATGGGCAAGCAAGACGAGCTGCGCGGTTTAAAAGAGAACGTGATTGTCGGTCGATTGATTCCTGCCGGTACAGGTTTAACCTACCACCGCAGCCGTCATCAACAATGGCAGCAAGCCGATCAAGAAACTTCTGAAACCGAAGCTTTAGATGAATAATCCCTCAGGATTGTTGTGAAAATAAAACCGCAAGCCAGTCTTGCGGTTTTATTTTTTTAGAGGACTTAAAAGAGGGTAGAGATTAAGGCCGTCTGAATAAATAAGGAAAGCAATGGAGAAAATAAGTAGAGAACCAAATTGCGGACTTATTTAAAATGACAAAGGCCGTCTGAATGTTTCAGACGGCCTTTGTTTCCAAAATTTAGACATAAATTGGAAAACACCAAACTTTATCAGTCATTTGCTTGACTAAACCCTTGCAATAAAAATATAATTCCAATCTTGTCGACATGGTGTCGGCAAGTATTTAACTCAACAGGACGAGAAAATATGCCAACTATTAACCAATTGGTACGCAAAGGCCGTCAAAAGCCTGTGTACGTAAACAAAGTGCCTGCACTGGAAGCTTGCCCGCAAAAACGTGGCGTATGCACCCGTGTATACACAACTACCCCTAAAAAACCTAACTCTGCATTGCGTAAAGTATGTAAAGTTCGCTTGACCAACGGTTTTGAAGTAATTTCATACATCGGCGGTGAAGGTCACAACTTGCAAGAGCACAGCGTCGTATTGATTCGCGGCGGTCGTGTAAAAGACTTACCAGGTGTACGTTACCACACTGTACGCGGTTCTTTGGATACTGCAGGTGTTAAAGACCGTAAACAAGCCCGTTCTAAATACGGTGCTAAGCGTCCTAAATAATTATCGGGACTCAAATAGGCACGTCGGCCGCCTAAGCTGAATAACGGCCGAGTAAGTGAATACTCAATTGGGTATTCATGGGAATTGACCCAACTGAATAGATTAAAGGAAATTAAAATGCCAAGACGTAGAGAAGTCCCTAAGCGCGACGTACTGCCAGATCCTAAATTCGGCAGCGTTGAGCTGACTAAATTCATGAACGTATTGATGATTGACGGTAAGAAATCTGTTGCAGAACGTATCGTTTACGGTGCGCTGGAACAAATTGAGAAAAAAACCGGCAAAGTAGCAATCGAAGTATTTAACGAAGCCATTGCAAACGCCAAACCTATCGTGGAAGTGAAAAGCCGCCGTGTAGGTGGTGCAAACTACCAAGTTCCTGTTGAAGTTCGTCCTTCACGTCGTCTGGCTTTGGCAATGCGCTGGGTTCGCGACGCGGCCCGTAAACGTGGTGAGAAATCTATGGACCTGCGTTTGGCGGGTGAATTGATTGATGCGGCTGAAGGTCGTGGCGGTGCGTTGAAAAAACGTGAAGAAGTACACCGCATGGCTGAAGCAAACAAAGCATTCTCTCACTTCCGTTTCTAATATCGAAAGGCTAACAAAATGGCTCGTAAGACCCCTATCAGCCTGTATCGCAATATCGGTATTTCTGCCCATATTGACGCGGGTAAAACAACCACAACAGAACGTATTTTGTTCTATACAGGTTTGACTCACAAATTGGGCGAAGTGCATGACGGCGCAGCTACTACCGACTACATGGAACAAGAGCAAGAGCGTGGTATTACCATTACTTCTGCTGCTGTGACTTCTTATTGGTCCGGTATGGCGAAACAGTTCCCTGAACATCGTTTCAACATCATTGACACCCCGGGACACGTTGACTTTACCGTAGAGGTAGAGCGTTCTATGCGTGTATTGGACGGCGCGGTAATGGTTTACTGTGCAGTAGGTGGTGTTCAACCTCAATCTGAAACCGTATGGCGTCAAGCTAACAAATACCAAGTACCTCGCTTGGCATTTGTAAACAAAATGGACCGTCAAGGTGCCAACTTCTTCCGCGTTGTTGAGCAAATGAAAACCCGTTTGCGCGCGAACCCTGTACCTATCGTGATTCCGGTTGGTGCGGAAGACAGCTTCAGCGGTGTTGTTGACCTGTTGAAAATGAAATCCATTATTTGGAATGAAGCCGATAAAGGTACAACCTTTACCTATGGCGATATTCCTGCTGAATTGGTTGAGACTGCCGAAGAATGGCGTCAAAACATGATTGAAGCTGCAGCAGAAGCCAGCGAAGAATTAATGGACAAATACTTGGGCGGTGATGAGCTGACTGAAGAAGAAATCGTAGGCGCATTGCGTCAACGTACTTTGGCCGGTGAAATTCAACCAATGTTGTGCGGTTCAGCATTTAAAAACAAAGGTGTTCAACGTATGTTGGATGCAGTTGTAGAATTGCTGCCTGCTCCTACCGACATTCCTCCAGTTCAAGGTGTTAACCCTAACACTGAAGAAGCCGACAGCCGTGAAGCCAGCGATGAAGAGAAATTCTCTGCATTGGCGTTCAAAATGTTGAATGATAAATACGTTGGTCAATTGACATTTATCCGCGTTTACTCTGGTGTGGTGAAATCCGGTGATACTGTATTGAACTCAGTAAAAGGTACTCGCGAACGTATCGGTCGCTTGGTGCAAATGACTGCTGCAGACCGTACTGAAATTGAAGAAGTACGCGCTGGCGACATCGCAGCCGCTATCGGTCTGAAAGACGTTACTACTGGTGAGACCTTGTGTGCAGAAAGCGCACCTATCATCTTGGAACGCATGGAATTCCCTGAGCCGGTAATCCATATTGCTGTTGAGCCGAAAACCAAAGCCGACCAAGAGAAAATGGGTATCGCCCTGAACCGTCTGGCGAAAGAAGACCCTTCTTTCCGCGTTCGTACAGACGAAGAATCCGGTCAAACCATTATTTCCGGTATGGGTGAGTTGCACTTGGAAATTATTGTTGACCGTATGAAACGCGAATTCGGCGTGGAAGCAAACATTGGTGCGCCTCAAGTGGCTTACCGTGAAACCATCCGCAAAGAAGTTGAAGCTGAATACAAACATGCCAAACAATCTGGTGGTAAAGGTCAATACGGTCACGTTGTGATCAAAATGGAACCTATGGAACCGGGTGGTGCAGGTTACGAATTTATCGACGAAATTAAAGGTGGTGTGATTCCTCGCGAATTCATTCCGTCTGTTGATAAAGGTATCCGCGATACCCTGCCTAATGGTATCGTTGCGGGCTACCCAGTAGTTGACGTACGCGTACGTTTGATTTTCGGTTCTTCACACGACGTCGACTCCTCTCAACTGGCCTTCGAATTGGCTGCTTCCCAAGCCTTCAAAGAAGGTATGCGTAAAGCCAATCCAGCTCTGTTGGAACCAATCATGGCAGTTGAAGTGGAAACCCCTGAAGAATACATGGGTGACGTAATGGGCGACTTGAACCGTCGCCGCGGCGTCGTATTGGGTATGGATGATGACGGTATCGGCGGTAAAAAAGTCCGTGCCGAAGTGCCTCTGGCAGAAATGTTCGGTTATTCTACCGACCTGCGTTCTGCAACCCAAGGTCGCGCTACTTACTCTATGGAGTTCAAGAAATATTCTGAAGCTCCTGCACACATAGCTGCTGCTGTAACTGAAGCCCGTAAAGGCTAATCAGGCAAATAGGTCGTCTGAAAGGCTGAAATGATTTTTCAGACGGCCTCTGTTCTTTAATCGATCTTTAATGTAAAGGAATTAGCTCATGGCTAAGGAAAAATTTGAACGTAGCAAACCGCACGTAAACGTTGGCACCATCGGTCACGTTGACCATGGTAAAACCACTCTGACTGCTGCTTTGACTACTATTTTGGCTAAAAAATTCGGTGGCGCTGCAAAAGCTTACGACCAAATCGACAACGCTCCTGAAGAAAAAGCTCGTGGTATTACCATTAATACCTCACACGTAGAATACGAAACTGAAACCCGTCACTACGCACACGTAGACTGCCCGGGCCACGCCGACTACGTTAAAAACATGATTACCGGTGCTGCCCAAATGGACGGCGCGATCTTGGTATGTTCCGCAGCTGACGGTCCTATGCCACAAACTCGCGAACACATCCTGTTGGCTCGCCAAGTAGGTGTGCCTTACATCATCGTATTCATGAATAAATGCGACATGGTTGACGATGCCGAGTTGTTGGAACTGGTTGAAATGGAAATCCGTGACTTGTTGTCAAGCTACGACTTCCCAGGCGATGACTGCCCAATCGTACAAGGTTCTGCACTGAAAGCTTTGGAAGGTGACGCTGGTTACGAAGAAAAAATCTTCGAATTGGCTGCTGCTTTGGACAGCTACATCCCAACACCTGAGCGTGCTGTGGACAAACCTTTCTTGTTGCCTATCGAAGACGTATTCTCTATCTCTGGCCGTGGTACAGTAGTAACTGGTCGTGTAGAGCGCGGTATCATCCACGTTGGTGACGAGATCGAAATCGTAGGTCTGAAAGAAACTCAAAAAACCACTTGTACCGGTGTTGAAATGTTCCGCAAACTGCTGGACGAAGGTCAAGCTGGTGACAACGTAGGTGTATTGCTGCGTGGTACTAAACGTGAAGACGTAGAGCGTGGTCAAGTATTGGCTAAACCAGGTACGATCACTCCTCACACCAAGTTCAAAGCAGAAGTATACGTACTGAGCAAAGAAGAGGGTGGTCGTCACACTCCATTCTTTGCTAACTACCGTCCACAATTCTACTTCCGTACTACTGACGTAACTGGTGCAGTTACTTTGGAAGAAGGCGTAGAAATGGTAATGCCAGGTGAGAACGTAACCATTACTGTAGAACTGATTGCGCCTATCGCTATGGAAGAAGGTCTGCGCTTTGCGATTCGCGAAGGTGGTCGTACCGTAGGTGCGGGTGTGGTTTCTTCTGTAATCGCTTAATTGAGGGATATTGATAAATGGCAAACCAAAAAATCCGTATCCGCCTGAAAGCTTATGATTACAGTCTGATTGACCGTTCTGCGCAAGAAATCGTTGAAACTGCCAAACGTACTGGCGCTGTTGTTAAAGGTCCGATTCCTTTGCCAACTAAAATCGAACGTTTCAACATCTTGCGTTCTCCTCACGTGAACAAAACTTCTCGTGAACAATTGGAAATCCGTACCCACTTGCGTCTGATGGACATCGTGGACTGGACTGACAAAACTACTGATGCACTGATGAAACTGGATCTTCCAGCGGGTGTGGATGTAGAAATTAAAGTTCAATAAGAACTGAAAAACCGAACAGCTTAGCTGTTCGGTTTTTTATAGAATTCTTAGGCCGTCTGAAAATTTTCAGATATTTGGCAACACTTCATCCGAAAAAAATGACGGTTTTAAGAAGTTAAATTGAAATTTTTGTTGATATTTCTTTGATTTGTCAATTATAATGGCGGACTTGGTACATCCGTATCAAGTTTAACTTTGTCTGAAAGGCAGGCCAATCGTAGCCCGCCCCTTTACTTAAAAGGAAAATAATCATGACTTTAGGTCTGGTTGGACGCAAAGTTGGTATGACTCGCGTGTTCGACGAACAGGGTGTTTCTGTTCCGGTAACTGTTTTGGATATGTCTGCCAACCGCGTTACACAAGTGAAATCCAAAGATACTGACGGCTACACTGCTGTACAAGTTACCTTTGGTCAGAAAAAAGCTAATCGTGTCAACAAAACTGAAGCCGGTCACTTTGCTAAAGCAGGTGTTGAAGCTGGTCGCGGTTTGGTTGAGTTTGCTTTGACTGAAGAAAAACTGGCTGAATTGAAAGCCGGTGATGAAATTACCGTTTCTATGTTTGAAGTTGGTCAATTGGTAGATGTAACCGGTACCTCTAAAGGTAAAGGTTTCTCTGGTACGATCAAACGTCATAACTTCGGTGCTCAACGTACTTCCCACGGTAACTCCCGTTCCCACCGTGTTCCTGGTTCTATCGGTATGGCACAAGACCCTGGCCGCGTGTTCCCTGGTAAGCGTATGGCAGGTCAATACGGCAACACTAAAGCAACTGTTCAAAAATTGGAAGTTGTGCGTGTTGATGCTGAACGCCAACTCTTGTTGGTTAAAGGTGCTGTTCCGGGTTCGGTTAACAGTGACGTCGTGGTTCGTCCTAGCGTGAAAGTAGGTGCGTAATGGAATTGAAAGTAATTGACGCTAAAGGACAAGTATCTGGCAGCTTGGCTGTTTCTGATGCTTTGTTTGCTCGTGAATACAATGAAGCTCTGGTTCACCAACTGGTTACTGCTTACTTGGCAAATGCCCGTTCTGGTAATCGTGCTCAAAAAACTCGTGCCGAAGTAAACCACTCTACTAAAAAACCATGGCGCCAAAAAGGTACCGGTCGTGCTCGCTCCGGTATGACTTCTTCTCCGCTGTGGCGTAAAGGTGGTCGTGCATTCCCAAACAAACCTGACGAAAACTTTACTCAAAAAGTGAACCGTAAAATGTACCGTGCCGGTATGGCGACTATTTTGTCCCAATTGGCTCGTGACGAACGTTTGTTTGCAATCGAAGCATTGACTGCTGAAACTCCTAAAACCAAAGTTTTTGCCGAACAAGTGAAAAACTTGGGTTTGGAGCAAGTGCTGTTTGTAACTAAACAGCTCGACGAGAATGTTTACTTGGCTTCACGCAACTTGCCTAACGTATTGGTTTTGGAAGCTCAACAAGTTGATCCTTACAGCTTGCTGCGTTACAAAAAAGTCGTTATCACTAAAGATGCAGTTGCACAATTAGAGGAGCAATGGGTATGAATCAACAACGTTTGACTCAAGTAATCTTGGCACCTATCGTTTCTGAAAAAAGCAACGTATTGGCTGAAAAACGTAACCAAATGACGTTTAAAGTTTTGGCAAATGCAACCAAACCTGAAATTAAAGCGGCTGTTGAGCTGCTGTTCGGCGTTCAAGTTGCAGACGTTACTACTGTTACCATTAAAGGTAAAGTTAAACGTTTTGGTCGCACTTTAGGTCGTCGCAGCGATGTTAAAAAGGCTTATGTAAGCTTGGCTGCCGGTCAAGAGTTGGATTTGGAAGCCGCTGCTGCAGCTGCAGATAAGGAATAAACAAAATGGCAATCGTTAAAATGAAGCCGACCTCTGCAGGCCGTCGCGGCATGGTTCGCGTGGTAACAGAAGGTTTGCACAAAGGTGCACCTTATGCACCTCTGCTGGAAAAGAAAAATTCTACTGCCGGTCGTAACAACAATGGTCATATCACTACCCGTCATAAAGGCGGTGGTCATAAACATCATTACCGCGTAGTAGATTTTAAACGTAACAAAGACGGTATCCCTGCAAAAGTAGAGCGTATCGAATATGACCCTAACCGTACTGCATTTATCGCATTGTTGTGCTATGCAGATGGTGAGCGTCGCTACATCATTGCTCCTCGTGGTATTCAAGCCGGTGCAGTATTGGTTTCCGGTGCTGAAGCTGCTATCAAAGTAGGTAACACTCTGCCGATCCGCAATATTCCTGTTGGTACAACTATTCACTGTATCGAAATGAAACCTGGTAAAGGTGCGCAAATTGCACGTTCTGCTGGTGCTTCTGCGGTATTGCTTGCAAAAGAAGGCGCTTACGCACAAGTTCGTTTGCGTTCTGGTGAAGTGCGCAAAATTAGCGTGAATTGCCGTGCAACTATCGGTGAAGTTGGTAACGAAGAACAAAGCCTGAAAAAAATCGGTAAAGCTGGTGCTAACCGCTGGCGTGGTATTCGTCCGACCGTTCGTGGTGTTGTAATGAACCCTGTTGATCACCCACATGGTGGTGGTGAAGGCCGTACTGGTGAGGCTCGCGAACCGGTTAGCCCATGGGGTACTCCTGCTAAGGGCTACCGCACTCGTAATAATAAACGCACGGATAACATGATTGTTCGTCGTCGTTACTCAAATAAAGGTTAATTAGTATGGCTCGTTCATTAAAAAAAGGCCCATATGTAGACCTGCATTTGCTGAAAAAAGTAGATGCTGCTCGTGCAAGCAACGACAAACGCCCAATTAAAACTTGGTCACGTCGTTCTACCATTTTGCCTGATTTCATCGGTCTAACTATCGCTGTTCACAACGGTCGCACTCACGTGCCTGTGTTCATCAGCGACAACATGGTTGGTCATAAATTAGGTGAGTTCTCATTGACCCGTACCTTTAAAGGCCACTTGGCTGATAAAAAGGCTAAAAAGAAATAAGGTGAATCATGAGAGTAAGTGCACAACATAAAAACGCCCGTATTTCAGCTCAAAAAGCTCGTTTGGTAGCTGATTTGATTCGTGGTAAAGACGTTGCCCAAGCTTTGAATATCTTGGCATTCAGCCCTAAAAAAGGTGCTGAGCTGATTAAAAAAGTGTTGGAATCAGCAATCGCCAATGCCGAGCACAACAATGGTGCTGACATTGACGAACTGAAAGTGGTAACTATCTTTGTTGACAAAGGCCCAAGCTTGAAACGTTTCCAAGCTCGTGCCAAAGGTCGCGGTAACCGCATCGAGAAACAAACTTGTCATATTAACGTGACAGTGGGCAACTAAGGAAAAGCTATGGGACAAAAGATTAACCCTACAGGCTTTCGCCTGGCGGTAACTAAAGACTGGGCTTCAAAATGGTTTGCTAAAAGCACCGACTTTTCTACTGTTTTGAAACAAGATATTGATGTTCGTAACTACTTGCGTAAAAAACTGGCTAATGCTTCAGTTGGTCGCGTAGTGATCGAGCGTCCTGCTAAATCTGCACGTATTACCATTCACTCTGCTCGTCCAGGTGTGGTTATTGGTAAAAAAGGCGAAGATATCGAAATCTTGAAACGTGACTTGCAAGCTCTGATGGGTGTGCCTGTTCATGTAAATATTGAAGAGATTCGCCGTCCTGAATTGGATGCGCAAATCATTGCTGATGGTATTGCCCAGCAGCTTGAAAAACGTGTTCAATTCCGTCGCGCTATGAAACGTGCAATGCAAAATGCAATGCGTTCTGGTGCTAAAGGCATCAAGATCATGACTTCAGGCCGTCTGAATGGTGCTGATATTGCTCGTAGCGAATGGTACCGTGAAGGTCGTGTACCTTTGCATACTTTGCGTGCGAACGTGGATTATGCAACTAGCGAAGCACACACTACTTATGGTGTACTGGGTCTGAAAGTTTGGGTTTATACAGAAGGTAATATTAAATCTTCTAAACCTGAGCATGAGAAGAAACAAAGAAAGGCAGGTGGACGTAATGCTGCAGCCAACTAGACTGAAATATCGCAAGCAACAAAAAGGTCGCAACACCGGTATTGCTACTCGCGGTAACAAAGTAAGTTTCGGTGAGTTCGGTTTGAAAGCCGTAGGCCGTGGTCGTTTGACTGCCCGCCAAATCGAAGCTGCTCGTCGTACTATGACTCGTCATATTAAACGTGGCGGTCGTATTTGGATTCGTGTATTCCCTGATAAACCAATTACTGAGAAACCTATTCAAGTTCGTATGGGTGGCGGTAAAGGTAATGTGGAATATTACATTGCTGAAGTTAAACCAGGCAAAGTATTGTACGAAATGGACGGTGTTCCTGAGTCTTTGGCTCGTGAAGCATTTGAATTGGCCGCTGCCAAATTGCCTATTCCTACAACCTTTGTAGTAAGACAGGTGGGTCAATAATGAAAGCAAATGAATTGAAAGACAAATCTATTGAGCAATTAAACTCTGATTTGTTGGACTTGTTGAAAGCTCAGTTTGGCTTACGCATGCAAAATGCAACCGGTCAGTTGGGTAAATCTAGCGAGTTGAAACGTGTACGTCGCGATATTGCTCGTATTAAAACCATTTTAACTGAAAAAGGTGCTAAGTAATGAGCGAAGCTAAAAATGTTCGTACTTTGCAAGGCAAAGTGGTAAGCGACAAAATGGACAAAACTGTTACAGTATTGGTTGAGCGTAAAGTTAAACACCCTCTGTACGGTAAAATTATTCGTTTATCAACTAAAATCCATGCTCATGATGAAAACAATCAATATGGCATTGGTGATGTAGTGGTAATCGAGGAATCTCGTCCTTTGTCAAAAACCAAGTCTTGGGTTGTGAAAGAATTGGTTGAGAAAGCGCGTACTGTTTGATTTAAAACACAGTAATGTAGCTTAATAAGAAACGAAGTCTTGCAGCAAAGTTAATTTGCGTGTAAACTTCGTTTCTTATCTTCCAGCTTCTTATGGAAGTTTCTCTCCCTTCGGGATCCAAGACTGGTTTACTAGAACCGTGATGGTTTCATTTAATAAGCAGCTTAAAGTAAGGTGCGAGTTATATGAAAGTGGTAAATTAAGTTGGTTAATTTAAAGGTACTAATATGATTCAAATGCAGACCATCTTAGATGTGGCTGATAACTCTGGTGCGCGTCGCGTAATGTGCATCAAAGTATTGGGCGGATCTAAGCGTCGCTACGCTTCTGTTGGCGACATTATTAAAGTTGCAGTTAAAGATGCAGCCCCACGTGGTCGTGTCAAAAAAGGTGATGTATACAATGCGGTAGTTGTTCGTACTGCTAAGGGTGTGCGTCGTCCTGATGGTGCGTTAATTAAATTCGATAACAATGCTGCTGTGTTATTGAATAATAAACTTGAACCTTTGGGTACTCGTATTTTTGGTCCGGTAACCCGTGAATTGCGTACTGAGCGATTTATGAAAATCGTTTCATTGGCGCCTGAAGTATTATAAGGAATAGCGCGATGAATAAAATCATTAAAGGCGATCAGGTTGTAGTGATTACCGGTAAAGATAAAGGTAAGCAAGGTCAAGTAGTTCGAGTGTTGGGTGATAAAGTTGTTGTTGAGGGTGTTAATGTTGTAAAACGCCATCAAAAACCTAATCCAATGCGCGGTATTGAGGGTGGTATTATTACTAAAGAAATGCCTTTGGATATTTCTAATGTTGCAATCCTGAATCCGGAAACTAATAAAGCAGACCGTGTTGGTATTAAGCTGATTGAAAATGAAGGCAAAGTTAAACGCGTTCGTTTCTTCAAATCAAATGGCTCTATCATTGGAGCATAAGGAGATAACATGGCTCGTTTGAGAGAGTTTTATAAAGATACAGTTGTTCCTGAATTGGTTAAACAATTTGGTTACAAATCAGTAATGGAAGTTCCACGTATTGAAAAAATCACCTTGAATATGGGTGTAGGTGAAGCTGTTGCTGATAAAAAAGTTATGGAACACGCTGTTTCTGATTTAGAGAAAATTGCTGGTCAAAAACCAGTTGTTACTGTTGCTCGTAAATCTATCGCAGGTTTTAAAATCCGTGATAACTATCCAGTTGGTTGCAAAGTAACATTGCGTCGTGATCAAATGTTTGAATTTTTAGATCGTTTGATTACTATTGCATTGCCTCGCGTACGTGACTTCCGTGGTGTAAGCGGTAAATCATTTGATGGTCGTGGCAATTACAATATGGGCGTTCGTGAGCAAATTATTTTCCCGGAAATTGAATACGATAAAATCGATGCTTTGCGTGGTTTGAATATTACTATTACAACTACTGCAAAAACTGATGAAGAAGCGAAAGCTTTGTTGTCACTGTTCAAGTTTCCGTTTAAAGGATAATCATGGCTAAGAAAGCACTTATTAATCGTGAGCTGAAACGTCAAGCATTGGCGAAAAAGTTTGCAGCTAAACGTGAGGCAATTTTCGCTGTTATTAATGATGCTAATGCGACTGAAGAAGAACGTTTTGAGGCACGTTTGAAATTTCAATCCATTCCTCGTAATGCAGCACCTGTACGTCAACGTCGTCGTTGTGCTTTAACAGGTCGTCCTCGTGGCACTTTCCGTAAATTTGGTTTGGGCCGTATTAAAATCCGTGAAATCGCTATGCGTGGCGAGATCCCTGGTGTTGTTAAAGCTAGCTGGTAATAGGAGTATAAATAATGAGTATGCATGATCCTATTTCCGATATGTTGACTCGTATTCGCAATGCGCAACGTGCTAATAAAGCAGCAGTTGCCATGCCTTCTTCTAAACTGAAATGTGCAATTGCAAAAGTTCTGAAAGAAGAAGGTTATATCGAGGATTTTGCGGTTTCTGCTGATGCAAAACCGGTATTGGAAATTCAATTGAAATACTATGCAGGTCGTCCTGTGATTGAGCAAATTAAACGTGTTTCACGTCCAGGTTTGCGTATTTACAAAGCATCAAGTGAGATCCCTAGCGTAATGAATGGCCTGGGTGTCGCTATTGTTAGTACTTCTAAAGGTGTAATGACTGATCGCAAAGCCCGTTCTGAGGGTGTTGGTGGTGAGTTGTTGTGCATCGTAGCCTAGTGGAGAAAAGTAAATGTCACGCGTCGCAAAAAACCCAGTGACTGTTCCTGCTGGTGTAGAAGTAAAATTCGGAACAGATGCATTGGTTATCAAAGGTAAAAACGGCGAATTGTCTTTTCCTTTGCATTCCGATGTTGCTATTGAACTGAACGATGGTAAATTGACTTTTGCTGCAAAAAATGACAGTAAACAGGCTAATGCTATGTCTGGTACTGCTCGTGCATTGGTTAATAACATGGTTAAGGGTGTTTCTGAAGGTTTTGAGAAAAAACTTCAATTGATTGGTGTGGGTTATCGTGCCCAAGCTCAGGGCAAAGTTTTGAACTTGTCTTTGGGTTTCTCTCATCCAATCGTATACGAAATGCCTGAAGGTGTTTCTGTTCAAACTCCTAGCCAAACAGAAATCGTTTTGACTGGTGCAGATAAACAAGTGGTTGGCCAAGTCGCTGCTGAAATTCGTGCATTCCGTTCTCCTGAGCCTTATAAAGGTAAAGGTGTTCGTTATGTGGGTGAAGTAGTAGTGATGAAAGAAGCCAAGAAAAAATAATTGAGGTTCACTAATGGATAAACATACAACCCGACTCCGTCGTGCACGCAAAACCCGTGCGCGTATTGCGGACTTGAAAATGGTAAGATTATGTGTGTTCCGCAGCAATAATCATATTTATGCTCAAGTAATTAGTGCTGAAGGTGATAAAGTATTGGCTCAAGCCTCTACATTGGAAGCTGAAGTACGTAGTAGCCTGAAATCAGGTAGCAACGTTGAAGCAGCAGCTGTAGTTGGTAAGCGTATTGCTGAAAAAGCTAAAGCAGTGGGTGTTGAAAAAGTTGCTTTTGACCGTTCAGGTTTCCAATATCACGGTCGTGTGAAAGCTTTGGCTGAAGCTGCACGTGAAAATGGTTTAAGCTTCTAATATTTGGAGACTTTCAGATGGCAAAACATGAAATTGAAGAACGCGGTGACGGCCTGATTGAAAAGATGGTCGCAGTTAATCGCGTGACTAAAGTAGTTAAAGGTGGCCGTATCATGGCTTTCTCTGCACTGACTGTTGTTGGTGATGGTGATGGTCGCATCGGTATGGGCAAAGGTAAATCAAAAGAAGTACCAGTTGCTGTTCAAAAAGCAATGGATCAAGCTCGACGCTCTATGATTAAAGTACCTTTGAAAAACGGTACTATTCATCATGAAGTTATTGGTCGTCATGGTGCTACTAAGGTATTTATGCAACCTGCTAAAGAAGGTAGCGGTGTGAAAGCTGGTGGTCCAATGCGTTTAGTATTTGATGCTATGGGTATTCATAACATTTCAGCTAAAGTACATGGTTCTACTAATCCTTACAATATTGTACGCGCTACATTAGACGGTTTGTCTAAATTGTATACCCCTGCTGATATTGCTGCTAAACGTGGCTTGACAGTAGAAGATATTTTGGGAGCTAACCATGACTGAGCAAAAAAAGATTAAAGTTACATTGGTTAAGAGCCTGATCGGTACAATTGAATCTCATCGTGCATGTGCTCGCGGTTTAGGTTTGCGCCGTCGTGAACATACTGTAGAGGTTTTGGATACCCCTGAAAACCGTGGCATGATCAATAAAATCAGCTACTTGTTGAAAGTGGAGTCTTAATATGTTTTTGAATACTATTCAACCTGCTGAGGGTGCTACTCACGCTAGTCGTCGTGTAGGCCGTGGTATTGGTAGCGGCTTGGGTAAGACAGGTGGTCGTGGTCATAAAGGTCAAAAAAGTCGTTCTGGTGGCTTCCACAAGGTAGGTTTTGAAGGCGGTCAAATGCCTTTGCAACGTCGTCTGCCGAAACGTGGTTTCAAATCTTTGACTGCAGCCGCTAATGCTGAAGTTCGTTTGAGTGAATTGAATCTGATTGCTGTGAACGAGATTGATGTCTTGGTTCTTAAACAAGCTGGTCTGATTCCTGCAACTGCTTCTAATGTAAAAGTTATTGCTTCTGGTGAAATCTCAAAAGCAGTTACCTTGAAAGGTGTAAAAGCTACTAAAGGTGCTAAAGCTGCTATTGAAGCTGCCGGTGGTAAAGTAGAAGAATAAGGCTTGCACTACAGTGGCTAATCAACAATCTTTATCAGGATTATCCAAATTTGGTGATCTGAAAAAACGTCTGGTGTTCCTTTTAGGTGCTTTAGTCGTTTTCCGTATTGGTGCTCATATACCGGTACCGGGCGTAGATGCTGTTGCATTAGCTAAGTTATACGAAGGCGCTGCAAACGGCATATTCGGAATGTTAAATATGTTCTCGGGTGGTTCGTTGGAGCGCTTTAGTATATTTGCAATTGGTATCATGCCTTATATTTCATCGTCGATTATTGTTCAGCTTGCTTCTGAAATTGTTCCTTCTTTAAAAGCTTTAAAGAAGGAAGGTGAGGCTGGTAGGAAAATAATTACGAAATATACTAGGTATGGGACGGTATTATTGGCTGTATTGCAAAGCTTTGGTGTTGCAACATTTGTTTATCAACAAGGTGTTGTTGTAACGAGTTCGCTTGAGTTTCATATTTCTACAGTGGTCTGTTTGGTTACAGGTACTATGTTTCTGATGTGGTTAGGGGAGCAAATTACCGAGCGTGGTATTGGTAATGGTATTTCTTTAATTATTACAGCAGGCATTGTATCGGGTATCCCATCCGGTATTGTTCGGTTATTAACTTTGACTGAACAAGGCTCTATGAGTATGTTGATGGCGGTATCAATTGTGATTGGTATTTTGCTGTTGATCTATGCTGTAGTTTATTTTGAGAGTGCTCAGCGTAAAGTTCCTGTGCATTATGCTAAAAGACAGTTTGGCTCTGGAATGATGCCGGGACAAAGCATTCATATGCCGTTCAAGCTAAATATGGCAGGTGTTATTCCTCCTATTTTTGCTTCCAGTATTATTTTATTTCCATCTACACTTTTAGGTTGGTTTGGTTCAAATAGTACGAATTCTGTTCTTCATAAGGTTGCTGCAATGCTGCAACACGGACAGCCTTTGTATATTGGATTATTTGCAACAACTATTATCTTCTTCTGCTATTTCTATACTGCTTTAGTATTTAGCCCTAAAGAAATGGCTGAGAATTTGAAGAAAAGTGGTGCATTTGTACCTGGGATCCGCCCAGGTGAGCAAACTTCTAGATATTTGGAAAAAGTTGTACTGAGACTAACATTATTTGGTGCTTTGTATATCACTACAATCTGTCTGATACCTGAATTTTTAACGACAGCATTGAATGTACCTTTCTATTTAGGCGGAACATCTTTGCTTATCTTGGTTGTCGTTACAATGGATTTTAGGACGCAAATCAATTCCTACGTAATGAGCAGTCAGTATGAAGATTTGATGAGTCGTCCAGATATGAAATCTTTATCACGTAAGTAGGCTTATGGCTAAAGAAGATACCATACAGATGCAGGGTGAAATCCTTGAGACTTTGCCCAATGCAACGTTTAAAGTAAAACTGGAAAATGATCATGTAGTACTTGGTCATATCTCTGGAAAAATGCGAATGCACTATATCCGTATTTCTCCAGGTGATAAGGTAACAGTTGAATTAACTCCTTATGATTTAACCCGTGCTCGGATTGTTTTCCGAGCAAGATAAACGATAAAAGGAAATAAAATGCGTGTACAACCTTCTGTAAAGAAAATTTGTCGCAATTGCAAGATTATTCGTCGTAATCGTGTAGTTCGCGTAATTTGTACTGACCCACGTCACAAACAACGTCAAGGTTAAGAAGCTAGTTTTCTTAACTATTGATTTTGTGGTATAGTGACATACTTTGCCCTAAAAAGGAAAAAATATGGCTCGTATTGCAGGGGTAAATATCCCTAATAATGCCCATATCGTAATTGGCCTTCAGGCTATTTATGGTATTGGTGCGACTCGTGCTAAATTGATTTGTGAGGCAGCAAATATTGCTCCTACTACTAAAGCAAAAGATTTGGACGAGGCTCAATTAGACGCTTTGCGTGAGCAAGTTGCTAAATATGAAGTTGAAGGCGATTTGCGTCGTGAAGTAACGATGAGCATTAAACGACTGATGGATATGGGTTGCTATCGCGGCTTCCGTCATCGTCGTGGCTTGCCTTGTCGTGGTCAACGCACTCGCACAAATGCTCGTACCCGTAAAGGTCCGCGCAAAGCGATTGCCGGTAAGAAATAAATTTTAAGGAATTTGATTAATGGCTAAAGCAAACACAGCTTCGCGTGTACGTAAAAAAGTACGTAAAACCGTAAGCGAAGGTATTGTGCACGTTCATGCATCTTTCAACAATACCATCATTACAATCACTGACCGTCAAGGCAATGCATTGTCTTGGGCTACCTCTGGCGGCGCTGGTTTTAAAGGTTCTCGTAAAAGTACACCATTTGCAGCACAAGTTGCAGCAGAAGCAGCTGGTAAAGTTGCCCAAGAGTATGGCGTTAAAAATTTAGAAGTTCGCATTAAAGGCCCTGGCCCTGGTCGCGAATCTTCTGTACGTGCTTTAAACGCTCTTGGTTTCAAGATTACCAGCATTACTGACGTTACCCCGTTGCCTCATAACGGTTGCCGTCCGCCTAAAAAACGTCGTATTTAATATTGGAGTGATTTAAAACATGGCACGTTATATTGGCCCTAAATGTAAATTAGCACGTCGCGAAGGTACGGATCTGTTTTTGAAGAGTGCACGTCGCTCTTTGGATTCCAAATGTAAAATGGATTCTGCACCTGGTCAACACGGTGCGAAAAAACCACGTTTGTCAGACTACGGTTTGCAATTGCGTGAAAAACAAAAAATCCGTCGTATTTATGGCGTATTAGAGCGTCAATTCCGTCGTTACTTCGCGGAAGCAGCTCGTCGTAAAGGCTCTACCGGTGAATTGCTGCTGCAATTGCTGGAGTCCCGTTTGGACAATGTCGTTTACCGTATGGGTTTCGGCTCTACTCGCGCCGAAGCACGTCAATTGGTTTCTCACAAAGCTATCGTCGTAAACGGTCAAGTTGTTAATATCCCTTCTTTCCAAGTTAAAGCAGGTGATGTTGTAGCTGTTCGTGAAAAAGCTAAGAAACAAGTACGTATCCAAGAAGCATTGAGCCTGGCTACTCAAATTGGCTTGCCAAGCTGGGTATCTGTTGATGCCGACAAATTGGAAGGCGTATTCAAAAATATGCCGGATCGCTCAGAATTGTCTGGCGATATTAATGAACAGCTGGTGGTAGAGTTCTACTCTAAATAATGCTAGCTCAATGAGGGACAGTTAAATGCAAAATAGCACAACCGAATTTTTGAAACCTCGTCAAATCGATGTAGATACTTTGTCTTCCACTCGGGCCAAGGTGTCTATGCAGCCATTTGAACGTGGTTTTGGTCATACTTTAGGTAATGCTTTGCGTCGTATCTTACTGTCATCCATGAATGGCTTTGCCCCAACTGAAGTAGTTATTTCCGGCGTATTGCACGAATACTCTACTATTGATGGTGTTCAAGAGGATGTTGTTGACGTTCTCTTGAACATTAAAGGTATCGTATTCAAGCTCCACGGTCGTAACCAAGTTCAGTTGACTTTGAAGAAAACAGGTGCCGGTGCAGTTGTAGCCGGTGATATTGATTTGCCACACGATGTGGAAATCATCAATCCTGAACATGTTATTTGCCACTTGGCTGACAATGGCCAAATCGACATGGAAATTAAAGTAGAGCAAGGTCGTGGTTATCAATCTGTTTCAGGTCGTCGCGTATTGCGTGATGAGAACAAACAGATTGGTGCGATTCAGTTGGATGCGAGCTTTTCGCCCATCAGTCGTGTTAGCTTTGAAGTTGAACCTGCACGCGTAGAGCAACGTACGGATTTGGATAAATTGGTTTTAGATATTGAAACCAATGGTTCTATTGATCCGGAAGAGGCTGTACGTAGTGCCGCACGTATCTTAATTGACCAAATGTCTATTTTTGCAGATCTGCAAGGTACTCCGGTTGAAGAGGTTGAAGAAAAAGCACCTCCTATCGATCCTATCTTGTTGCGTCCTGTAGATGATTTGGAATTAACCGTACGTTCAGCTAATTGTCTGAAAGCTGAAGATATTTACTATATTGGCGATTTGATTCAACGTACTGAAACCGAGCTTCTCAAGACCCCTAATTTGGGTCGTAAATCTTTGAATGAGATCAAAGAAGTGTTGGCCTCTAAAGGTTTGACATTAGGTTCCAAATTAGAAGCTTGGCCGCCTGTAGGCTTAGAAAAGCCGTAAGTTTGAAGATTAAAGGATAATGACATGCGTCATCGTAATGGCAACCGCAAATTAAACCGTACTAGCAGCCACCGTGCTGCGATGCTGCGCAATATGGCGAATTCCTTGTTGACTCACGAAACCATCGTGACAACTTTGCCTAAAGCAAAAGAATTGCGCCGCGTAGTTGAGCCCTTGATTACCTTGGGTAAAAAACCTTCTTTGGCAAACCGTCGTTTGGCTTTTGACCGCACTCGCGATCGTGATGTTGTAGTTAAATTGTTTGACGAATTGGGTCCACGCTTTGCTGCTCGTAACGGCGGCTATGTTCGTGTACTGAAATACGGTTTCCGTAAAGGCGACAATGCTCCTTTGGCATTGGTTGAATTGGTTGATAAAGCAGCTGATTCTGCTGAATAAGCAAATTGATATGAAAGCACTACCTGTTTAGGTAGTGCTTTTTTCATTTAGGAAGTCTCTATTTTATTTTACAACGCTACAATTTTATTGTTTCATTCAATGGGGTGAATATAGTTGTAGCTCCCTTTCTCATTTTGTCGTAACTCAAGCCTTTGAAAAAGGCGGTATCTTCTAAACCCAGTAGCTTACGGGCTTGTGCGTAAGTCAGTTTCTTTTTATACGGCTGATTTATAAGTATGGCACGTTCGGTATCGGTCAATGGCCGCTCGCTACCTTGCTCTAAAATACGCAAGTTGTTCAGCTTGGTCAGTCAGATAAAACGTTCGGCTGTGTAGGTGTCTTTGGTGGCTTTCGGTTCTGTCGGTTCAAAGGTGCGGGGCATCGTTTTATCTAGATGGCAGGGATTAAAAAGGCCGTCTGAAATTTCAGACGGCCTTTGGTTTTACCAGATATCGGATTTGATTTTGCGTTTCAAGCCCGGGTGTTCAGAGAGTTTGAACTCTGGGTCTTTACCCATTTTCAGCTTGGCTGTGTAGTCTTTCAACAGCAGGAAGGCAAGTGGGGACAGGAGCAGGATGGCAACGAGGTTAATCCATGCCATGATGCCCATGGCCATGTCTGCCATATCCCATACCAAGGGTACGTTGGCAACTGCGCCGAAGTAGACCCATGCCAAAACCAGCATACGGAAAACGGCGGTAATCAGCCAATGGCTCTTGATGAATTGGACGTTGGACTCAGCATAGGCATAGTTGCCGATAACGGTTGAAAAGGCAAACATAAACAGGATGGCGGCAAGGAAGCCCGCGCCCCATTCGCCTACCTGGCTGACGATTGCCGCTTGGGTCAGCGCCGCACCGCTCAGGTCGCCGTAAGGCTGTTGATAGGTCAAGACGATAAAGGCGGTGCATGAGCAGACGATGATGGTATCAACGAAAACGCCCAGCATTTGAATCATGCCTTGGGAGACGGGGTGTTTCACTTCGGCTGCGGCTGCGGCGTTCGGCGCGGAACCCATACCCGCCTCATTGGAATACAGGCCGCGTTTGATACCCTGCATCATGGTGGTCGAAATCAGACCGCCGAGGAAACCGCCTGCAGCCGAATCGAAGTTGAACGCGTTGGAGAAAATCTGACCGAACACATCAGGAATTAGGGAAATATTGGTAGCAATGATGAAGAGTGCTATGACGAGATATAAAACCGCCATCAGCGGAACGATAATTTCCGCGGCTTTAGATACGCGACGGATACCGCCGAAGATAATCGGGGCAGTCAGAATGACCAGGGCGACACCGACATAGTGTTGATCCCAGCCCCATGCCGCTTTGGTGGTATCGGCGATGGTATTGGTCTGTACGGCTTCAAATACAAAGCCGAAACAGAAAATCAGGCTCAGGGCGAACAAAACGCCCAGCCATTTTTGTCCCAGGCCTTGAGTTATGTAGTAGGCAGGACCGCCGCGGAAGTGGTGGTTGTCGTAGTCCCGGACTTTAAAGAGTTGGGCCAGTGAAGATTCGACAAACGCCGAACTCATGCCGATTAAGGCAGTTACCCACATCCAGAATACCGCGCCCGGCCCGCCGAGTTTGATGGCAATCGCCACACCGGCGATGTTGCCCACACCTACGCGGCTGGCCAAGCCGGTAACAAATGCTTGGAACGGTGTGATTCCGTGCGGATCATCACCTTGTTTGCGACCGCCTAGCATTTCTTTGATACTGCGGCCGAAGAGGCGGAATTGTACAAAACCGGTGGTAATGGTAAAAAATAGGCCTGCGCCTAAAAGCATATATACCAATCCCGACCACATTGGGTCGTTGATGGCGTTTACCCAGCCGTGAAGCTGTTCGAAAAATTGATCCATACAAACCTTTCAGAGTTTCTGCATTTTCAGACGGCCTGTGTGTGTGGGCTGCCTGTAATTGGATGTATTCTAGCAGACTGTCAACAAATTGAAAAACGTTTACATATTCTTTTTTATATTATCTTTTTGATTATCATGTAATTTTATTATTATGGTGTAAAGGATTTATTGATTTTAATTTTCCCATTTTACATATTTGAACAAAAAGGCCGTCTGAAAACAGAGTCTTGTTTTCAGACGGCCTTGATTTTATTTCAATGTGTTATTCAGGACGCATTTGCGGGAACAGAATCACGTCGCGGATGGTTTGCGAATCGGTCAGCAACATTACCAAGCGGTCGATGCCGATGCCGCAACCGCCGGTCGGTGGCAGGCCGAATTCCATGGCGCGGATGTAGTCGGCATCGTAGTGCATGGCTTCGTCGTCGCCGGCGTCTTTTTGCGCCACTTGTGCTTTGAAGCGTTCGGCTTGGTCTTCCGGATCGTTCAACTCAGAGTAGCCGTTTGCCAGTTCGCGGCCGACAACGAAAAGCTCGAAGCGTTCGGTCAGACCCGGTTTGCTGTCGGATGCGCGTGCCAATGGCGACACTTCGACAGGGTAGTCGATGATGAAAGTCGGGTTCCACAGTTTGCTTTCTGCGCAACCTTCAAACAGGGCAAGTTGCAGGCTACCGATGCCCGGAGAAGGAGGCAGGCTTTCGCCGTGTTTGACGATTTCTTTTTTCAGCCATTCTTCATCGTTCAACTGCTCATCGGTGTAGTGCGGATTGTATTTTTTGATGGCACCGAGAATGGTCAGGCGTTCAAACGGGCTTTCCAAATCGACTTCTTTGCCGTTGTAGCTGATTTTTGCCGTGCCGTTTACCGCGCGGGAAGCGTTGCGGATGATGTCTTCCGCCATTTGCATCATGCGTTCGTAGTCGGAGAAGGCTTCATAGAATTCGATCATGGTGAATTCGGGGTTGTGGCGCACGGACATGCCTTCGTTACGGAAGCTGCGGTTGATTTCAAACACGCGTTCCAAGCCGCCGACAACCAGGCGTTTCAGATACAGCTCGGGCGCAATGCGCAGATAGAGTGGAATGTCCAAGGCATTGTGGTGGGTAACGAACGGTTTTGCCGTCGCACCGCCTGGAATCGGGTGCATCATTGGGGTTTCAACTTCCAAATAATGCTCGTTGACCATGAAATTGCGCACGGATTGGATGATTTGGCTGCGTTTGATGAAGGTATTGCGCGATTCTTCGTTGGCAATCAAATCGACGTAGCGTTGACGGTATTTGGTTTCCTGATCGCTCAAGCCTTTATGTTTGTCGGGCAGAGGACGCAGGGATTTGGACAGCAGGCGGATGTTGGACACGCGCACGGTCAATTCGCCGTGGTTGGTTTTGAACAAAGTACCTTCCGTGCCAACGATGTCGCCCAGGTCCCAGTGGTTGAAGTCGTCCAAAACTTCTTGGCTCACGCCTTTGTTGTTCAAATAAAGCTGGATTTGACCGGTAACGTCTTGAATGGTGGCGAAGCTGGCTTTGCCCATTTGACGTTTGAGCATCATGCGGCCGGCTACTTTGACGGTAATGCCTTGCGGGTCGAGTTCTTCTTTGCTGATTTCACCGTATTGGGTGTGCAGGTCGGCGGCAAAGCTGTCGCGTTTGAAATCGTTAGGGTAGGCGTTGCGTTCTTTGCGGATGTTGTGCAGTTTCTCGCGGCGCAGGGCGATGATTTGGTTTTCGTCCAACTGCGGCTCGATTTGAGGATTGTTTTGTTCGCTCATGGTGTTTTCCGGAAAAATGAGTCAGGCTGCCGGAGTTTTCAGACGGCCTGAATAAAGTGAAAAATTGGCTCTATTTTACGCGATGTCGGTGTTTTTTTCTATAAAGGCAGAAAGGCCGTCTGAAACCTGAACTGCCCCCAAAAACTGTATTTTTGTGATCGGCTTGTCGGCGATGAAGGGATTTTTGCGGTGGTTGGTCATGATTTTGGACTGAAGGGTTTGAGTGCGCCTATGCCGCTTTCCTGACAGGCGGTTATCCAACGTTGCAGATGGGTGCGTGAGATGTGGTATTGGTCTTGGTATTTGAAGTGTAATGCATATAGGGACATAAAAAAACTGCACCTTGTTAGTTGGAGGGAGCAACTTTTGGGTGCAGTTCATTCTGCCTAATATCGTGTTCTTCAATTATCAAAACCTTTGGATTGAGATACGTAAATTGCCTCAATACGTCCCGTTTGACGGTAACGCCGAGTTTGATTCGGTGTTTCACCTTTACCCGGATAAATCCCTGTCCCCTGTTCTACTCTAAATCCGAAATGTTTTGGTTGGCGGGCAAATGTTGCGTATTCACGCGCTTCGATTTCTGATAGTTGGATTCCTTTGACTTTGCCCAGCTTGGATTCTGCGTCTTTAATCTTTATACCCGGGTGTACACCTGAAGTCGTGTGACAGGTAGGAGAATCGGTTTCCAAAAAATTAATTTTTTTATGCAGTTTTATAGGGGTATCAGGATCATCTTCCCCATCTTGAGAAGCGAAAACCAAGACGTCTTTAGATAGTGCGATGGCAACAAAAGACACGCCATCGGCATCGCTTGTTTTGTCCATTTTCGCCTTCGGGAATTTCTGTTTTACCTGCTTCAAGTTCTGCCCCAATTTAATTCCTCCGATACCGTCCTTTTGAATCAAACATTCGGCAGCAGCCGGCATAGCAAGACCCAAGATCAACGCGCTCATGATCCCGATTTTGTGCAACATGGTTACTTTCCTATTTAATAAAAATTAGTTATAAAAAAACTGCACCTTGTTAGTTGGAGTGGCAACTTTTTGGGTGCAGTTTAACCTGAAAAATCAGTTTCAGACGGCCTTTTGTTTCATGAAGGGCAGTATCGGCGGTTAGATATCGGTTTCTAAATAAACAACTTGGGTTTGCAGATATTCTTCCAAACCATGTTTGCCATCGGCGCCGCCGATACCTGATTTTTTCCAACCGGCATGGAAGCCCTGCATGGCTTCGAAGTTTTCGCGGTTGATGTAGGTTTCTCCGAAGCGCAGGCGACGGGTTACATAAAACGCTTCATTCAGATTGGTGGTATAGACGGAGCTGGTCAGGCCGAATTCGCTGTCGTTTGCCAAAGCGATGACTTGATCGAGCGTGTCGAAAGTGGCAACCGGCAGGACGGGGCCGAAGGTTTCTTCCTTCATAATGTCCATGCTGTTGTCGGTATCAGTCAGCAGGGTAGGTTCGAAGAAGTAGCCTTTACCGTCGGCACGTTTGCCGCCGCAAACCAAGGTTGCGCCTTGTCGAACTGCGCGTTCGACTTTCTCGGCAACGGATTTTACGGCGCGTTCTTCAATCAACGGCCCCATTTCCAGTGCGCCGGCTTCGGCTTCGGCCGGGTTGCCGTAGCGTACACCTTTCATGGCGGCGGTCATTTTTTCGATAAATGCGTCTTTCAGGCTGCTGTGGACATATACGCGTTCGGCGCAGTTACAGATTTGGCCGGTATTGCCCACGCGTGAAGCCAAGATGGATTTGACGGCCAAATCCAAGTCGGCATCTTTCAGGACGATGGCAGGGGCTTTGCCGCCCAGTTCCAGTGAGACTTTGGTAATGTTGGCGGAGGCGGCTTCCATCACTTGGCGGCCGGCATCGACAGAACCGGTCAGGCTGACCATATCGACTTGCGGATGCGATGCCAAGGCATTGCCGATTTCTGCGCCCGGGCCGTTGACGACGTTGAATACGCCGGCCGGTAAGCCTGAAGCATGAACGATTTCAGCAAAGATGTGGCAGTTAATCGGGGTAACGCTGCTTGGTTTGACGACGATGGTATTGCCAGTTACCAAAGCCGGGCCCATTTTGCGGGCGATCAGGAAGAATGGGAAGTTCCACGGCAAAATGCCGGCGATTACGCCCAAAGGACGTTTGAACAATAAAATGTTTTCGCGCGGACGGTCGCTCTGGATGATTTCGCCTTCATAACGGCGCGCCCATTCGGCTTGATAATCGAGATAATCGGCAGTGAACATAACTTCTATGCGTGCCAAATCTTTGGTTTTGCCGCCTTCGGCGACAATGGTATCCGTCAGCTCGTCGGCACGTTCGCGGATGCCTTGGGCAATTTTGCGCAGGTATACACCGCGCTCAACGGCAGGCAAACGCTCCCATGCAGTTTGTGCATCTCTGGCCGCGGCAACGGCACGGTCAACATCGGCTTTTCCGCCTTTAGGCTCACGCGCGATGACTTCTTCGGTTGCCGGATTCAATACATCACGCCATGTATCGTTAAAGTCGGTTTCAAAGCGGCCGTTGATATACATAGACAGTTGTTTCATCAAACCTTCTCCTGTTGTTGTAGTTGGATGTAGTTTTAGTCTATGCCTAAATTGTCTGGCATACAAGAGGATTTGGCATGGGTTGATGGTAGGTATTTGGAAGTTTTTAGAAAAAGATGTTGGGTGAGGAGTTGGGTTTGATTGATTCAAGAGGTTTGTGATGCTTTCAGTTACATCTATAACAGCATTGTGACAAAGCTCGAATATTATTGATGTTGATAATAAGGGAGGTATCAAGTGAAGAAAGGCTTGATGGAGAATATAAAAAAAACCTGCTTTTTTCAAAGCAGGTTTTCATATTTGGTGGGTCGTGAGCGATTCGAACGCTCGACCAACGGATTAAAAGTCCGCTGCTCTACCGACTGAGCTAACGACCCGATAAGCTGTGCATTATAGGGAGCTTGTTTCTTTTCGTCAACTGTTTTTTTGAAATTTTTTTCAAAAAACGTAAATCGGCTGTCATTTGGCGTTAATTCTTCCTTTTTTGAGCATTTATTATGTTATGATTATCTAATCTGTCAGTTCTGATGGATATTTTTTAGACCAAAGGATATACAACATGAAAAAATTATTGATTGCTGCGATGATGGTAGCCGGCTTGGCGGCGTGTACACAAGAAGCGAAAAAAGAAACCCAAGAGGCGGCTTCTGCTGTTGCTTCCGATGTAAACACTGCTGCTGAAAATGCAGCTTCTACTGTTGATGCTGCTGCTTCTGAAGCCAAAGGTGCAGCTGAGCAAGCTGTTTCTGATGTTAAAGACGCTGCTGCAGATGCTAAAGCAACTGCAGATAAAGCAGTTTCTGACGCAAAAGATGCTGCCGGTAAAGCGGTTGAAGAAGCTAAAGATGCAGTTTCTGATGCTAAAGATGCTGCCAAAGACGCAGCTAAAGACGCTATGGGTAAAGCAGCCGATGCGACTCAAGAAGCTGCCGACAAATTGAAAGACGCTGCTAAATAAGCTGGTGTTTGATATTTGAAAAGGCCGTCTGAAATGTTCAGACGGCCTTTTTATATCGGCAGATTATTTTTTCTCTTGCTGACGCGTGTACACCAAAGAAGTCAGGATGGACGCACCCAGTGCGCCGAAGACGACGGACAGCGAAATGGAAATCGGGATATGCACCCAGTGCATAATCAGCATCTTGATGCCGATAAAGCTCAATACGAAAGCCAAGCCGTATTTGAGGAAAATAAAGCGTTCGGCAAAGTCTGCCAGTAAGAAGTACATGGCACGCAGGCCCAAGATGGCAAAAATGTTGGAAGTGAGGACGATGAAAGGGTCGGTGGTTACGGCAAAAATAGCGGGGATGCTGTCCACGGCGAAGATGACGTCGCTCAATTCGATCATAATCAATACCAGCAAAAGCGGCGTAGCAATACGTTTGCCGTTTTCGATGGTAAAGAATTTTTCACCGTCAAACTGTTGGCTGGTCGGGATGACTTTTTTGAGCAGGGTCAGGATCTTGTTTTGGGAAAGGTCTTCTTCAGCTTCGGCTTCGGGCTTCATCATGTGAATGCCGGTGTATAAGAGGAATGCGCCGAAGAGGTACAAAATCCATTCAAATTGTTGTACCAAGGCTGCGCCGATGAAGATCATGATGGCGCGCAGGACGATGGCGCCGAATACGCCATAGAGCAAGACGCGATGTTGGAATTTGGGTTCGACTTTGAAGTAGCCGAAAATCATCAGGAAAACGAAGATGTTATCAACGGCAAGGGATTTTTCAAGCACATAGCCGGTGAAGAATTCGAGGACTTTTTCTTTGGCGACAACGGCCCCGTAAGTTGGGTTGCCCGCCAGTTCAAAATAGAGCCAGCCTGCAAACGTGCAGGATACGGCCACCCAAATGCCGCTCCAGGCGAGGGCTTCTTTGATGCTGACTTTGTGGGCGCCGTTTTTTTTCAGCGATACCATATCGATGGCGATCATGATTAAGACGGCAATAAAGAAGATGCCGTAAAACATCGGCGAGCCGACGGACGGGTATTGGGTCATAAACAATCCTTGTGTGTGGGGTATGGGTAAGGTTTACCAAGACAGGTAGAACATTGCTTTGGCAAAAAAGACGATAAACAGCATATGGCTGAATACAACGGCGTGTATGTATTTCGACCAGCCGACGGTGAGGGTGTGCCGTGCCATTTTGACGACGGCGATGGCAAAATGTACCAAAACGCTTATTGCCAACAGGATTTTGATGCTCAGCATGATGCCGAAAGAGCTGTCGAATGGGTGGTGCAGTATCGGCAGGTAGCGGTTGTACACCATCACGATGCCGCTGATGAACAGGGTAATGACGACAGGCGGCATTACGCGGACGGCACGATAGGACATGGCATGTTCGACTTCGCGGCGCGATTCGCGTGAAACGCGGCCGGTGTGTAAAACGGAGAGGACCAGCATTTCGAAAAATACGCCGCCGACAAAGGCAATCGCGCAATAAACGTGGATGATGTGTGCCAGTGCGTAGATACTCATGACGGGTGTTTCCGGTAATTCAGACAAGTCGTCATTGTATCACTACCGAATGCGGTTGATGCATGCGCAATTTTATGCTAAATATATTAAATTTTATAAATATTCTATTGGAATTGCCGTTTGTTTTTGAGGTTAACCGTTCATCAAGGGCGTTATCTTAGTTTAATCTGTCTTTACTTATCAGAAAATATATTAATGAAAGGTTGTGCCATACTGCTCCATATAAAGCTTAATCCCTGATGGAGAATCAAACCATGAAGAAAACTTTTGCAAAAACTGTGACCTTGATCATGCTGGCCGCTTCTTTGGGTGCATGTGCCAATATGACTCAAACCCAACGCAACACTGCTGCTGGTGCGGTATTGGGTGGTGTGGCAGGTAACTTGATTGGTGGCGATACTGGCTCTACCTTGGGTGGTGCGGCTTTGGGTGGTGTTATCGGCAGTCAGGTTCATACTCGCTACTAATCCTTTATTCGGTTAAAAATAAAAAGGCCGTCTGAACATTCAGACGGCCTTTTGTTTTACGGTTTATTCGTTGACGAAGGTTACACCGGTCAGTTGCGATTGCAAAATGGCAGTACGCAAAGCAGTCAGTGCTTTGGGACGGACAAAGTTGCGACGATAGGCCAAAACGACACGGCGGTGCGGTGCAGTACCTTCAAACGGGATAATGCTGAAAAGCATGTGGTCGTTTTCGGTCAATGCGGTAGCCGGCATGACGCTGATGGCCAGGCCGCTGGCAACCATGTGGCGGATGGTATTGATGGAGCTGCCTTGCAGGGTATTGGTCAAGCCCTGGATTTTTTGCTTGGAAGCCAATTCGGAACAGCTCGCCAACACTTGGTCGCGCATACAGTTGCCTTCAGACAGCAGCAACACTTGTTCTTCGCTCAAAAGTTGAGGCGTAACGGCATCGAGTTCTTCAAAGTGATGACCTTTGGGAACAATGACGAAGAAAGGTTCGTCATACAGAGGCTCAGTCACGATGCCCGGCTCTTGGAACGGTTCGGCAACGACGATTGCATCGACATCGCCACGTTTGAGCGACTCGGTCAGGATGTGGGTATAGTTCTCTTCCAGCATCAGCGGCATTTTCGGCGCGGTTTCACGCAGCGCGGTAATGAGCTTGGGCAGAAGGTAGGGGGCAACGGTGAAAATCAGGCCGAGTTTAAACGCGCCTTCCAATTCGTTTTGCTCTTCATTGGCAAGGTGCTTGATGAGTTCTGCTTCTTCCAGAACCCGGCGGGCTTGGGCAACAATGCGCTCGCCCGCTTCGGTCGTGATGATGTCGTTGCTGCTACGGTCGAACAGGGATACCGACAGCTCTTCCTCCAGCTTTTTGATGGCGATGGAGAGGGTGGGCTGGCTGACAAAGCAGCGTCGTGCGGCACGTCCGAAGTGACGTTCTTGTGCGACGGCTACGATGTAACGCAATTCGGTCAAGGTCATGTGTTAAGCCTTTTTTTGTTCCGGCAGGGTGATGTTCAGCTCAAGAACGTCTAAGCCGTCTTGTTTCTCTTGGGAGATGCGGATGTCGTCCAATGATACGTTGACGTATTTGGACAGGACTTCCAACAACTCTTTACGCAGGGTCGGCAGATAGTCCGGAGCTTGGCCTTCTTGTGCACGCTCTTGCGCGATGATGATTTGCAGGCGGTCGCGCGCGACTGTGGCGGTTTTCGGCTTTCTGCCGAACAGCATATCGAGCAGGGACATGTATTAACCTCCGAACAGTCGTTTTAAGAAGCTTTTCTTCTCAGCTTCGAGGAAACGCATTTCACGGTTTTCACCCAAGAGGCGGGCGATAACGTCCTTGTAGGCTTCTGCTGCTGCAGCATTGTCTTGATGGATGACAGGTTCGCCGGCGTTGGAAGCTTGCAGGACGTTTTGTGATTCAGGAATCACACCGATCAACGGAATACGCAAGATATCGCAGATGTCTTGTACAGACAGCATTTCGCCTTTAGCCACGCGCTCAGGGGAGTAGCGGGTAATCAGCAGGTGCTCTTTAACAGTGCTGCCTTGTTCTGCTTTGCGGGATTTGCTTTGCAAAATGCCCAAGATACGGTCGGAGTCGCGGACGCTGGATACTTCCGGGTTAGTGGTAATGATGGCTTCGTCGGCAAAGTAGAGTGCCATCAGTGCACCTTGTTCGATACCGGCAGGGGAATCGCAGATAATGAATTCGAAGCCCATTTTTTCGCTGGACAACTCTTTCATCACGTTGTCCACGCCTTCGCGGGTCAACGCGTCTTTGTCGCGGGTTTGCGAGGCGGGCAGGATGTAGAGGTTTTCGCAGTTTTTGTCTTTAATCAGGGCTTGGTTGAGTGTGGCTTCGCCTTGGATGACGTTGATGAGGTCATACACGACGCGGCGTTCGCAACCCATAATCAGGTCGAGGTTGCGCAAACCGACGTCGAAGTCGATCACGGCGGTTTTGTGGCCGCGCAGGGCTAGGCCGGTTGCGATGCTGGCGCTGGTAGTAGTCTTGCCTACGCCGCCTTTACCTGAAGTTACTACGATGATTTTGGACACGATATTTCCTTTTTAAGTACTGATGTTTATTCGGCGTCGATTGCGCTGATAACCAGTCGGTTGTCTTGCAATGATACTTGTACGGGTTTTTTGTGCAGATGCTCGGGCAGGTCTTGCTCGAAGTTGCGGTAGATACCGGCAACGGAGACTAATTCGGCCTGCATGGAATGAATAAAGATGCGCGCGTTGGTGTTGCCTTTTGCACCGGCCAACGCTCTGCCGCGCATGGGGGCGTAAATATGGATGTTGCCGTCGGCGATAAGCTCCGCACCTTGGCTGACGATGCCGGTAACGATGAGGTCGCCGTTTTCAGCGTAAACCTGCTGGCCGGTACGCACGGGCGTGCTGACCAATACGGTCGGATTGTTGATAACGGTGGCTTGTACGTCTTGCGGCTGCGGTGCTTGGCGAGGAGTAGGTGCCGCCTGTGTGTCGGCTGCCTGGGTGGAGTTGCCTTGCTTGAAGACCAAGTGGTAACGCGCCGCCGCTGCCGCCCATGTGTCGCTGGTGTGGTGCAGTCCTAAAATTTGCATGCCGTAACGGGCAAACAGGGAAATCATGCCGCCCAAATCGATGGATTCGGGATGGTCGAAATCTTGTACGTCTAAAATGAAGGGAACGAATTCGTCTTGGGATTGGCCTGCCAGTTGGCGTAGGAATTCTTCCAATTCTGTTAGATCTGCGGTGTGCAGATGGATGGATAAGACGTCCAAACGTGACGTTTTTATGTCGAATGCGGGTTTCATTGTAATGAAATAATAAAATTTTTTAATGACGTAAGTTTACCGTGTAAATCTTGGCTATTCAATCTGTTTGGCCGTCTGAAACCAAAATATTTTGTTTGAACGTTTTTCAGCTGTATCTAGTGTGGTTTTTTGGTGTGAACGCAGGTTTCAGACGGCCTTGGGAAAGGGGTAGCCGTGTGTGTCGATGTCATCGGCGGCGGCCCACGGCGTATGGATAAGGGTGGACGGCAGGTGCGCCAATTCGGGGAGGTAACTGCGGATGTAGCTGCCGTCGGGATCGATTTGATGTGAACGATGGGCATAGCGGACGGTGGCCGTGTCTTGTGCGGCGAGGTGCCAGTTGGCTTGGTTGAGCGCAGGGTCGGTGCCGGTTTGGACGGAGGCTGTCCACGCGATGCCTTGGTTGGGGTCGAAGTTGAGGGCATGGCAGAAATAGTGGGCGCACAGCTGCTGGAGAACGGGGTGTAAGTGGCCGGTGGCTTCGAGGCCGCGGATGGAGGCGTCGATGATGGGCACGCCGGTTTGGCCGTGTCGCCAGTATTCGCGTATCGGGGCGGCATCGGTTGTTTCGGGCAGGCGGCGGTGGTAAGCGAGCTGGTAGCAGTAGTCGCGGAAAATGAGTTTGTCCAGCCACTCGAAATGTCGATTTGCCAATCCTTCGGCAGCCAGCAGGCGCGGTGAAATGCAGCCTGCGGACAGGTAGGCATTGAGGAGGCTGGTGTTTTTTCGTGCCGGAAAGTTTTGGGTAATCGGATAGTGAACCAAATTCTGTTTGAACACGTGCCATTGCGTTAAGGCTGCGGTTTCGCCGCCCTGTTGATAGGCAGGCAATACTGCGCCGGTATGGGCTGGAAACAGTGGAACGTTTTGTCCGGTTTGAACAGGCAATTCGGTTTCAGACGGCCTTTGTCCTGAATAAGCCTGCAACCATGCCTGTTTATAGGCAGCAAAATCGATGTAGGGCAGGCCGTTGGCATCCATGAGGGGGGCTTTGGCCAAAATGCCGCGGTCGTTGGCGTGTTGCAGGACAATGCCTGCTCGGTCGAGATTGTGCCAGAGGTGGTTGTCTTGGCGGATTTCGGCTTCGGTGTAGGCTTCGTCTGTGATGACGGTATGGGCATTGAGCGCAGCAGCCAAGGGGAGGAGGTCTTCGTCGGAAGCGATGACATATAAAGGAATATGGTGCGCCGCCAGACGGGTATGCAGCTCTTGTGCGGCTTGATAATGGAACAGACTTTGACGCGGATTGTGGTTTTCAGACGGCCTTTGGCTGACCCAGACACAGGCGATGGGCAAACCGCTTGCAACGGCGGCATTAAGCGCGGCATTGTCGTGCAGGCGGAGGTTGCGGCGGAACCAGACAAGGACGTGGGCAGATTTCATGAGCATGTTCCGACGAAAAAGGGGAAACCATTTTATCAGAATCGGCCTCATGTATCAGGCCGTCTGAAAAATCTTTTGGTTTGATTTCGCTATATAATTTTGGTTTTAGCAATAAGGCGGCAACCATGACCGAGCAAACCGTTTTGGCACTCATTACCTGCCAAACCTATCCCGAACCATCGGACAACCTGAAAACATTGGCGGCATGCTTGGAAAGCATGGGCGTGAAAACCGTATTTGATGCGTGGCAAAACCATCCGTCTGCGACGTTTTTACTGCCTTTATGCGCATGGGATTATGCCGCCGAACCCGAAGCCTTCCGCCAATGGCTGGAACATGCCGGGCAGGCGGGGCAGCGTTTTATCAATCCGCCCGAATTGATGGCTTGGAATATGGAAAAGACTTATTTGTGCGATTTGGCGGCGCGCGGCGCGCAAGTGATTCCCAGCGTATTCGTTCCGCCGCAAAAAACCGAATTGGCGGACATTCTGAACCAACAGGGCTGGACGGAAGCGGTCATCAAGCCGGCATTCGGGCAGAGCGGCAAAGGCGTGGTTAAAGTTTGTGCGGACGCATTGGACGTGGATATGGCGGATTATCCGCAAGGTATGATTGTTCAACCTTATATCCGCGAAATCGAAACAGCAGGCGAAACCTCGCTGGTGTTTTTCAACGGCGCATTCAGCCATGCTATGCGCCGTCAGCCGCCACAAGGTGAATGGCGTGCCAACTCGGCCTATGGCGTGTCGGTGTTCGGTATTGAGCCGCCCGAGTTTGCCATCAGTGCCGCGCAAGACGTACTGGCCGCCTTGCCGCAAATGCCGGTTTACGCCCGCGTGGATGGTACATTGGTCGGTGACACCTTCCTGCTCAATGAATTGGAACTTATCGAGCCAGCCCTGTATTTGCACACCAGCGAAGGCGCAACGGAACGCTTTGCCCGACTGTTGGCGCAGTTGCTTGGGCAACATTCATCAACCTGATTTTATCAATATAATTAACAAGCCTCAGGCCGTCTGAACCATCTTTCAGACGGCCTGAGGCTTTTTTAAAACAAGATTTGCGCGTTTGTATTTTTCAATAATGTGCCATTTGTCGATTGTGTCATTTTAATTGTTGCAGTCTTAATTGATGGTTGATTAACTTTCATTTGGCATTTTATCTCGGACGCAGCCTTTATTTTTAGCGGATTGTAAACAATCCGGCCGGTCTAAATAGATATCTTTTTAGGGTAAAACCTCAAAAATCTTTTTAAAAAGAAAGATATTGTCTTATTGAATATTCTGTGCTGAAATTACATGACACTACAAAAAAGTAGTGCATAAAAAATAAAACAGACAAAGGAGAAAGCCATGCAAATGTTTTTAGACAATCTCAAAGCCTTTTTCGAAACCATTAGCGGCTGGGTCTGGGGACCTATTATGTTGATGCTGCTGGTCGGTACGGGCATTTTGCTGACCGTTTTGCTGAAAGGTTTGCAGTTCACCATGTTGGGTTATGCGCTGAAACAGGCGTTTGTGCCGTCAAAGAAGCATGAAAACGGCGAAGACCATGAAGGCGATATTTCCCATTTCGCGGCGTTGATGACCGCGCTGTCGGCCACCATCGGTACGGGCAATATCGCCGGCGTGGCGACTGCGGTGGTAACCGGCGGCCCGGGCGCGGTATTTTGGATGTGGATGACCGCCGTTTTCGGCATGGCCACCAAATACGGCGAGGGCGTGTTGGCGGTGAAATACCGCGTGACCAACTCCAAAGGCGAGATGTCCGGCGGCCCGATGTATTACATCGAAAAAGGCTTGGGCAAAAACTGGAAATGGATGGCCGTCGCGTTTGCCCTGTTCGGCACATTCGCTTCCTTCGGTATCGGCAGCTCGGTGCAGTCCAACTCGGTTGCGCAGGCAGTGCAAACCAGCTTCGGCGTCGAGCCTGCCTACACCGGCGTGATATTGACCGTATTAACGGCCATCGTGCTTTTGGGCGGCATTAAGGGCATCGCCAAAGCCGCGTCCTTTATCGTGCCTGCCATGGCCGTATTTTATGTAGTGGGCGGTATTTCCATTATTGTCGTGAATTCTGACGCACTGATGCCTGCCGTCAAACTGATTTTCTCCGATGCGTTTAGCGCGCAAGCTGTGGCCGGCGGTGCCATCGGCACGGTCATCCGCTACGGCGTGGCACGTGGTGTGTTCTCCAATGAAGCGGGCATGGGTTCTGCGCCGATTGCCGCCGCCGCCGCGAAAACCGACCACCCCGTCCGTCAGGCATTGGTTTCCATGACCGGTACGTTTTTGGACACCATCGTTGTCTGCTCGATTACCGGTATCGTGTTGGTTATGGGTCTGCTCGGCGCAGGCGGCGAGTTTGTCAAACCTGAATTGAGCGGCGCGGCGCTGACAACCGTCACGTTCCAAAAAATGCTGCCCGGCATCGGTGGCTGGATTGTTACCATCGGCCTGATTTTCTTTGCCTACTCAACCATTCTCGGCTGGTGTTATTACGGCGAGAAATGCGCGGTGTACGTTTTCGGCGAACGCTTTGCCGGACTGTACCGCGTGGGTTACGTCTCTTCCGTCATGCTGGGTACCGTATTGAGCCTTGATTTGGTGTGGCTGGCTTCGGATACGTTCAACGGCTTGATGGCATTGCCCAACCTGATTGCGCTTTTGTTGATGGCGAAAGTCATCGTCAATGAAACGCGCGACTTCAAACAAAAAATCAAAAACGGCGAATTGCCGCATTGATGTCCAAGGCCGTCTGAAACGGAACATTCAGACGGCCCGATGGATATCAGTTTGTTTTGAAAAAAGTCAGAGGAGGAGAAAAATGAAAGTGCTTGTTTTAGGTGCCGGCGTGGCAGGCGTATCTTCCGCGTGGTATCTGGCAGAGGCAGGACATGAAGTAACGGTCATCGACCGCGCCGAGGGCGTGGCGATAGAAACCAGTTTTGCCAATGCAGGCCAGCTTTCTTACGGCTATACCACGCCCTGGGCTGCACCCGGCATTCCGACCAAAGCGCTGAAATGGCTGTTTAAAAGCCATCCGCCTTTACTGTTTCGCCCCGACGGCAGCCTGTATCAAATCGAATGGCTGTGGCAAATGCTGCAAAACTGCACGGCAGCGCGCTATCAAATCAATAAAGAGCGCATGGTCAGGATTTCCGAATACAGCCGTGAAATGTTCCGCCGTTTTGAAGCGCAAACCGGCATGAATTTCGAAGGGCGCAAAAAAGGGACGTTGCAGATTTTCCGCCAAGCCAAAGAAGTCGAAGCGGCAGAACAAGACATTGCCGTTTTGGAACGCTACGGCGTACCCTACCGTCGTCTGAAACCCGAAGAATGCGCAGAATTCGAGCCTGCACTTGCACGCGTTACCGCCAAAATTGCCGGCGGTCTGCACCTGCCTGCGGATGCGACCGGCGACTGCCACCTCTTCACCCAAAACCTGTACAAACTGTGTCTGGAAAAAGGCGTACAGTTCCATTTCAACCGAACCATCCACCGCATCGAACACAACGGCCAGCGCATCAGCGCAGTGGAAACTGAAACAGAACGGTTTGAAGCAGATGCCTTCGTCTGCGCGCTCGGCTGCTTCAGCAGGACGGTTTTGGCGCAGTTGGACCTCAATCTGCCCATTTATCCCGTCAAAGGCTATTCCTTGACCCTGCCGGTCACAAATTCCGACGGCGCGCCGGTGTCCACCGTTTTGGACGAAAGCTACAAAGTCGCCATCACACGATTCGACAACAGAATCCGCGTCGGCGGTATGGCGGAATTGTCCGGCTACGAAATCAAACTGCCCGAAAAACGCCGCGAAACCTTGGCTTTGGTCGTCAACGATTTATTCCCCGAAGGCGGCGACTTGAATCAGGCATTGTTCTGGAGCGGCCTCAGACCGATGACACCCGACAGCACGCCGCTAATCGGCCGTACCCGCTTTGACAACCTGTTCCTGAATACGGGTCACGGCACTTTGGGTTGGACCATGTCGCTGGGCTCGGCAAAATTGACCGCCGATATCGTGAGCGGCAAAGACGCCGAAATCCGCAGCGACGACTTGAGCCTGTCGCGCTATCAGGCTTAAGCTGGAAAGCGATAAGGTTTGGTGATATTTCAAACTTAAGGGCCGTCTGAAAAATATTTTTCAGACGGCCTTTTGTTTTAAAATCCGGGTATCCAATCAATAAAATAAATAATAACTATTATCATATACATTAAAAAGTGTTAGTCTGAACCTGTCCCAGCTTTTAGCGCAGGTTTTCTCATGCCCGATTTTTCGATGTCCAATTTGGCCGCTGCCTTTTCCATCACGCTGGCTGCCGGTTTGTTTACCGTATTAGGCAGCGGTTTGGTGATGTTTTCCAAAACGCCCAATCCACGCGTGTTGTCGTTTGGTTTGGCATTTGCCGGCGGTGCGATGGTGTATGTTTCCCTGACGGAGATTTTCAGTAAATCCAGCGAGGCGTTTGCTGAAATTTATGATAAAGACCACGCGTTTGCGGCGGCGACCATGGCATTTTTGGCCGGGATGGGCGGCATCGCGCTGATTGACCGCCTGGTGCCGAACCCACATGAAACCTTGGACGCGCAAGACCCGTCGTTTCAAGAAAGCAAACGCCGCCATATCGCGCGAGTCGGCATGATGGCGGCGTTTGCGATTACGGCGCACAATTTCCCCGAAGGCTTGGCGACGTTTTTTGCCACCTTGGAAAATCCGGCGGTCGGGATGCCTTTGGCCTTGGCGATTGCCATCCATAATATTCCGGAGGGTATTTCCATCGCTGCGCCGGTTTATTTTGCCACCCGAAGCCGTAAGAAAACGGTATGGGCGTGTCTGTTATCCGGTTTGGCCGAGCCTTTGGGGGCGGCTTTGGGCTATTTGGTTTTGCAGCCGTTTTTGTCGCCTGCCGTTTTTGGCTCGGTGTTTGGCGTGATAGCCGGCGTGATGGTGTTTTTGGCGTTGGACGAGCTGCTGCCGGCCGCCAAACGCTATTCAGACGGCCACGAAACCGTTTACGGCCTGACAACGGGCATGGCGGTGATTGCCGTCAGCCTGGTATTGTTCCATTTTTAAAACCCGTATGCCAAAGGCCGTCTGAAATGATTCAGACGGCCTTTTTGCGTTATAATCCGCACATCAAAAATAACCTTAATTTCACAAAGTTCCATCATGTTAGACAAATACAATCCAGCCGAAATCGAATCCAAACATTATCAAAACTGGGAAAAGCAGGGCTATTTCCAGCCT
Source organism: Neisseria subflava (assembly GCF_003044935.1). Lineage (NCBI taxonomy): Bacteria > Pseudomonadati > Pseudomonadota > Betaproteobacteria > Neisseriales > Neisseriaceae > Neisseria > Neisseria subflava. The sequence goes on along the minus strand of NZ_POXP01000004.1, from coordinate 57,147 downwards.
GATATGGATTTGACCAAACCGTCTTTCTCCATCCAACTGCCGCCGCCCAATGTAACCGGCACGCTGCACATGGGCCATGCCTTCAACCAAACCATCATGGACGGCCTGACCCGCTACTACCGCATGAAAGGCTGCAATACCGCCTGGATTCCGGGCACCGACCACGCGGGCATCGCCACGCAAATCGTGGTCGAGCGTCAACTTGCCGCGCAAAATGTGTCCCGTCATGACTTGGGCCGCGAAAAATTCTTGGAAAAAGTATGGGAATGGAAAGAAGTTTCCGGCGGCACGATTACCCAACAAATGCGCCGCGTGGGCTGCTCTGCCGACTGGACGCGCGAATATTTCACGATGGACGACGTGCGCGCCGAAACCGTGACCGAAGTGTTCGTGCGCCTTTTTGAACAAGGCTTGATTTACCGCGGCAAACGCTTGGTGAACTGGGATCCGGTATTGGGTACCGCAGTGTCTGATTTGGAAGTGGAAAGCGTGGAAGAACAAGGCTCTATGTGGCACATCCGCTATCCGCTGGCCGACAATCCCGCCGAAGCCGTTATCGTGGCGACCACCCGTCCTGAAACGCTGCTGGGCGACGTTGCCGTTGCCGTCAATCCTGAAGACGAACGTTACACCCACTTGATCGGCAAAGAATTGATCCTGCCGCTGACCGGCCGTACTATCCCCGTGATTGCCGACGAATACGTCGAAAAAGACTTTGGTACAGGCTGCGTGAAAATTACGCCTGCGCACGACTTCAACGACTACGAAGTCGGCAAACGCCACGACACGCGCCTGATTAATGTGTTCGATTTGGAAGCCAAAGTGCTGGCAAACGCCGAAGTGTTCAACTTCAAAGGCGAAGCGCAACAAGGCTTTGCCCTGCCTGAAAAATACGCAGGCTTAGACCGCTTTGCCGCGCGCAAACAAATGGTTGCCGATTTGCAGGAACAAGGTTTCTTGGTCGAAATCAAACCGCACACGCTGATGACGCCGAAAGGCGACCGTACCGGTTCGGTGATTGAGCCGATGCTGACCAGCCAATGGTTTGTCGCCATGTCCGCCACGCCAAACGGCGGCGAGCCTGACAGCGAATTCAAAGGCTTGAGCCTCGCCGACAAAGCAAAAAAAGCCGTCGACAGCGGCGCAGTGCGCTTTATCCCTGAAAACTGGGTCAACACCTACAACCAATGGATGAACAACATCCAAGACTGGTGTATCTCGCGCCAACTGTGGTGGGGCCATCAAATCCCTGCATGGTACGACGAAGCAGGCAATGTGTACGTCGCCCGCAATCAGGAAGAAGCCGAAAAACAAGCCGGCAAAACCGGTTTGACCCGCGAAGAAGACGTATTGGATACATGGTTCTCCTCCGCGCTCGTGCCGTTCTCCACACTCGGCTGGCCGTCTGAAACCGACGAACTCAAAGCCTTCCTGCCGTCCAATGTCTTGGTTACGGGCTACGAAATCATCTTCTTCTGGGTGGCGCGTATGATTATGATGACCACCCACTTCACCGGCAAAGTACCGTTTAAAGACGTGTACATCCACGGCATCGTGCGCGACCACGAAGGCAAAAAAATGTCCAAATCCGAAGGCAACGTCATCGACCCCGTCGATTTGATTGACGGCATCGACTTGGACAAGCTGCTGGTGAAACGCACGACCGGTCTGCGCAAACCCGAAACCGCGCCGAAAGTGGAAGAAGCCACGAAAAAACTTTTCCCCGAAGGCATTCCGAGCATGGGCGCGGACGCCTTGCGCTTCACCATGGCGAGCTACGCCAGCTTGGGTCGTAGCGTCAACTTCGACTTCAAACGTGCCGAAGGTTACCGCAACTTCTGCAATAAATTGTGGAACGCCACCAACTTCGTGTTGATGAACACCGAAGACAAAGACTGCGGCCAAGACGAAATGCAGCCGTTGGCGTTTACCTTTGCCGACCAATGGATTATCGGCAAACTGCAACAAGCCGAAGCCGCCGTTGCCGAAGCCTTTGAAACCTACCGCTTCGACCTTGCCGCACAAACGCTGTACGAATTTGTGTGGAACGAATATTGCGACTGGTACATCGAGCTGGCAAAAGTGCAAATCCAAACCGGCTGCCCGACAACCCAGCGCACCACACGCCGCACCCTCGTGCGCGTACTCGAAACCATCCTGCGCCTGCTGCACCCAATCATGCCGTTCATTACCGAAGAGCTGTGGCAGGTCGTTGCGCCTCTGGCGAATGCCAAAACCGCCGACAGCATCATGTTGGCCGCCTATCCGCAAGCCGATAAAGAACAAATCGTTCAGACGGCCTTCGACAAAATGGCCGCATTGAAAGACTTGGTGGAAGAAGTGCGCAAACTGCGCGGCGAAATGGGTATCGCGCCAAACGTCAAAGCACCACTCTTCGTCGAAGGCAGCGCAGAACTCGAAGGCCTGCTCAAATATCTGCCGTCGCTGACCCGACTGACCGAAGCCAAGCTGGTGGACAGCCTGCCCGAAGCAGAAGACGCACCTGTCGCCGTCTGCAACGGCGCGCGCCTGATGCTGAAAGTCGAAATCGACAAAGCCGCCGAAACCGCCCGTTTGAGCAAAGAAGCCGAGAAGCTGCAAAAAGCCTTGGACAAACTCAACGCCAAACTCTCCAAACCCGGCTACACCGAAAAAGCCCCGGAGCATCTGGTGGAAAAAGACAAAGCCGATTTGGCGGAATTGGAAGATAAGATGGCGAAAGTGGAAGGGCAGTTGGCGAAGTTGAGAGGGTAATATTGTTTGGTTGTAAGCAAAGGCAGCCTGAAAAGTCAAAAATGATTTTTCAGGCTGCTTTTTTTATTGTCTTTTTTATTACCTTCAAAAAATCCTGAAAATAACTTGAAAAATACTTGAACTACTCTCCAAAAATAAATATAATAAAGCCCATTAATCGTTCAGCATGTGTTTCCACATTGTTGAGTTTTATTAACCTAATTTTTCAAGAGGTATCTAATGACATCTCAATATGATGAAAAAGATAAACAACTTGTTCAAAAAATTGCAACACTACTATATCAACGAACACGTATGAATGTGAATGACAATCAAGGTACTGCATATCTTACGCCCAACTGGGAGCAAGAAATCTATCCGCAGGCAACTGTAACTCGTGAAGATGTGAGAAAAGAAACTGGCAGAAAATCTATACGTGATGTAGCTTTTAACAAGATTGCAGATATGCTTGCTGAGCAGGGGCTTGAGGCTAGTGTTGCAAATGAAGGAATAAATGTGAAAGTACCAGAGCGTAGAGCAAGAGGTGTAACGGAATTTACAAGTATTGGAGCATTAGAGGATGCGAATAAAGAACGAATTAGAGAATATAAAAATAGTCGTGAACATTATGAATCGGATGAGGATTTTGAAGCAGATAATCCCGATAGAGACCCAGAATATTAAGGTTAATTAAACAGAAAGCATAGGTTGGATCAAGACCCAACAAAACCGTCAATTCATCTGTTTTGTGCTGGGTTTACAACCCAACCTACAACACAAAGGCCGTCTGAAACTGCTCTTTCAGACGGCCTCCCCATTTTCAGGCTGCCCTTCCCCAAGGCAGCCTGAAACTTGTACCCCACCCCAAACCCATCCGCCGTCATTCCCGCCTGCGCGGGAATGACGGTGTTTGTTGCTTTTCAGACGGCCTTTTTCTTTTTTTTAATCCATCACATTCAATCAAACCAAACAATCTGATTTTCATCCACGCTGATGCGGATTTCCTGTCCGGTTTGCGGTTTGTCTGTATCGTGGTCGGCGTGGGGATACCAAATCAAATCGCCGTATTGCGGATGGGCGAGGGTAAGGCGTATGCCTTCGGCGAGGGGGACGGCTTCGCTGATGCGGACGGCTGTGCCGTTCGGGTTGAATCGGATGGCGTGTTGGGGGATGTAGCGTGTGTCGTCGGTGTTGGCCAAACCGAGCAGCAGGGCGGCTTGGGCGTTGACGGGGCGGCGGATAAGGGTTTCCGGCGTGCCGTGTTGGAGGATGCGGCCTTCGTGCATGATGGCGATGGTGTCGGCCATGGTGCAGGCTTCCTCGGCGGAGTGGGTCACGAGGATGGCGGGGATGTTTTGACTGCGGATGCGTTCGGCGGTCAGGGTGCGCAGGTGGTGGCGCAGGTGGGTGTCGAGGCTGGAGAAGGCTTCGTCCAAGAGCAACAGTGACGGGCGCGTGATGAGGGCGCGTGCGAGGGCGAGGCGTTGCTGTTCGCCGCCGGAGAGGCTTTCGGGTTTGCGTTGCGCTTCGTGTTCCAAACCGATGTCGCGCAAGGCTTGCATGGATTGTTCTTCGATTTCGGCTTTGGGCAGGCGGCGCATTTTGAGGCCGAAGCCGACGTTGTCGAGGGCGGTTAAATGCGGCAAAAGGGCGTAGTCTTGAAACATCAGCGAGATATTGCGCTTTTCAGACGGCATGTCAGTGATGTTGTCGCCGTTGAGCCAGACTTCGCCGCTGTCGGGACGCACCAGGCCGACGATGGTTTTGAGCAGGGTGGATTTGCCGCAGCCGGATCGGCCGAGTACGGCGAGGATTTTGCCTGCTTCGACGTTTAGATTAATGTCTTGGGCAACGGTTTTGCTGCCGAAGCGTTTGTTGATGTTTTTGAGTTGCAACATGGTTTCAGACGGCCTTTAAAAATGGGGTCGGCAACGGATGCTGTCGAGCCATGCGGACAGCGGATGTTTGGGGTCGATCAGGCCGTATCGACGGCAGGCTTCGATCGTGACCAGCTGGGCATCGTGCATCATGTGTCCGCACAACATGGCATCGAGCAGGGTGGGGATGTCCATCAGTTCAAAACCGGCAACTTCGCCGTCTTGGTTGGCGGGTTGGAAGTCTTCGGGCAGGACGATGTCGAAAATATACAGGATTTCGTTGTGGACACCGCGATTAACGGGGCGCAAACTATATATTTGGGCAGTCGGTCGGATATGGGGTGTCAGAGAAGCGGGAATACCAGCTTCTTCTTCGCCCTCGCGGCAGACGGCTTCAGACGGCCTCTCGCCGCTGCTGATACCGCCGCCGGTCAGGTTGTCGAGTTTGTTCGGATCAACGGCTTTGTGCGGACTGCGGCGGCCTATCCAAAAGCGCAAACCGTCTTCTGTTTCGACCAATCCGTTCAAATGCACTGCCTGACTCATCAGGCCGAACGGGCGGAAGGCGGCGCGTTCGAGTGCACATAAAGGCTTGCCCGACTGGTCGCAGATGTCGAACTTTTCACAGCGCCAACCTTTGAGCCAACCGCACTCGCGCCACTGTTGCGCCAGCGTTTGCAAACTGTCGCCCATTTCTGCCCAACTGTCGGTTTCCAAATTCAGGCCGTCTGAAAGGGGTGCCTGTCTGCCTGTCCAATCTTGTCCGAGGCGTTCGCGCCATAACGGGTTCAGACGGCCTAAAGGCAGGCCGTTGAGATACAGAATGCACCAATCGTCGGATGCGCCATAGCTTGTTTGCGCCCAATCCCACAATGCGTCGTGGATATCGGGTGTGAATACTTGTTCAAAACGGAAAGACTGAGACATGGCGCATCCTCCAAAAGAACTAAAGATACGTCGATTTTAGCCGTTTACGGCGAATTTGCAAAACAACCGCACTACCCGAAAACCGCTATAATAGAGTAAATCATCCGAAACGAGCACATCATCATGAGTGAATTGACCGATATCCTTTCCTACAACCAACGTTTCGTTGAATCGGGAGAGTACGAAAAATATTTCACCAATAAATACCCCGGCCGCGAGCTCGCCATTCTTTCCTGTATGGACGCACGCATTATCGAATTGCTGCCCAATGCCTTGGGCTTGAAAAACGGCGATGCCAAGCTCATCAAAAACGCCGGCGCGCTGGTGACCCACCCTTGGGGTTCGGTGATGCGCAGTTTGTTGGTGGCCGTATTTGAACTCAAAGTGAAAGAAATCATGGTCATTGCACACCACGACTGCGGTATGCGCGGATTGCACGCCGAAGAGTTCCTCCAACGCGTACACGACAGCAATATCCCCGACGACCGCATCGAAACCCTGCGCAATGCCGGTATCGATTTGGACGGCTGGCTGACCGGTTTTGATGATGTCGAAGACAGCGTGCGCCATACCGTCGAGCTGATTCGCAAACATCCGCTGATGCCCGACAACATCGCCATCCACGGCCTGGTCATCCACCCGACCACAGGCAAGCTCAACTTGATTGTTGACGGCAGCTTGCCTGCTTCAGACGGCCAAAACATCTAACGCAAACACCACCACGAAATGAAAAACATCGGATTATTCGGCGGCACGTTTGACCCCATCCACAACGGCCACCTCCACATCGCCCGCGCCTTCGCCGACGAAATCGGTTTGGACCTTGTCGTCTTCCTGCCGGCAGGCGACCCGTACCACAAAGACAGCACGCGCACGCCGGCACAAGAGCGCCTCAATATGGTCGAACTCGCCATCGCCGACGAGCCGAAATTCGCCGCCAGCGACTGCGACATCGTCCGCGACGGCGCGACTTATACGTTTGACACCGTCCAAATCTTCCGCCAGCAGTTTCCCGGCGCGCAACTGTGGTGGCTGATGGGCAGCGACAGCCTGATGCAGCTGCACACATGGAAAAAATGGCAAACCCTCGTGCGCCAGACCCATATCGCCATCGCCATGCGCCAAGGCGACAACCTCAACAAAACCCCGCGCGAATTGCACGCATGGCTCGGCGAAGCACTGCAAAACGGCAGCGTCCGCATCCTCAACGCGCCGCTGCACAACACCAGCTCCACCCAAATCCGTGCTGATCTCGCCAAAACGCACCATTCAGATGGCCTGCCGCAACCCGTCGCCCAATACATCCGCCAACACAAACTCTATGAAAAATAGCGTTTATTCAGGCAGATAAGCTATAATGCCGTCTGAAAACATTTCAACTAGGAAAACAATGAACGAACAAGAATTGCAAGACCTGCAAAAAATGGTCGAAGTGGCCGTAAACGCCCTCGAAGATATTAAAGCCAAAGACATCTCTGTTTTGGAAACCCAAGACAAAACCTCCCTGTTTGCCCGCATGATTATTGCCAGCGGCGACAGCACACGCCAAGTTAAAGCACTGGCGAACAACGTTGCCGTCGATTTGAAAGAAGCCGGTTTCGAAATCCTCAGCACCGAAGGCGACAGCGGCGAATGGACGCTCGTCGACGCAGGCGACCTCGTTGTCCATGTTATGCTCCCTGCCGTGCGCGACTTCTACGACATCGACACCTTGTGGGGCGGAGAAAAACCGAGTTTCCACGCCGGTATGCAAAAACCTTGGCACGCCGCCGACTAAAACGGTTTATCCATACAAAGGCCGTCTGAAACTTGAAAGCAAGCAAGTTTCAGACGGCCTTTTGCTATAATTCCATTCTTTTCACATTATTTAATTTATTGCACCATCATGCCGCAACCCGATTTCGCCCAAACCCTCTCCAAAGACCGCCATTTCCTGCAATCTGCCTTTAAAAACCCCAAAAAATACGGCGGCTTGGCCAAGGTTGAGGAAAAATACAAAAAATCGCACGATCTCTATCTGCAACGCCTGTCCAAACTGCCCAAGCCCGAATTCGACAACACGCTGCCCGTTCACGAAAAACTCGACGAAATCAAAAAAGCCATTGCCGAGAATCAGGTAACGATTATTTGCGGCGAAACCGGTTCGGGCAAAACCACGCAGTTGCCCAAGATTTGTTTGGAACTCGGGCGCGGGGCGGCAGGATTGATCGGGCATACCCAGCCACGCCGTTTGGCTGCGCGTTCCGTGGCAGAGCGGATTGCCGAAGAGTTGAAATCGGAAATCGGCAACGCGGTGGGCTATAAGGTGCGCTTTACCGACCACACCTCGCGCGATGCCTGCATCAAACTGATGACCGACGGCATCCTGCTGGCGGAAACCCAGACCGACCGTTATCTCGCCGCCTACGACACGATTATCATTGACGAAGCGCACGAACGCAGCCTGAACATTGACTTCCTCTTGGGCTACCTGAAACAGCTGCTGCCGCGCCGCCCCGACTTGAAAGTCATCATCACCTCGGCAACCATAGACGCAGAACGCTTCTCCCAACACTTCAACGGCGCCCCCGTTTTAGAAGTGAGCGGACGGACGTATCCCGTCGAAATCCTCTACCGACCGCTGACCAGCAAAGACGAAGATGACGCAGAAGTTGAGCTGACCGACGCGATTGTTGATGCAGCCGACGAATTGGCACGCTATGGCGAAGGCGATATTTTGGTGTTCCTGCCGGGCGAGCGCGAAATCCGCGAAGCGGCAGAAGCCCTGCGCAAATCCACGCTGCGCCGCAACGACGAAATCCTGCCCCTGTTCGCACGCCTGTCGCACGCCGAACAGCACAAAATCTTCCACCCTTCAGGCGCAAAACGCCGCATCGTGTTAGCAACCAACGTGGCCGAAACCTCGCTCACCGTGCCGGGCATCAAATACGTCATCGACACCGGCCTCGCGCGCGTTAAACGTTATTCTGCACGGGCGAAAGTGGAGCAGCTTCATGTAGAAAAAATCTCTCAAGCCGCCGCCCGCCAACGCTCCGGCCGCTGCGGCCGCGTCTCTGCAGGCGTATGTATCCGATTGTTTTCAGAAGAAGATTTCAACAGCCGCCCTGAATTTACCGATCCCGAAATCGTCCGCAGCAACCTCGCCGCCGTCATCCTGCGCATGGCATCGCTGAACTTAGGCGACGTAGCAGCATTCCCATTTTTAGAAATGCCCGATTCACGGTATATCAATGACGGTTTTCAGGTATTGCTGGAATTGGGTGCGGTGGAGGCCGTCTGAAAATAAAATCTTTCTTAATCAAATGGCAGGCCATGTTTCATTTTCAGACGGCCTAAATCATTGAGAAACTAAAAACTATTGAAAAGGGAATATTGGGTTTTAAAACCCAATCGGTAAATTTTTTATTGTGAAATATTAATGATGAAAAAATCTTTCCTCACGCTTGTTCTGTATTCGTCTCTACTTACTGCTAGCGAAATCGCCTATCGTTTTGTATTCGGAATTGAAACCTTACCGGCTGCGAAAATGGCAGAAACGTTTGCGCTGACATTTGTGATTGCTGCGCTGTATCTGTTTGCGCGTTATAAGGCGACGCGTTTGTTGATTGCGGTGTTTTTCGCGCTCAGCATTATTGCCAATAATGTGCATTATGCGGTTTATCAAAGCTGGATGACGGGTATTAATTATTGGCTGATGCTGAAAGAGGTTACCGAAGTCGGCAGCGCGGGCGCGTCGATGTTGGATAAGTTGTGGCTGCCTGCGTTGTGGGGCGTGGCGGAAGTCGTGCTGTTTTGCAGCCTTGCCAAGTTCCGCCGTAAGACGCATTTTGCTGCCGATATTTTGTTTATTGCAGCGATGTTGCTGATTTTTGGACGCTCATTCAGTACGACGCAGGAACATGGTATTTCGCCCAAACCGACATACAGCCGCATCAAAGCCAATTATTTCAGCTTCGGCTATTTTATCGGGCGTGTGTTGCCGTATCAGTTGTTTGATTTAAGCAAGATTCCTGTGTTCAAACAGTCTGCGCCAAGCAAAATCGGGCAGGGCAGTGTTCAAAATATCGTCCTGATTATGGGCGAAAGCGAAAGCGCGGTGCATTTGAAATTGTTTGGCTACGGACGCGAAACTTCGCCGTTTTTGACCCAGCTGTCGCAAGCTGACTTTAAGCCGATTGTGAAACAAAGCTATTCCGCCGCTTTGATGACGGCTGTGTCCCTGCCCAGCTTTTTCAATGCGATACCGCATGCCAACGGCTATGAGCAAATCAGCAGCGGCGATACCAATATGTTCCGCCTCGCCAAAGAGCAGGGTTATGAAACGTATTTTTACAGCGCGCAGGCGGAAAACGAGATGGCGATTTTGAACTTAATCGGTAAGAAATGGATAGACCATCTGATTCAGCCGACTCAGCTTGGCTACGGCAACGGCGACAATATGCCTGATGAGAAGCTGCTGCCGCTGTTCGACAAAATCAATTTGCAGCAGGGCAAGCATTTTATTGTGTTGCACCAACGCGGTTCGCACGTCCCATACGGCGCATTGTTGCAGCCTCAAGATAAAGTATTCGGCGAAGCCAATATTGTGGATAAGTACGACAACACCATCCACAAAACCGACCAAATGATCCAAACCGTATTCGAGCAGCTGCAAAAGCAGCCTGATGGCAACTGGCTGTTTGCCTATACCTCTGATCATGGTCAGTATGTGCGTCAAGATACCTACAATCAAGGCACGGTGCAGCCCGACAGCTATCTCGTGCCGCTGGTGTTGTACAGCCCGGATAAGGCCGTGCAACAGGCTGTCAACCAGGCTTTTGCGCCTTGCGAGATTGCCTTCCATCAGCAGCTTTCAACGTTCCTGATTCACACGCTGGGCTACGATATGAAGGTTTCAGGTTGTCGCGAAGGCTCGGTAACGGGCAATCTGATCACAGGCGATGCAGGCAGCTTAAATATTCGCGACGGCAAGGCGGAATATGTTTATCCGCAATAAGCGGCATAAAAACCAATAAAGACAAATTAAGATGATGTCGGGGAAGATGCCCGACCGACAAGACTATGCAAAATATGAAAAACCAAGTACGCGGATCAGGCATGGATGCACGATCCAACCCAGCCAATGTTTCAGACGGCCTGCAAAACAGTTCGGGCCATATCGGTGCCAACACGCGCTACCGCCTGACCAAGCTCGGCGAACAAATGGCGCGTCTGCCCATCGACCCGAAAATCGCGCGCATTTTGCTGGCGGCGAAGAAACACGACTGCATGGCGGAAATATTGGTAATCGCGTCCGCACTGTCGATTCAAGACCCGCGCGAGCGGCCGTTGGAAGCGCGCGATGCCGCGGCCAAGGCGCATGAACGCTTTACCGACAAGCAATCCGACTTCCTTGCCTATCTGAATATTTGGGACAGCTTCCAGCGCGAGCGCGACAAAGGTTTATCCAACAAGCAGCTGGTGCAGTGGTGTCGACAATATTTCCTGTCGCACCTGCGTATGCGCGAATGGCGCGAGCTGCACCACCAGCTTGCCCAAACCGCGATTGAAATGGGCTTGACCACCAAAGAATCCGCGTTTAGACAACCTCCTTCCCAAGAACAATTGAGGCCGTCTGAAAGTCAAGGCGACCAAGATTTGGCGGCCAAACTCAAACAAAAACAACTGGACAAGAAACAACACCGCGCCCAAATCCGCGCCGCCAAAGAAGCCGGCTACGAACAAATCCACCGCGCTCTGCTCACCGGCCTTATTGCCAACGTCGGCATGAAATCGCCCGACGGCAACGACTACACCGGCGCGCGCGGCAGCCGTTTCCACCTTTTTCCTGCATCAGCCCTGTTCAAAGCCAAACCCAAATGGGTGATGGCTGCAGAATTGGTTGAAACCACGCGCCTTTACGCGCGCGACGTCGCCGTTATCCAGCCCGAATGGATCGAGCAGGAAGCGCCGCACCTCGTCCGCTATCATTATTTCGAGCCGCACTGGGAGCAAAAACGCGGCGAAGTCGTCGCCAGCGAACGCGTGACGCTTTACGGCCTGACCGTATTGCCGCGCCGCCCCGTGTCTTACGGCAAAGTTGCACCTGAAGAAGCGCGCGAAATCTTTATCCGCGGTGCATTGGTGGCGCAAGAAAGCAATCTTCAGACGGCCTTTTTTGCCCACAATAAAAAGCTGATTAAAGAAATTACCGAACTCGAACACAAATCGCGCAAGCAAGACGTATTGGTCGACGACGAAGCCCTGTTCGCGTTTTATAACGAACGCCTGCCCGAGCTGGTGTGGAAAGATGCAAAAGGCGGCATTTGGGGAAGTGAAGAGGGCGGACAAACCCAGTCGGACAAGACAGTCGATCAAAACGGACAAGCAAACCAGCGCAACGCAGGACGTGTGGCACAAGCCATGCATACGGATTCCAATGATGCGGACAACCGCGAGCGTGAACCGAGTTCACATACCCGACAAAATGTTTCAGACGACCCAAAACCCAAAAAGCAGCCAGCATCTCAAAAAGGCCGTCTGAAACCTTTACCCCTTGCCGATATTCGCACCTTTGAAGCCTGGCTCAAAACCGCCGAACGCGACAATCCGCGCCTGCTGTTCCTAAGCCGCGACGATCTGATGCAACACGCCGCCGCGCACATTACCGAAGAGCAGTTCCCCAAATTCTGGCAAACCGCAGACGGCAAGTTCAAACTTTCCTACCGCTTCGAGCCGCACCATCCGCTCGACGGCGTGACCATGACCGTGCCGCTGACCGTCCTCAACCGCCTGCACGCGCCGTCGCTCGAATGGCTGGTGCCCGGTATGTTGCGCGAAAAAATCCAGCTGCTGATTAAAGCACTGCCGAAGCAAATCCGCCGCATTTGCGTGCCCGTCCCCGATTTCATCACCAAATTTCTCGAAAGCAATCCCGACCGCCAAGCGGCCATTATTCCCCAGTTGGCGCACTTTATCGCCAAAAGCGCAGGCGATATGCGGATTTTCGAGCAAATCGACCAAGACGCATGGGCGGCGCAAGAATTACCCGAACACTGCTATCTGAATCTGCGCATTATCGATGATGGCGGACAAGAGCTTGCCGGTGGCCGCAAACTGCATGAGTTGCAACAACAACTCGGCCAAGCCGCCGCCGTCACCTTCCGCGACAACACCCAAGAATTTGAGCGCGACAACGTGACCACATGGGACATCGGTACCCTGCCAGAATCCATCAAATTTGCACGCGGCAAACAACAGCTCACCGGCTACCTCGGCCTGCAAAAAGAAAAAGACGGCCGCATCGCCCTGCGCCTGTTTGACACCACAGAAGCCGCCGAACAGGCACACCGTCAAGGCGTAATCGAATTGATGAAGCTGCAATTAAAAGAGCAGGTAAAAGACCTGAACAAAGGCATCCAAGGCTTCACCCAAGCCGCCATGCTGCTCAAACACATCAACGCCGACACCCTGCGCGACGACCTCACACAGGCCGTCTGCGACCGCGCCTTTATCGGCGAAGACGAGCTGCCGCGCAACGAAAAAGCCTTTAAAGAACAAATCAAACGCGCCCGCAGCCGCCTGCCCGCCGTCAAAGAAGCCCTCAGCCGCTATTTGCAGGAAACCGCCGCCGCCTATGCCGAACTGAACAGCAAACTCGGCAAACACCCATTGACCCACCTTCTAAGACTACGCCTGCAAACCCTGCTCGCCGCCGGCTTCGCCACCCGCACCCCGTGGGCACAATGGCCGCGCCTCCCCATCTACCTCAAAGCCATGACCCTGCGCCTTGAAAAATACAGCAGCAACCCCGCCCGCGATGCAGCCCGCGAAGCCGATATTCAAGAGCTGGAACAAATGTGGCAGGAAAAAACCGACAGCCTGATCAAACAAGGCCTCCCCGTTTCAGACGGCCTTGCAGGGTTTAAATGGATGATTGAAGAATTGAGGGTGTCGCTTTTTGCGCAGGAATTGAAGACGCCGTATCCGGTGTCGGTGAAGAGGTTGTTGAAGGGGTGGGAGGTAATAAATTGATTGATGATTTAAAAATTGATATTTATAATTTGGGTAATAAAATTTTTAACATTATAGAACTAGGTTATCATTCATGATCTTATATGATGAAATTCGTGAATTATCTGATAAATATGAAATTGAATTAAAGAAACAAATTGATAGTCGTATTATAGAGATGTATGATGATGACCTTTCACATCATATGCTATACCAAGTGTTAGGAATCTCAAGTCAATTTGGAAAAGACATTGATACTTATCAGAATATTGGTAGGTTCCTTTATAAATATGCAGGATCATTTTTAGAGGAAGCTGCGTTTTATTGCATTAAATATAAATTTCCCAATGCAAAAAAAATTAAAATCCCTAACACTATAGGACAAAAACCAAAAACTTTTGAAATAGATGCATTAGTGGATAAATATGCAATAGAGATAAAATGGAGAGATGCCACAACTGATGGAGATCATGTAACTAAAGAACATACACGGTTGGAAGTAATTCACGCTGCAGGATATAAACCTATTAGATTAATGTTTTATTATCCCAATAGATCTCAAGCACAAAAAATTCAAAAAACATTACAAACTTTATACCATGGCAAGAATGGAGAGTATTATTATGCAGATTCAGCATGGGATTTTATTCTAAAATTTACAGGTGTAGATTTATTAAAGATATTAAAACAGATTGCACATGAAAAACAAGGTAATGGTATATGATGAATGATGTTATTCTAGGTGATTGTCTACATATATTAAAAAAAATAGATAATAATTCAATTGATCTAATCTATTTAGATCCACCATTTTTCACTGGGAAAAACTTTACTGGCACAACAAAAGATATTAAAAAACAATACTTCTTTAAAGATACATGGGATAGCCTGACAGAGTATGAGCAATTTATTTATGATAGATTACTTTTATGCAAAGATAAGTTAAAAAAAACTGGTAGTATATTCATTCATTGTGATAGAAACTCTACACATATTCTTCGTTCTATATTAGATCGCATTTTTGGCCAAAACAATTTTCAATCTGAAATTATTTGGTATTACAAACGTTGGAGCAATTCAAAAAAAGGGCTACTAAATCAACATCAAACCATATTATTTTACTCAAAATCTTTTGAATTTAAATGGAAACGTCGATTTAATAGTTATAGTTTAACAACTAATTTAGATCAAATCTTACAAAAAAGAAAAAAAAACTCATTAGGGACGTCTGTATATGCAACAGATCAACATGGAAACGTTATATATAATGGGCAAAAAAAAGGGGTTCCATTAGGTGATGTGTGGGAAATTCCTTTCTTAAATCCTAAAGCTAAAGAAAGAACTGGTTACCCTACCCAAAAACCCATCATCTTACTAGAAAAAATTATTGATTTAGTAACTGATGAACATGATGTTGTTCTTGATCCATTTTGTGGAAGTGGAACTACTTTAGTAGCAGCATCTATTTTGAAAAGAAATTTCATAGGTATAGATATTTCTGAAGATGCAGTTGAATTAACCAAATTAAGATTATCAGATCTGATTAAAACAGAATCTAAAGTTCTAATGAATGGTATAGCTTCATATGAAAATAATGACCCATGGGTAATGAAGCATTTATCCTGTTTTGATTTTTCCAGAATACACAGAAATAAAGGACTAGATGCTATTCTAAATAAATCATCAACAGATCATCCAATTTTTTTGAGAGTTCAAAGAGAAAATGAAGAATTAATTGAGGCATATAAATTAATGAAAAAGGCTATTATTAGTAAAACTAATAGTATTGGATACCTAATTCAAACAATAGAAAACAATAACTTTTCTGAAATGAGTCCATTAAATGAAAATATTAAAATTATTCAAAGTTTAGATTTGCAAATAACAACTAATCAAAAAAAATAGGTAATCAAATGAATTTTAGCTATAAGTTATTTATCACACAAATAACATGGCTAGCAAACTGTGCCTCGCATAAAACTGGTGCGCCTTTAGGCGTACACCTTACCTGCCAAGTACGCAAACTTGGAATCTATGTGCAGGGTGTGCGGTCTTTTTAAACCACAGCCCTTTCCTCCCAAAGGTCGTCTGAAACCCATTTTCAGACGACCTTTTGCCACTTTACTAAACAAATCTTCCCACTACCCTCTCCCCAAACGTCGTCTGAGCCAGTAAACTCCCCATATTTCAACAACTTCTTGGAAGCAAACCATGCCCCGTATCCACTCGCTCCACCTGTTCTTGCCCCATATCGCCGAACGCGGACTGCTGTATTTTCAGCAGGGCAAGGTTCGCGATATCCAAAAAACTTCCACTGGGCGTTATCGGGCGGAGGTGTGCGGTTCGGAAAACTATTCGGTATGGCTGAAGCTGGATAGTGATTTGTACATTAAGGATGGGGGCTGCGATTGTCCTTATGGCGGGGCGTGCAAGCATATGGCGGCGTTGTGGTATGCGGTGCGCGCTCAAACGCCGGACGGGCAGCCGGACGAACCCGACGCGCAGCAGCCTAAAAAGGGCGGCAATCCGTATCGCCAGCAGCTCTCCAGAATCTTTTCCCGAGCCCGACCACGAAGTTGCCGATTTGGGTATCAGGCTGCAAGACTGGTTGGAAGATGTGGCGCAAGAGGGAACGGCGGCGTTGGCGCAGGCTTTGCCTCTGTTGATACCGCGTTTGCAGGATGCTTTTGAAAAGGCTGACGATTCAGCAAGCCGTAGCCTCCATGCCACCGCGTGCGTGCCTTCGGGCACACACCCTACAAATGAATCACAAAGAATTTGAAATTTATGTGTAGGGTGTGTGCGGTACGCACGCACGCGGTCTTTTTTAAAAATGTTCTTTCCAATCAAACCAAAGGCCGTCTGAAAGTATTTCCCAACTTTCAGACGGCCTTTTTATATCCCTATCCCTATTTATTTTTCCAACCGTACAATCAGTTCATCAGCCAAGTCGAGATAAGCCTGGGTGCCTTTGGCGTGGGCGTCGTAGGCGAGGGCGGGGAGGCCGTGGCTGGGGGCTTCGGCGAGGCGGATGTTGCGGGGGATGACGGTGTCGAAGAGCAGGTTGCCGAAGTGTTGTTTGAGCTGCTCGCTGACTTCGACGACGAGGCGGCTGCGGCTGTCGTACATGGTGCGGACGATGCCGGTTACGTCGAGGTCGGGGTTGATGGCTTGGCGGATTTTACGGACGGTGGCCACTAGGTCGGAAATGCCTTCGAGGGCGTAGTATTCGCAAAGCATGGGGACGATAACGCCGTTGGCGGCGACCAGGCCGTTGAGGGTAAGCAGGGTCAGGGACGGGGGGCAGTCGATGAGGACGTAGTCGTAGTCGTCGGCAACGAACTGCAGGGCGTTTTTGAGGCGGATTTCGCGTGCGATTTCTTGGACGAGTTCGACTTCTGCGCCGGCCAGTGTGCGGTTGGCGCCCAATACGTCGTAGCCGCCTTCTTTGCTGCGGACGACGGCGTTGGGGATGTCGGTTTCGCCGAGGACGACTTGGTAAACGCCGTTTTCGATGGTAGCTTTGTTGATGCCGCTGCCTGTGGTGGCGTTGCCTTGGGGGTCGAGGTCGACGACGAGGACGCGGCGGCCTTTGGAGGCTAGGGAGGCGGCTAGGTTGACGGTGGTGGTGGTTTTGCCGACTCCGCCTTTTTGGTTGGCGACGGCGAGGATTTGTGCGCTCATGTGCTTTGCTGTCGTGTTAAGTGTGGATGGCTGGATTGTACCGTTATTCGGTATGCTTGGGTTGTTTTCAGACGGCCTTTTTGCGGATGATGACGATATGGCGTTCGGCATTGAGTTGGGGGACGTGCAATGCTTCGACTTTTTCGACGGCGACGCTTTCGGGCAGTTTGTCGATTTCTTCTTGCGGGTATATGCCTTTCATGGCCGCCCAGTAGCCGCCGTCTTTGAGGAGGTGCTCGGTCCAGTTGACGAAGTCGGCGAGTTCGGCAAAGGCGCGGCTGGTGATGACGTCGGCGCGGCAGTCGGCGGCGGCTTCTACGCGGCCGCTGATGACGCGGACGTTTTTAAGGCCGAGTTCGATGACGGCTTGTTGCAGAAAGGCGGTTTTTTTGGTGTTGGCATCGAGGAGGGTGATGTCGAGGTCGGGGCGGCAGATGGCGGTGGGTATGCCGGGCTGTCCGCCGCCGGAGCCGACGTCGAGCATGGTTTGGGCGTGTTCGATATAGGGCAAGAGGGTCAGGCTGTCGAGCAGGTGATGGCTGACGGTTTGGGCGGGATCGCGCAGGGCGGTCAGGTTGTAGGTTTTGTTCCACTTTTGCAGCAGGGCGGCATAGTCTAGAAGTTTGGCCTGTTTGGCTTCGTCGATGTCCAAACCCAGTGCCTGTATGCCGTCGCGGAGCTGTTGCGCCTGATTCATTTGTTATTCCTTATTGGTTAAAACGCGTTGGATGTAATGGTAACGGAAAGCATGCCGTCTGAAAATGTTTGCGCCTGTTGAATCAACGTTTCATCTTGTGAAAGACGATGGGCTGCTCCGGAGCGCGCGTGAGTTGTTTGGGCAGGGTCAGCATGGCGATGATCCATACGGAGAGGGTGTAGTAGAACACGCCTTGCCCACGCAAGCCTGCCAATGCGGCATTGCCTAAGATGGCTTCAAAAATCAATCCTGCCGCCGCCGAGGCACACGCTGCGACACCGGCAAGAAATATGGCATAACGCGAATGCCGGCGCATCATTTTTTTATACGCCAACTTGGTCAGTCCGCCGGCAATCGGCAGGTTGAGGAAGGCAAACATGCCGCAGACAAACCATGCGACGGAGTCCTGCCAACCGCTTTGCCATGCCCACGCGCCGTCTTTGACCGTGACCAGCAGCCCTTGGCCGTCTGAAAAGGCGATTTGCACGATATTGTGCAATATCATCGCCAGCGGCAGGGTGAGGAATATCAGTGCGACCAATAGGGGGCGGTAGGGCTTTTCTTGTGTCAGATACATGGCGGTTTGCCTTGTTGTGGGATAAGTCGAAATGATAGCAGATTGGCGGTTGATTCACGTTTGTTAGCGCTGAAATTGCTGACAAAAACGGTCAATTAAAAAAGAAATGAAAAATTCTTTTTTCTTGGCAAACGTTGGCGGATAAAGGTTAAGAAAACGTTTTCAGATGGCCTAGTCTCTTATTTTTATATGAACCGAACAGAAAATCTTTGCATTTCTCCGTAAAATCTACTAAATTCTCAATAACATATTATAAAGACCTGAAATCTGGAACCCAAACCGAAACTGCCTTCCGCCATTTACGCTCGGAAACTCAGCAGGCAACAAAAGTTTCACACACAACAAAAATACAAAATAATTCCTATGAAATCAGTTGTTTATAATGATAGATAACCACAAGGCAAACCATGCCTGACTTTAGTAGGAGTAAAACCATGGCTGAAGCAACCGATGTCGTATTAGTAGGCGGCGGCATTATGAGCGCCACTTTGGGCGTATTGCTCAAAGAACTCGAACCATCTTGGGAAATCACCCTGATCGAACGCTTGGAAGATGTAGCGTTGGAATCATCAAATGCATGGAACAATGCCGGTACGGGACACTCTGCGCTGTGTGAATTGAACTATGCGCCCCTGACTGCCGACGGCACGATCGATCCGACCCGCGCCCTCAATATTGCCGAACAATTCCATATCAGCCGCCAATTTTGGGCGACTTTGGTCGAAGAAGGCAAACTGACCGACCGCACTTTCATCAATTCCGTTCCCCATATGTCGCTGGTGATGAACGCCGACCATTGCAGTTATCTGCAAAAACGTTTCGACGTGTTCAAAAACCAAAAACTCTTTGAAAAAATGGAGTTTTCTACCGACCGCGCCAAAATTGCCGAATGGGCGCCGCTGGTTGTCAACGGCCGTGATGAAAACCAATCCATCGCCGCCAACTACTCCGCCGAAGGCACAGACGTCGATTTCGGCAGCCTGACCCGCCAGATGGTCAAATACTTGAGCGACAAAGGCGTAAAAATCAAATTCAACCGTCATGTCGACGACCTCAACCGCGAATCGGACGGCGCATGGGTGCTGAAAACCAGCAGCACCAAAGACGATGACGACCCGTTGACACTCCGCACCCGTTTCGTCTTCCTCGGCGCAGGCGGCGGCGCACTGACCCTGCTGCAAAAATCCGGTATCCCCGAAGGCAAAGGCTACGGCGGCTTTCCGGTTTCCGGCCTCTTCTTCCGCAACAGCAATCCCGAAACGGCCGCGCAACACAACGCCAAAGTGTACGGCCAAGCCTCCGTCGGCGCGCCCCCTATGTCTGTTCCGCATTTGGATACCCGCAACGTGGACGGCCAACGCCATTTGATGTTCGGCCCGTATGCAGGCTTCCGCCCCAACTTCCTCAAACAAGGCTCACTCATGGATTTGCCGATGTCCATCCACATGGACAACCTTTATCCTATGCTCCGCGCCGGTTGGGCTAATATGCCGCTGACCAAATACCTCTTGGGCGAATTGCGTAAAACCAAAGAAGAACGCTTCACTTCGCTCTTAGAGTATTATCCGGAAGCCAATCCTGACGATTGGGAACTGATTACCGCCGGTCAACGCGTACAAATCATCAAAAAAGACCCGAAAAAAGGCGGTATACTCCAATTCGGTACCGAAATCGTCGCCCATGCCGACGGCTCGCTGGCCGCATTGCTGGGCGCGTCCCCAGGTGCATCAACAGCCGTACCTTTGATGATTAAGCTGATCAACCAATGCTTCCCCGATCATGCCGAATCATGGTCAGGCCGTCTGAAAGAATTGGTGCCCGGCTACGGTATCAAGCTGAACGACAATCCGACTTTGGCGGACGAAATCATCAGCCACAACGCGTCCGTTTTGGGCATTCATCACTAAATTGAAGCAGACACAAAGGCGGGCATTCTTGCCCGCCTTTTTTCAAACCATTAAAATAGTGGCATTCAGGCCGTCTGAAATCTAATCTTCGTCAGCATGTTGCACGATTCAAACCCGAAAATCAGCCCCAATAGAAAAACGCCATGACCGATATTCTCAACAAAATCCTTGCCACCAAAGCAGAAGAAGTGGCCGCCCAAAAAGCTGCCGTTTCCTTGGAAGACATCAAAGCCCAAGCGCAGGCTGCTGCGCCGGTTCGCAGCTTTATCGGCTCGATCCGTGAAAAACACGCGCAGAATCTGCCAGCCATTATTGCCGAAGTCAAAAAAGCCAGCCCGAGCAAAGGCCTGATCCGCCCTGATTTTCATCCTGCTGAAATCGCCGCTGCCTATGAAAAAGCCGGCGCGGCCTGTTTGTCCGTGTTGACGGACGAACCTTATTTCCAAGGCTCGCCCGAGTATTTGAAACAGGCGCGTGCGGCCGTGGCGCTGCCGGTCTTGCGTAAAGATTTCATCATCGACGAATACCAAATCTATCAGGCGCGCGCGTGGGGTGCGGATGCGGTTCTTCTGATTGCCGCTGCCTTGGAAGCCGAGCAGCTTGAGCGTTTTGAAGCCGTTGCCCACGAATTGGGCATGACTGTATTGTTGGAGTTGCACGATGCGTCCGAGCTGGAAAAATGCCGCAACATGACCACGCCGTTGTGGGGCGTCAACAACCGCAACCTGCGTACGTTTGAAGTGACCCTGCAACAAACCCTCGACCTCTTGCCCGAATTAAACGGCAAAACCGTTGTAACCGAAAGCGGCATCCGCAACAAAGAAGACGTCGATTTCATGCGCAGCCACGGCGTGCATACTTTCCTGATCGGCGAAACCTTTATGAGAGCCGAAGATATCGAAGCCGAAGTCAAAAAACTGTTCTAAACCTAAAAAACATCAGGCCGTCTGAATTTTCAGACGGCCTGAATCCATTGGAGACGAGAAAAAATGTTTACCGTACAGCGCATTTACGCCTATCAACCCGATTCTAAACAAACCGCCGTCTTTATCGACCGCCTTTATCCGCGCGGCGTCCATAAAGAAGTTTTCGCTACGGCGCTTTGGCTGAAAGACATTACGCCCAGTGCAAACCTGCGCCGCTGGTATCATGAAAATCCGGCTGAGAATTTTGACAGTTTTGTCAGCCGTTATCATGAAGAGCTGCAAGGCGATGCCGAGCAGGCCGCCATCAAGCGGCTGCTGGATTTGGAGCGGCAACACGGCAATATCCTGCTGCTGACCGCCGTCAAAGATCCCCGACATTCCCACGTCTCTGCGCTGGCTCAATTTTTGGGCACAACGTTTGAATATCGCGATTAAAAAATCAGTGTTTGAACCGGATATAAAAAGGCTGTCTGAAATCAAGGTTTCAGACGGCCTGCTATTTTCAAATCAAGAAGGATAACGGTGTGCCACCAATTTTCCGTCTATGTATTCGCCGATATAGACTTGCGAGGCTTCAAGGTGGAGGTGGTCGAGTTCCTGTTGCAGCCATTCTTCATCACGCTTAATGATTTCGAGGATGTCGGGGTCAACTTGGCCGTCTGTAATCAGTGGATAGCGCAGGCTTTCGTCGCCGTACTTAATGACGGCGAGCTGGCCGTTTTGTTCCATCACGGCACGTTTGACGGCAGAGATTTCGTAGATGCCGGCGGCGCGGAGTTTGAACATGAGGTCGTGTGCGCTGATGCCGTTTTTCATGCATTCATCGGTTTGGATTTTGCCGTTGACGATAACCCAGACGGATTTGCCGTCAATGATGGATTTGACCCAGCGATTGTGGTTTTTGATGAATTTCAGGCTTAAGACCAACAGCGTCCACAAAATCAGTACGAGGAAAAATTGCAACAGGCCGACGCTGTCGCTGTAAATCACGCCACCGATGATGCCGCCGAGTACATAGTTTTGCACTTGGTCCATGGCGGAGGTCGGCGCGAGGTTGCCTTTACCTAAGAGGTTGATTTGCAAAATCAAACCTAAAATACCCATCAGTAGTTTGAGGGCGAGCAGGGAGTATGCTTCCATGTGTGTGTATCCTGTTATTCTTTATCGATGAGTTCGATATTGTTGTTGACCAAATTGATGGGCGTCAGCGTGTAGGCGGAGAAGTCTTGATTGAAATGGACTTCGTAGTATTGGTTTTTGATGCCGATAATCATGCCGTTGAACAGGCGCGTGCTGTTGACGATGATGTCTTGTTTTTCAACTTTTTGGTTTTCAATCAAGGCATTGAGAAAACCTACCATGCGCGAAGTATCGGCGGCAAAGTTTTGACGCTCGCTGTATGAAAGATATTGCGTGCCGCAGATGAGGATGAGCAACAACAGCGCAATAATGCTCAGGTCGCGGTATTTGGTGTCCATGCGGTGGCGCAGGTATTGCGATACGGTGAGCAGGAGGATAACGAGGGCGGCGAAAATCAGGATATATTTCAAGTAGTCGTGGAAATACATATGATTTTCAAGATAAAAGTGAGAAAAGAATTTCATGGTATTTGATAAATTTGGGAAGGGTAATAAGGCCGTCTGAAACTTAAATTTTAGACGGCCTCGTCTATTAAACAAGGATGTTGCGTCAAGGTTTCGGATAAAGCATACATGGCGCTTCTCGAAGTAGTATCAGTTGATAAATCCGTCGTCCTTCATTTTCTTTTCGGAAAAATACTGGCTGATGACCAGTAAGCTGGCCAGAATGATAATGAAAAGACCTGCCATGGTCAGGGTGATTTTGAGAAACAAATCGGCATCGACGAAGGAAAACCAAAGTTGCAAAATCAAGAGCAACACCCAGCTGACGAACAATCCGAGACAGGCATAGACGCCGAGTTTAAACACGTTCTTTTTCCAAAATGACGACGTAGGCTTCACGCACGAAAAACAGCAGCATGCGGCGCTGGTCTTTTTCCATGGTAACGACCTTCCAGCCTTGTGAGGCGTGGCTGTTGAGGAAATCGCTGAATTTGACCGGATTGATTTTGGCGCTGCCGAAAATCAAGCTGGAAAGCAGGTTCTCTTGATAAATGACGGCTTTATATTCTTTCATTTTATTCCTTTAAAATAAGGGGGCCTTAAAGCCCCCATGATTCTACTCTTTATTGTTCAACTGCGGCAATACGGAGCCTTCGCCCAAGGACAACAAACCGCTTTGCGAGTAAATACCCAGTTTGGCGCGGGTGTCGGTGATGTCGAGGTTGCGCATGGTCAGTTGGCCGATGCGGTCGAGCGGTGTGAACGCTGCGTCTTCGACTTTTTCCATACTCAGGCGTTCCGGTTGATAGGTCAGGTTGGGCGATTCGGTGTTCAGAATCGAGTAGTCGTTGCCGCGGCGCAGTTCGAGGGTTACTTCGCCGGTGATGGCTTTGGCGACCCAGCGTTGGGCGGTTTCGCGCAACATGAGGGCTTGGCTGTCGAACCAGCGGCCTTGGTAGAGCAGGCGGCCGAGGCGCAGGCCGTTGATGCGGTATTGTTCGATGGTGTCTTCGTTGTGGATGCCGGTTACTAAACGCTCGTAGGCGATGTGGAACAATGCCATGCCCGGGGCTTCGTAGATACCGCGTGATTTGGCTTCGATGATGCGGTTTTCGATTTGGTCGCTCATGCCCAAGCCGTGACGGCCGCCGATGCGGTTGGCCTCGAGGAAGAGTTCGACCGGGTCGGCGTATTCTTTGCCGTTCAGTGCAACCGGCACGCCTTCTTCAAAGCGTACGCTGACTTCTTCGGGTTTGACTTCGACGCTTTCGTCCCAGAAGGCAACGCCCATGATGGGCTTAACGATTTTGATGCCGCTGTTGAGGAATTCCAAGTCTTTGGCTTCGTGGGTGGCACCCAGCATGTTGGAGTCGGTGGAGTAAGCTTTTTCAACCGACATTTTGTAGTTGAAGCCGTTGGCAATCAGAAATTCGCTCATTTCGTGACGGCCGCCGAGTTCGTCGATAAATTGTTGGTCGAGCCAGGGTTTGTAGATTTTCAGTGCCGGGTTGGTCAACAGGCCGTAGCGGTAGAAACGCTCGATGTCGTTGCCTTTGTAGGTGCTGCCGTCGCCCCAGATATTCACGTCGTCTTCTTTCATGGCGGAAACGAGCATGGTGCCGGTCACGGCGCGGCCCAAAGGTGTGGTGTTGAAATAGGCGATGCCGCCGGTGGAAACATGGAACGCGCCGCATTGGATGGCGGCGATGCCCTCGTGTGCCAGTTGTGCGCGGCAGTCAATCAGGCGGGCGTTTTCTGCGCCGTATTCCATCGCTTTTTTAGGAATGGCGTTGTAATCGTCTTCGTCAGGTTGGCCGAGGTTGGCGGTGTAGGCATAAGGCAGCGCGCCTTTGAGTTTCATCCACAGTAGTGCGGCAGAGGTATCAAGACCGCCGGAGAAGGCGATGCCGACTTTTTGACCGATGGGGAGATTTTGTAAAATGGTATGGTTTTGGCTCATTGGGATTCCTCCAGACTTGAAAAGTTGAAACCATTATCTTATAAATGGAATACATTGTCAGCAATTAGGCCGTCTGAATGTTCGGAGGGCCGTATTAAAGAAACCTCATCATGAACGCTTTTAACCTCATCATCATCGGCGACGAAATCCTGCACGGCAGCCGTCAAGACAAGCATTTCGCCTTTTTTAAATCCTTATTGGAATCGCACGGGCTGAAGCTCAATCAGGTGCAATATCTGCCTGACGAACCCGAATTGCTGGTCAAACAACTGCGCCGCAGTTTTTCAGACGGCCTGCCGACTTTCGTTACCGGCGGTATCGGCTCTACGCCTGACGACCACACGCGCCAAGCCGCAGCGGCTGCTTTGGATTTGCCCGTTGTCCGCCATCCTGAAGCCGCCAAGTTTATCGAAGGCGTAACCCTGAAACGCGGCGAGCCGCTCGATTCGCCGGAACACGCCCAACGCCTGAAAATGGCGGATTTTCCCGAGGGCGCGGAATTGGTGCCCAATCCGTTTAACAACATCGCTGGATTTTCTATCCGCGAGCATTATTTCTTCCCCGGCTTCCCCGTGATGGCGCACCCGATGGCCGAATGGGTATTGGAAACTTATTACGCCGACCGCTTCAACCAAACCGAACGCGGCAGCCGCAGCGTGTATGTGTTCGACCAACCCGAATCGCGCATTACGCCGATTATGGAACATCTTGAGCGTACCTACGCCGGTATCCGTTCGTACAGCCTGCCCACCGTGGGCCGTACCGATTCAGACGGCCGTTATATTCCGCCGCATATCGAGTTCGGCATTAAGGCGGAAGGCGAGGCCTGCCGCTTGCTGGATGCGGCGTGGGCAGATGCGTTGCAGGGTTTGCAGGCAATTGGCGCGACTTTGAAAGAAACGGTGGAATAATGCACTTGTCTCCGGCCCAAGCCAAACGCGCACTGACTTTCGCTTCTTTGCTGTTTTTACCGCCGACCCTCGTTATCGGCATTTGGCTGGCGCAATATGGCGGCTTCGCTTTCGAACCGCCGCTGATGCACGCCGTCCATGCCCACGCGGGCACATGGTTTGACCCGATTGCCACCGTGTTGCACTATCTGGGCAAAACCGCAATTGCCGTGCCGCTGATCGGCGCAGTTGCCACAGCCCTGTATTTCGCCGATAAAAAGCGCGAAGCACTGTTTTGCGTGTTGGCGGCATTGGTGCCGACTTTGAATATGCTGATTGTGAAGGTTTGGTTTGCCCGAGAACGTCCGCTGCTTTGGCCGCGCCTGATTGAAGAGAGCAATTTTTCCTTCCCCAGCGGCCACAGCACGTTTTCCGCCGCTATTGCCGTCATGTTGATATTGCTTTGCCGCCGCACGCGCTATCGCCGTGCCGCTTGGATAGGCGGTATTTCCTTTGCCCTGTTGACCGGGTTTTCACGCATTTATTTGGGCGTGCATTATCCCACCGATGTTTGGGCAGGCTGGACCAACGGCACGCTGACTGCTTTGCTGGTGTATATGCTCATCTTCAGGCCGTCTGAAAAATAGAAGAAATAAATCATGAATACACGTTCACCCAACACGCCTTATTGGCTCAGAAACGGCCATGCCGACACCCTGTTTGCCAAGTTGCTGCAAGGCAAGGCGCCCGACTACCGCCGCGAGCTTCTGCCCGACAGTACCGGTAAAACCCAAGTTGCCTACGATTTTGTCGACAGCGCCGACCCCGATGCGCCGTTGGTGGTTTTGTTCCATGGATTGGAAGGCAGCAGCGAGAGCCATTACGCGGTCGAGCTGATGAAAGCCGTTCAGCAGCGCGGTTGGAACGGCGTGGTTGCCCATTTCCGCAGTTGCGGCGGCATAGAAAACACCGCGCCCGTGTTCTACCACCTCGGCGATACGACTGAAATCGCCTTTATGCTCAACACGCTGGCACAACGCTATTCAACCATCTACGCCGTCGGCGTTTCTTTGGGGGGCAATGCCTTGGCCAAATATTTGGGCGAGCAGGGCAGCAATGCCGTTCCGCGCGCTTCTGCCGTCGTTTCCGCGCCGGTTGATGCTGTGGCGGCCGGTACGCGTTTTGATCAGGGCATGACGCGACTGATTTACACGCGCTATTTTTTAAATTCGCTGTTGCCGAAAGCTCAGGCGATTCCCCGGTTTCAGACGGCCTTAAGCCAGCAAAACTGCAAAACGCTTGGCGATTTTGACGACCGCTTTACCGCGCCGCTACACGGTTTTGCCGACCGTCATGATTACTACCGCCGCAATTCCTGCAAACCGTTCCTGAAAGGCGTGGATACGCCGTTGCTGCTGCTTAATGCCGTCAACGACCCTTTCCTGCCGCCGGAAGCCCTGCCGACCGGGCGGGACGTGTCCTCGGCCGTTACGTTGCTGCAACCGGCATACGGCGGTCATGTCGGCTTCGTCAGCCGCGATCAAGGCCGTCTGAATCTGCAATGGCTGCCGCAAACAGTGTTGGACTATTTCAAACAGTATCAGCCGTAAATGAAAAAGGGCATATATGCGACACGCCCTTAGAGTGTAGAAAGTAAAATGGCCGTCTGAAAACGAATTTCAGACGGCCATTTTGAATGGCTTGATTATTTGCCTTTGCTGTCGGCTTTGGCTTCTTTTTTCAGAGAAGCGTACAACTCAGGGTCGCGGTTTTTCAGCAAGGACGCAACGGCCAAGTCGTCACGGTTAACTTTAGCCAAATCTACGCGCTCGATGTGTACCAAACGCAGCAATTCGCGTACAGGTTTAGGCATATTGCGGCCGGATTCGTAACGGGAACCACCGGATTGAGTCACACCAATGCGGCTCCAGAAGTCCATTTGGTTCAGGCCGAGTTTTTTACGGATATCGCGGATGTTTTCAATTTTTTCGAACGATTTCATGAATCTTCCTTATTGTGGTATTTGTTGCATGCCTCTAGGCATAAAAATGGGTCTGCAAGAATGCCGGCATCCCTTTTCCTGTAGGCTTTTGGGGTGATATGTGGGCGTATTGCAAATGACTGATCTAGATAATTAGACAGTATATTCGAAAGAAGTTTTCCGCTGTCTGCCATAATTTGTGTAAATATTTCTTAATTCATTATTTCGGTAAATTTTCATTATATAAATCATCAAATTATGCGTTTATCTTAAATATGGCGTAAGCAAATTTTTACATAATTAAACAATTCAATTTGGGTAAAAACTTAATTTCGAGTTTTTATTCGGTTTTATAGGTTGAGAATGCGAATAAATTTCAGGCCGTCTGAATCTATGTTTTCAGACGGCCTGAAGGTTTTTCAAGGTTAAGGCTTACCGCTGGCAGGGCTGATGGTAAGGATTTCGTAGCCGGTTTCGGTAACCAAAACTTCGTGTTCCCATTGGGCGGAGAGGGAGCGGTCTTTGGTGACCACTGTCCAACCGTCGTTCAGGATGCGCAGGTGGCGTTTGCCTTGGTTGATCATCGGCTCGATGGTGAAAATCATGCCCGGTTTAAGGACGAGGCCCTCGCCTTTGCGGCCGTAGTGGACCACTTGCGGCGCTTCGTGGAAACCGCGGCCGATGCCGTGGCCACAGAATTCCTGTACGACGGAGTAGCCGGCATTTTCGGCAACCTGTTGGCAGGCATAGCCGACATCGCCGAGGGTGGCGCCGGGTTTGACCGCTTCGATACCCGCCATCATGGAGGCGTGGGTCACGTCGATCAGGCGTTGGGCAATCGGGGAGACTTTGCCGACGGTAAACATACGGCTGGAGTCGCCGTGGAAGCCGTCTTTTTTAATGGTCAGGTCGATGTTGACGATGTCGCCTTCTTTCAGCGGCTTGTCGTCGGGAATGCCGTGGCAGATGACGTGGTTGACGGAGGTGCAGCAGGATTTTGGGTAGGGCGGGTTGCCGTAGTTGAGGGGGGCCGGATAACCGCCTTGAACGTTGACGTGGTAGTCGTAAACGAGTTTATCGATTTCGTTGGTGGTTACGCCGGGTTTGACGAATTGGCCGATGTAATCGAGGGCTTCGGCGACCAAGCGGCCGAGTTCGCGCATTTTTTCGATTTCTTCGGGGGTTTTGATGATGACTTCGTTCATGAGGTTTCCTTCTTGTTTCAGACGGCATGGAGGCCGTCTGAACGGGACGGGTGTGCCGTCTGTTTAAAACAGGTTGTCGAGATTGTCTTTATTGCGCGGTTTGGCTTGTGGTTTGGCCTCAGGCTCGGCTTTCGGAGTCGGTTTAGACTCGGTGGCTTTGGCTTTTTCCGGTTTGTTTTCTACTGCTTGTGCGGCAGGTTTGCTGTCTGCGGCTTTGTTTGCTACCGGCTGGCTGTCTGCTTGAGGTGTGTTTTGAGCAGCAGGGCTGCTGTTGTCGGATTGTGCTTTTTCTGATTTGTCGGTTTCGGCGCGTTTGTTTTCTGTGCGTTTACCGCGGTGTGCGGCAGGACGGTCGTTTTTTGCACCTTCTTCGGCGTTGTCGCTTTTTTCGTTTTGTGGAACGACAGGATTGCCGGAGGCGGTTTTTGCGTCGCCGTCTTTGGCAGGCTGAACGGTTTCAGGTTCGACTGCGCCGTTGGGGCGCCAAACTTCAATGCGTGTGTCGGTTTGTTCGGCAGGGCTTTTTTCGGGTACGTCGGTTTTACCGGAGTTTAGGGTGCTGAATACGCCGGCAACAAGGGCTGCGACGGCGATAAAGCTGACAAGGAATAAAGCGCGGATTAGGTGTTTGGGCTTAAGTTGGAAAGGGGTTTTATTATTCTTGGACATGATGGGGCGGGTAATCGTTGGAGGAATGGCCGTCTGAATGTTCAGACGGCCCCGGGTTGCCTGTGAATCAGTTGGCAACGTAGTTTTGATAGAGGGTCACGACTTTTTGTACGCCGACGGTCGTGCTGACTTTTTGGGTCACGCGGGCTTGCTCGTCAGGCGTGAGGATGCCCATCACATAGGTCACGTTGCCGTAAGTCACGATTTTGACGCGTGCTTGGGTGGCCGGGCTTAGGCCCAACAGGGTTGCACGAACTTTGGATGTGCCCCAAGTATCGTTGGTCACATCGCCGAGCGAACGCGCTTGTGAGGCAACGGTGATGTAGTTGTACACGCCTTCTGCGGCTTGTTCGGAACGGGCAATGCGTTCAACAAATTGTTTTTCGCCTTCGGTAGCCACTTGGCCGAGCAGGAGCAGGTGGCGGTTGTAGCCGACAACGTTCAGTTTGGGCTTGTAGCCTTCGACTTGGTTGTTTTGGCGCAGGTAGGAGCGTGCGGTGGTTTCGACGCGCAGGGCCATAACGTTGTCGTCGGTTTGCGCACCAGTGGTGCGGCGGTCGACGGCGGATTTGGTGCCGACGGCTGCACCGCCGATCAGTGCGCCGACGCAGCCGCTCAGACTCAAGCTCAAGAGGGTCGCAGTCAGAACGGGGAGGGCGTAGCGTTTGATATTCTTCATATCCTTTTCCTTGGGTATGGACGGGTGGGCGTTCAGACGGCCTTTAAGGGATGGGCCGTCTGAAAAGAAAGGGTTACATGCCTTCAAGCAGGACGGAGTCGATGCAGTCGCACATGGCGTGAATCAGCAAAATATGGTTTTCCTGAATGCGGGCAGTGCGCGGATAAGGGACGTTGAGCAAAACGTCGGTATCTTTGAGCATGGCGGCGATTTTGCCGCCGTCGCGGCCGGTCATAGCGATGACGTGCATATCGCGCTCGTGTGCCGCTTTGATGGCTTCGATGACGTTGGCGGAATTGCCGGAGGTGGAGATGCCGACCAATACGTCGCCGGCACGTCCGAGCGCGCGCACTTGTTTGCTGAATACATGGTCGAAACCGTAGTCGTTGCCGATGGCGGTCAGGGCGGAAGTGTCCGTTGTCAGCGCGACAGCAGCCAATTCCATGCGTTCTTTTTCAAAACGGCCGGTCATTTCTGCGGCAAAGTGTTGCGCGTCGGCAGCCGAACCGCCGTTGCCGCAAGCCAGGATTTTGCCGTCGTTCATCAGGCATTGCAGCATCAGCTCGGCGGCCTGTGCGGTCGGCTCGACCAGTACTTTTTCGGCTTCTTGCTTGGAGCGGATGCTCTCGGCAAAATGTGCGGAAACGCGTTCTTGTAATGTTGTCATGAGGTTAACCTGTAATATTTTGAATCCATTCGGGCGGGCCGTCGCCCTCAATCAATACCGCGTCCAGGCGGCAGGGCGCATGGTTTAACCCGTGCTTTTGCAGATAATACTCTACACTTCGTTGCAATTTCAATAATTTGGACGGCGAGATGCTGTATGCGGCACCACCGAAACCTCGGTTTTTGCGGTATTTTACTTCAACAAACACAATCGTACTGCCGTTTTTGACGATTAAATCGATTTCGCCGTAGGCGCAATGCCAGTTCCGCGCCAGCAGCGAGTAGCCTTTGCCCAGCAGGAATGCCAGCGCCGCATCTTCGGCCGCCGCCCCCTGTTTGTGGTTTAAGCGCATGAAAAGTTTACCCGTTATATAATCATTGTTTTTAAAGAGACGCCGTTTCAGACGGCCTTGAATCTATGTACACAAAACATCTGCAAAAAGCCGTCGACAGCATCGAAAAACAGACATTATACGTTGTCGCCACGCCCATCGGCAATTTAGCCGACATAACGCTGCGCGCGCTGGCCGTGCTGCAAAAGGCCGATGTTATCTGCGCCGAGGATACCCGCGTTACCGCCCAGCTTTTGAGTGCGTACGGCATTCAGGGCAAACTCGTGAGCGTGCGCGAACACAACGAGCAGCAAATGGCCGACAAAATCATCGCCCATCTTTCAGACGGCCTGAGCGTCGCCCAAGTTTCGGATGCGGGTACGCCTGCTGTTTGCGATCCCGGTGCGAAACTTGCCGCCCGCGTGCGCGAAGCCGGATTTAAAGTGGTGCCTGTGGTCGGTGCAAGTGCGGTCATGGGGGCGTTGAGCGTGGCCGGTGTGACGGAATCCGATTTTTACTTCAACGGTTTCCTGCCGCCTAAGGCCGGCGAACGCCAAAAGCTGTTGGCCAAATGGGCGGAAGCCGATTTTCCGATTGTGATGTTTGAAACGCCGCACCGTATCGAATCAAGCCTTGCGGATATGGCCGCGCAGTTCCCCGAACGCCGTTTGACTTTGGCACGCGAAATCACCAAAACGTTTGAAACCTTTCTCAGCGGCACGGTTGCCGAAATCCAAGTCGCCCTCAAAAACGACAGCAACCAAACGCGTGGCGAGATGGTGCTGGTGTTGCACCCTGCGGTGAAAGAAAAGCACAGCGATTTGCCCGAGGCGGCGCAAAATACCATGAAAATCCTTGCGGTCGAGTTGCCGACCAAACAAGCCGCCGAGCTTGCCGCTAAGATTACCGGCGAGAATAAAAAGGCGCTGTATGATTTGGCTTTGGAATGGAAAAAGCAGGGATAATGGCTGATTGGCAAACCGTATATCAAAGACCGTCTGAACAGTAGATTTCAGACGGCCTTTTTTGATTGGACTTTAGTGGTTTTAAATTGACCCAATAAGTTCAATACGCTTTGGTGTTTGCGTTTCAGACAGCCTCAATGTTTGGCAAACCTGCTTTAACGCTGCCATACGTTGCGCAAATATTCGATGCAGTCGGTCAGGGCGTAAAACGGGGCGTTGCCGTGATTGGCGTTGGGGTAGAGGGTAAAGTGGACATCCGCGCCGAGGTGGTGCAAAGTGCCGGCAAGAATTTTGGCTTGTGCAACCATGCCGCTGCTGGTTTGGTCGGGGCGGTTGTTTCTGCCTTCATGTTCGCCTGCGCCAAGGCGGATGCCGATTCCTTGTGGCAAAGTGTCGGGCAGCCAATCGAGTACGCGGCGGTCTTGCCACCAGATAGACGGTGACACCAGCAAATAATGGCGGAATCGTTCGGGGCGGGTGAACAGGGAATAGAGGCCGTACAAGGCGCCGAACGAATGGCCGAAGACAGCTTGGTTTTGGGTATCGATGCGGTATTTGCTGTTGAGCAGGGCGGAGAGTTCGTCATCGATAAAGCGGCTGAAGCGGTCGGCTTGGCCGTATTGTTTGCGTTCGGATTCGGGCGCGTTGTCGGGCAGCGGCGGCGTGTAGTCGAGGGCGCGTTGGCTTAAGTCGCGGATGGTGCCGCCGGTGTAGCCGATACCGACAATCAGACAGGCGGCATGGCTTTTGGTAATGGGATTGATGAGCAGGGATTGCGCCATATTGAGGATGGCGGGGAAAAAGGCATCTCCGTCAAGAATATACAGTACGGGATAGCCGCCTGCCGGACGCTCGCCGAGTGCCGCGGCTTGAATGCGGTAGGTACGGCCGGTGTGGGTAGAGGTAACGGAGGTTTCTTCGGCTTGCAGCAGGGTGGCGGTTTGCCAGTTGGGACGGATGGGCATGATGGGGTGCTTTAATCAATGGGTTGCTTAAGTAAAAGGAGAGAAGGCCGTCTGGACAATGGATTTCAGACGGCCTTATTGTACGGATTTCTGCCTTTTTAACAATACGTGCGATTAGCGTACGTCAACGTAGGAGCTGCTGTGCAGTTCGCGCAGGAGGTTGGTGGTCGCCTGTTGCGCTTTTTGTTGGGACAGGTATTGGCGGACGGCGTTTTGTTGACGCTCTTCAGGCGTACCTGCTTCGCGGACGTCGTTCAGCTTGATGATGTGCCAGCCGAATTGGGTGCGAACAGGGGCGCTGATTTGGCCGGGTTTGAGTTTGTGGACGGCTTCTTCAAATGGGGCAACCATCATGCCGTCGGCAAACCAGCCCAAATCGCCACCGTTGCCGGCGCTGCTGTCTTGCGAGTATTGGCGTGCCAAACCGCCGAAATCTGCGCCGCTGCGGGCTTGTGAGTAGATTTTGCGGATGGTGCTTTCTGCGCCGACGGCGGCATTGTCGTTGTCGGCTTTAATGAGGATGTGTTGGGCATGGTATTGGCGCACAGGGTCTGCTTCAGGCAGGGTGACGCCTTGTTGTTTGGCCTGCTCGATGTAGCGTGCCACTTCGGAGTCGCTCACGCGGCTGTTTTGCATGATGGCTTGTTGGCGCACTTTTTCAACAATAATGCTGTCGGCGATGTCTTGACGGACGGAGGCAGACGGGTTTTTGATGTTGGGGTTGTGCACGATAACGGCTTCGATTTCGCTATCGGTCGCTTGGATGTTGCGGCGTTTGCCGGCTTGGAGGATCAGGGATTGGTTGATCATTTGTGCCAAAACCTGTTGGCGCAGCTCGTTGGCGTCCATTTGTGTGCCTTTAGGCATGGTTTGGCGCGCTTGCGCTACGGCTTGCGCTACTTGGCGGTGGGTAATGACTTCGTTGTCGACAACCGCGGCAATGCCGTCTGAAAGATGTACGCCGCTTTGTACGGCAGGCATGGTGGTGGCGCTGACGGCAGCTGCTTTGGCTGCGCGCGCTTTGCCTGCTTTGGCTTTAGGGGCGGCGTGTGCGCCTACTGCGAGAGTGAGTGCGGCGACGAGAATCAGGGGTTTGAAGTTCATTGTTTGACTACCTCGTTGGTTTTGCTGTAACCGGGGATGGCTAAGCGGAGTTTTTCGAATGGGTTGTTGCCGATATTGCTCAAGTCTTTGAGTTGGAGGTTGAAGAATACGGCGTTTTTGTGGCTGTTTTCGCCGGTAACATAGCGTTGGCCGACCAAGCTTGCGCTCCAGCAGCCGCAGTTGCTTTTGTATTCTGCACCGATGAGCATTTCCAGCGGTTTTTTGGCTTCGATTTCGTAGTTGTAACGGGCAACGGCGTACAGGTTTTTACTCAACGGCCATTGGGCGGCAAGGTCGATTTGGCTGAGCCTGTCGTAGAAATAGTCGCCGTTGGCTTGTAGATAAATGCGCTCGTTGCGTCCGTATTTGTAGCGCGCGCTTAAGACTTTGCCGGGTTCGGGGTTGTAGGCAATCCCTGCGGCGTAGCTTTCGGCACGGCTTTGGTTTTGGTTGTAGTGGATGTCCAAGTCGATGCGGATGCTCGGGGTAATGTTGCCGTGTGCAAAGGCTACCCAGTCGGACTGGCTGCGCGGATAACGGCTGACGCTGCCGTCAGGCAGGACGTTGTCGTTTTTGAAGTAAAACTTCTGGCCGATACCTGCACGGAAGAGTTCCGCACCGGTATTGGGGTTGAGGATGCGGCTTTGTGTGGCCAGCGTCAGGCTGTTGGCCGAATTGATGCGGTCGTTGCCTGAATACAGGTTTTCTCGGAACAGCTGCGAATAGGTAAAGCTGTTTTCAGAGCTGTCGAAATTAGGCAGGTCGTTTTGGGACTTGGTCGGAATGTAGTTGTAAAACAGGCGCGGTTCGAGTGTTTGCAGGTATTCTCCGCCGAAGAGACGGGCCCTGCGCTCGAAAGTCAGGCCGCTGTCGACGTTGATGATCGGCAGGACGCGGCTGACATTGCGGCTGCTTTGGCCGTTGAAGCTGTTGAGGCTGTAATAAGTGGCGTGTACGCCGACTTTAGGTCGGATGTAGCCCCATTGGTTGTGGAAGTCCCATTTGATGCTCGGGTAGAGCACCACGCGGCTGCCGTCTTGCTTAGTATCGTGATCAAAACGGGTGAATTGGCCGAAGACGTTAAGCTGAGCCTTGCCGAGATGGCTTTGCCAACGACCGGTCAGGCGGGGCATGATGGCATAAGGCTCGTCTTTATAACCGTCTTGGTTGGCCAGCGTTTGATATTTTTGTACGCGCAACGAGCCGTCGAAGCTGCCGCCTAGCAGTTTGTCGCTGTAATTGAGCCATGCCTGACGGTCAAGGTTGACGTTGCGTGCGATGTCTTCGCGGCCATAGAAGTCGCGGTAGTAATCGTCGTCGGAAACTTGGTTGTAGTTGATGCCGCCGCTGATTTTGCTGTTCAGCTGCTGCTGGTGTTTCCATTTGAACTGGTAGCGGTTGTTGTGGACGCTTTTTTGGTCGTTCGGCATCCAGTCGCCATCGACTTCGCCGCTGTAATTCGGTTGCAGATAACGGACTTGGCCGCCCAGTTGCACGCCGCGTTTGCTGATAATGCCCGGGCGGATGGTGGCATCCAAATTCGGTGCAAGGTTGAAATAGTAGGGCAAGCTCAGCTCAAGGCCGTCTGAACCTGTGGCAATGGTCGGAACGAGCAGGCCGCTTTTGCGGTTGCCGTTGATGGGGAAGTCCGCCCAAGGTGTGTAGAGGACAGGGACGCCGCCGAATACCAGCGAAGCGTGTTTGGCCACGCCGATACCTGTCGATTCATCGGCTTCAATGCTTTGCGCTTGGATATACCAGCTGGCATCGCCGGGTGAACAGGTGTTGAATTTGGTATTGATGAGCTTGTAGAGGCCTTTGCCTTTGAGTTCGGCTTTTTCGCTGACACTTTGAAGGCGGCGGCCGCCTTGCTCGGTATTGAGGCGCACGGCAGTGCCGGAACCGGTTTGGTCTTTGAGGTTGTAAACCAATTGGTCGCCGGATACGGTCGAACCGTTTTGATACAGGGTAAAGCGGTCGCCGGCGGTAACGGTATCGGTGGCTTGGTCGTATTGCGCCCAATCGGCATTGAGAACATCGGCATTGCGCTCGACAATAACGTCGCCTTCGGCACGGACGCCGACTTGGGTCTGACCTTCTATTTTATCGGCATTGACGCGGGTGTAATCGGCAGGCAGGGCAGGCTCGCCGCTGCGTTTGATTTCGGCAGTTTCGGCCGGCTTGGTATCTTCGTGGTCGCAAAACAGGCAAGTGCTGCCCAAAGAAAGCGGATCGGCTTCGCTTTGGCTGGTTTTTGCCGGTTTGGGTGCGGCGGTGTGGGCAGGGGTATAGTCTTCCGCCTGCGGAACAGAAGCATCTTCCGCGCGCACGGCTGTTGCGCCAAAGCCCATAATTAAGGCGAGTACCAAGGGTTTGAGTGAAAATAAACGAGCCAAAATCGCCCCTTAAATCGGTTTGCCAGTTAGAATAGCGGTTATTGTAACCTGAAATTCTGCGATACCGCTATGCAACGACAAACCGAATTACAAAACTGGCTGGAGTCTATTTACCCGAACCAGCCGTTCGAATTGAGCTTTGCGGCAGCCGATGCCGACTTCCGCCGTTATTTCCGTGCGACGTTTTCAGACGGCCAGACCGTTATCTGTATGGATGCACCTCCTGAGAAGATGAGTGTTGCGCCTTATTTGAAAGTGCAAAAACTGTTTAACATGGTCAATGTGCCGCAAGTGCTTCATGTGGATGAAGTGTTGGGCTTTATGGTGTTGAACGATTTGGGCAATACCACATTCCTGACCGCCATGAATCAGGAAAACAGCGAAACCGCCCACAAAGCCCTGCTGCTCGAAGCCATCGACGAACTGATCGAGCTGCAAAAAGCCAGCCAACCCGGCAAATTGCCGGAATACGACCGCGAAGTCATGCTGCGCGAGATTAATTTATTCCCCGAATGGTTTGTGGCCAAAGAATTGGGCCGCGAGTTGACCTTCAAACAACGCCAGTTGTGGCAGCAAACTGTCGATATGCTGCTGCCGCCCCTGTTGGCTCAGCCTAAAGTGTATGTCCACCGCGACTTTATTGTCCGCAATCTGATGCTGGCAAAAGGCCGTCCGGGCGTGTTGGACTTCCAAGACGCGCTTTACGGTCCGATTTCCTATGATTTGGTGTCGCTGCTGCGCGATGCGTTTATCGAATGGGAAGAAGAATTTGTATTGGACTTGGTCATCCGTTACTGGGAAAAAGCACGCGCGGCCCAGCTGCCTGTGCCTGCCGAGTTTGACGAGTTCTACCGCTGGTTTGAATGGATGGGCGTACAACGCCATTTGAAAGTGGCCGGTATTTTTGCCCGCCTGTACTACCGCGACGGCAAAGACAAATACCGTCCTGAAATCCCGCGCTTCTTGAACTATTTGCGCCGCGTATCCCGCCGTTACAACGATTTGGCGCCGCTTTATGCATTGCTGGTCGAATTGGTCGGCGATGACGAATTGGAAACAGGCTATACCTTCTAAGCTTGGCTTTTTAAGATTTGATTCCACTTTTCAGACGGCCTGATCAACAAAAGGCCGTCTGAAACCTTTACAGAACACATAAACATGACTTACATGATTTACCCCAAAACCTACGACGTGATTGTCGTCGGTGGCGGCCATGCCGGTACCGAAGCCGCGCTTGCCGCCGCACGCATGGGTGCGCAAACCCTGCTGCTCTCACACAACATCGAAACCCTCGGCCAAATGTCGTGCAACCCCTCCATCGGCGGTATCGGCAAAGGCCATCTTGTACGCGAACTCGACGCATTGGGCGGCGCAATGGCGTTGGCCACCGACAAATCCGGAATCCAGTTCCGCCGCTTGAACGCCAGCAAAGGTGCGGCAGTGCGAGCCACGCGTGCGCAGGCTGACCGTATCCTATATAAAGCCGCCATCCGCGAAATGTTGGAAAACCAAGAAAACCTCGACCTTTTCCAACAAGCCGTCGAAGACGTAACACTCGACGGCGAACGCATCAGCGGCGTGGTTACCGCGATGGGCGTGGAGTTTAAAGCACGCGCCGTCGTGTTGACCGCCGGCACGTTTTTGTCCGGCAAAATCCATATCGGTTTGGAAAACTACGAAGGCGGCCGCGCCGGTGACCCAGCCGCCAAATCCTTGGGCGGTCGTTTGCGCGAATTGAACCTGCCGCAAGGCCGTCTGAAAACCGGCACGCCGCCGCGTATTGACGGACGCACGATTGATTTCTCCCAACTGACCGAACAGCCCGGCGACACACCCGTTCCTGTAATGTCCGTACGCGGCAGCGCCGATATGCACCCGAGCCAAGTGTCCTGCTGGATTACGCATACCAACACGCAAACCCACGACATCATCCGCTCAGGCTTCGACCGCAGCCCGATGTTTACCGGCAAAATCGAAGGCGTCGGCCCGCGTTATTGTCCGTCTATCGAAGATAAAATCAACCGCTTCGCCGACAAAGACAGCCACCAGATTTTCCTCGAACCCGAAGGCCTGACCACGCACGAATACTATCCTAACGGTATCTCCACCAGCCTGCCGTTTGACATACAAATCGCCCTCGTACGCAGCATGAAAGGCCTCGAAAACGCCCATATCCTGCGCCCCGGCTACGCCATCGAATACGACTATTTCGATCCGCGCAACCTCAAAGCCAGCCTCGAAACCAAAACCATCCAAGGCCTCTTCTTCGCCGGACAAATCAACGGCACGACCGGCTACGAAGAAGCCGCCGCACAAGGCCTGCTCGCAGGCGCAAACGCCGTGCAATACATCCGCGAACAAGACCCACTCCTGCTGCGCCGCGAACAAGCCTATCTCGGCGTATTGGTGGACGACCTCATCACCAAAGGCGTGAACGAACCTTACCGCATGTTCACCAGCCGCGCCGAATACCGCCTGCAACTTAGGGAAGACAACGCCGACATGCGCCTGACCGAAGACGGCTACAAAATCGGCTTGGTGGGTGAAGAACAATGGCGCATGTTCAACGAAAAACGCGAAGCCATCGAACGCGAAATCCAACGTTTGAAAACAACGTGGTACACGCCGCAAAAACTCGCCGAAGAAGAGCAGCTGCGCGTATTCGGCCAAAAACTCAGTCGCGAAGCCAACCTGCACGACCTCCTGCGCCGCCCGAACCTCGACTACGCCGCGCTGATGACTCTGCCCGACGCACAACCTGAAACTGCGCTTGCCGACAGCGTGGTCGAACAAGTCGAAATCCAAGTCAAATACCAAGGCTATATCGACCGTCAAAACGAAGAAATCGACAGCCGCCGCGACATCGAAACCTTAAAGCTGCCCGAAGATATCGATTACAGCAAAGTCAAAGGTTTGTCGGCCGAAGTGCAGCAAAAGCTCAACCAGCACAAACCCGAAACCGTCGGCCAAGCTAGCCGCATCTCCGGCGTAACGCCTGCCGCCGTCGCATTACTGATGGTGCATTTGAAGCGCGGGTTTAAAGATGCGCAATAGAAATCAAAGTTGTCTAAACTTCTCAGAAGAAATTTATTTGAATATACAGACTAAAAAAGGAGACTATGCATGAAACTGTCGGCAACTGCCGTATTAACTGTTTTTTTATTGAGTTCCTGCACTCAACAAGTAAGTAGCAGGAATAAAGAAAATTCCCCAAATACTCAAACTGTAAAGAAAGAAACTACGATGGAACAGGTACGAAATCGCTGCCGTAGAATGTTGCATAAAGTGGAAAGTCGTGATGATTTGATTAAACAAATGTACGAAACAGCATTTAAAGATGACTGTCTGTATGTGATGCATGCTGAAGAATTGAAAGAAATATGGAAAATTCCAGTAACAGACAGCTACCCTGAGATGCCAAAGTATTTAGATATAGAGTCACCAATTGGAATGTATGTTGTTATTGAACATACTTCTTATAAAACAAATATATATATATCAATGACAAAAAAATATCGAGAAAAAAAAGGAAGTATTTTTCCTGAGAATAACTTTCCTGCTTTTCTTCCTGTTCCTAAAGAGGATGAAATGCCAGATTCCTATTATACGGACACGATCTTTGTGGATAGAAAAGAAAGTGATTCAATTAAAGAACGGTTTCATTATTATTGGAGAGAAAATGGTAGGGAGATAATTGCTACAAATTCAGGTACTGGTGCTATTTTGGCTCTTTCTTTTTATAGCAATCTTGAAATGAGTCCGATGAATTAAGGAGTTTCTATGGCAAATATAATATTAAATCAACAGGCAGAAGCTGAATTAAAGAAACTTGGTTTTCATAATAAAAGAATGCCTAATTCTACCATGACGGAGTTGGACAGGATAAAAGCTGATGAAGAATTGGTTGCGCAAATCAATGAGTTTAGGGGGAAAGGGAAAAGTTTTCTTGAAATTCCTAATAAAGGCTCAGGTGCATATTACAGCCCTAAAAAAGGGAATATCTATTTTGAGCCAAATTCTCAATACATCACTGCCCGAATTTTAGCCCACGAAGTTGGACATGCATTAGGTAAAAATCAAGCCAAATCGGTTGATTACTACCTTACTGCCAAATCCTACGCCCAAGCCCGAGGCTACGGAGAAGCTGAAGCGATTTACAACGAGGCGCGTATGGTCGCTTACGAAGAGCGGCGCAACGGCAGAGCATACAGCACCCATATCAGCGGTGGTCTTTATTCTCAAGTCAAAGGTAAAAGTTATGAGCAGGTCAAAGATTTGCTTGCTCGTGAAAATATGTACGGGATGTATCCGAGTACGAACGGGTCGGTTAGGTTGTCTTACTAC
This sequence comes from Neisseria subflava, assembly GCF_003044935.1. Classification (NCBI taxonomy): domain Bacteria; kingdom Pseudomonadati; phylum Pseudomonadota; class Betaproteobacteria; order Neisseriales; family Neisseriaceae; genus Neisseria; species Neisseria subflava. The sequence goes on along the minus strand of NZ_POXP01000004.1, from coordinate 16,088 downwards.
GAAAACGACATTCTCTTCTTTATGCACCGCCGTACCGCTTTTGAAAAAGATTTTGCCGAGGCAGGGTTAAGGAAAAGCGACATGGTCGGTTTCGTCAAGCATATGGCAAATTACGATACTTTCGGCGATAGTAGAGGCAACAGCGTCAATGCAAACGGCGCGGTCGATCGTCAAAGCCTGCTGCACGGCAAACCGACTACCCGACTGAACGGTGGTGCGTCTATGTACGGCGATGCGGGTAATGATGTGATGACGGGGACAAAATCGCACGACAGGATGCTGGGCGGCAGTGGGGACGATAAGCTTGAAGGTGGGGACGGCAATGACCTTTTGGCTGGTAATGAGGGCAAAGACGGGCTGTACGGGGGCAGAGGTTACGACACCTACCGCGCCGACAGATACGATATTATCCGTGATGAAGACGGTAAAGGAGAAGTGTTTTTGGACGGGCGTAGGTTGCACGGTGGTGTGCGCGATTTGTCCGAACACGACCGTACGATTTTCCGAGACGGCAATACAGTTTACGACTGGAATAAAAAAACGGGGACTTTGGATGTTAACGGTCTGAAAATCGAAAACTTCAAAAACGGCGATTTGGGCATCCGTTTGGAGGAGCCGAAAAAAAATATGTCTGGCAGTGGTGTGTCGATAATGGAGATGTACCAAAAGACAAGGGAGAACATAGATAGAGATTGGAACAAAATGTCGCAGAACCGCTGGGATTTTGAGATGGAGCGGATGGCAGTTTCCGAAGGGAATTTGTCAAGAATTGAAGATTTGCCCCTGCCAGCACAAAAACTTTTCCATTCTATTAAAGAGCGACTTGGTGAATATCATGAAAAACATGGCCTTCCAACGAAGAATGAGGAGGCAATGAATAATGCTGCAATGTCTTTAGCTGCTTTGGGGTATTCTAAAACAATGGGTAAAGGGAATGCAGAACTACTGTTCAATATTAAGGATGGACACTATTTAATCGGCGAACTTACTCCTATTTTGATAAAGGCTACTATGGATGTAAATAGTGCTGGGTCCACATCGATTGAAGAGAGTATTAAAAACATTCGACAAACGGAACAGAAGTTTGAATATGAAGTGCTGCAAAGGCAGTTGGATCAATCACAATTCTATGGCATGAGTAGATAAGCCTGTGGGAGCAAGATTGAAAATAACCTAAAAATGTTTAGAAGGCCTTGTTTATTAAATCTTATGATGGAAAAGCAAAGCTCTAACCTTCTCATTATGAGAAGGTGTTGCTCTTAAATTTGATTAAGCTGCACAGGAACAACAATCATTTCATATACATAAATTTAATTTTTTATAATGTAAAGTTAATTTGAAAAGATTATTTATCTGCATATGTATTGTTAATAAATTGATGATTTTGAGATGGGATAACCTCTAAGCTACTATGATTGTCATGCTTAAGGCCGTCTGAATTTCAATACGCCAAGCTCGGAGACAAAGCCGTTTAGGGGGATGTCGTGGGGTTCGGTCGGCAGTGTGTCGGTCAGTTGGCAGCCGAAGCCTACGCCCAGGGTTTGGGTTTGCAGGCGGTATTTCGTGGCGGAGAGGGTGGCGTCGTAATAGCCGCCGGCTTGTCCGAGGCGGTAGCCGCGTTTGTCGATGCCGACGATGGGGACCAGCAGCAGGCTGAGTTGGTGGACACGGATTTTTTTGCCGGTGAATTGGGGGACATGCAATTTGGCGCGGCCGCGTTTGCGTTCTTGTTTGGTACCGTCGGCAGGGTAGGGGGTGAACCACATCCGCCGTGTGTTCGGTTCGATATAGGGCAGGTAGAGTTTTGCGCCGCGTTTTTGTGCGGCACGGACAAAGCCGTCCAATCGCAATTCCTTGCCCATCGGCCAATACACGCCGATTTTCCGTCCTTTTTTGATGTAGGGCTTGAGCAGGCGGTTGATGGTTTCGGTGGCGGCGTTTCGCTCGTCTGCGCTCATTTGGGCGCGTGCGCGGCGGAACTGTTTGCGTAATGCTGATTTTTCGGGGTTCCTCATTTTCAGACGGCCTTTCGGGATTGAGGTAGAATGTTGCGATTATAACGATTTTGTTAACATTCAAACAGGACGCACACGATGTGGCACATTGTCGCCATCGGCTATCTTTTTGTTGCCGTGATGTTTTCCGCCGCGCAGCCGAGTATTGCGCGCGCGTTGATTTATTTGGTTTTTGGGGCAGTGTTGCCCACTGTGTTCACGGTCTTCATCGTGACCATCCGTCACCGCAACCGCCTGATGAAACGGCAGGAGCAGGCGGAGTTTGAAGCGGCTCGCCAAAAGGCGGTACAGACGGATGAAAAACAGGACGGAAAGGTATAAAATCCCTTTTCAGACGGCCTCTTATCCGCTATAATCCATAAGTTTTCCATTTCGGAAACACTCTTTTATTTTTTAAAACTTATGCCCACTTTCGCCGAAGGGTGCTTGACAATAGGCGCCGCCTATCAAGTTCTATGCGATTGAATGTGTGCTCTTTAACCCTTTCAAGGAAATAACATGTCTCAAATTACTATGCGTCAGATGATTGAAGCCGGTGTTCACTTCGGTCACCAAACCCGTTTCTGGAACCCGAAAATGGCTCAATACATTTTCGGTGCGCGCAACAAAATCCATATCGTAAACTTGGAAAAAACCCTGCCGATGTTCCAAGAGGCGCAAGAAGCCGTACGTCGTCTGGTTGCCAACAAAGGTACAGTATTGTTCGTAGGTACCAAACGCCAAGCCCGCGACATCATCCGCGAAGAAGCTACCCGTGCCGGTATGCCTTTCGTTGATTACCGCTGGTTGGGTGGTATGCTGACTAACTACAAAACCGTTAAGCAATCCATCAAACGCCTGGAAGAAAAAACTGCTGCCCTGGAAAACGCTGCTGAAGGCGGTTTCAACAAAAAAGAAATTCTGGAAATGCAACGCGACGTTGAAAAACTGGAACGTTCTTTGGGCGGTATCAAAAACATGAAAGGCCTGCCTGACGCGATTTTCGTTATCGATACCGGCTACCAAAAAGGTACTCTGGTTGAGGCTGAAAAATTGGGCATCCCTGTTATCGCCGTAGTCGATACCAACAACAGCCCTGACGGCGTGAAATACGTTATCCCTGGTAACGATGACTCCGCTAAAGCCATCCGCCTGTACTGCCGCGGCATCGCTGACGCAGTTTTGGAAGGCAAAAACCAAGCGCTGCAAGAAACTGTAGCCGCTGCCCAAGAAGCTGCTGCCGAATAATTCGGTACACAGAAGAGGGGCGTTATGCCCCTTTTCTCAAATCCCGTTCTGAAATCCGTTTCAGACGGCCACTATTTCCAAACACGGCAATGGCCGTGTTCCCAAAAATCTAGGAGATTCAAAATGGCAGAAATTACTGCAAAAATGGTTGCCGACCTGCGCGCCGCTACCGGCCTGGGCATGATGGAATGCAAAAAAGCCTTGGTTGAAGCTGAAGGCAACTTCGACAAAGCCGAAGAAATCCTGCGTATTAAATCTGGTGCGAAAGCCGGTAAACTGGCTGGCCGTACTGCTGCCGAAGGCGTATTGGCTTATGCAATCAACGGTAATGTTGGTGCATTGGTTGAAGTAAACTGCGAAACCGACTTCGTTGCTAAAGACGCCGGCTTCGTAGAATTTGCTAACTTTGTTGCTAAAACTGCTGCCGAGAAAAAACCGGCTACCGTTGAAGAACTGAGCGAACTGGTTGAAGCAGAACGCAAAGCCATCATCGCTAAATTGGGCGAAAACATGTCTGTTCGCCGCTTCCAAGTGATCGATACTGCCAACCAACTGGTTGCCTACATCCATGGTGCATTGGCTACCGAAGGCGTATTGGTTGAGTTCAAAGGCTCTGAAGACGTAGCACGCAAAATCGGTATGCACATCGTTGCCGCTAAACCACAATGCGTAAGCGAAGCCGAAGTAGATGCTGAAACCGTTGAAAAAGAACGCCACATCTACACCGAGCAAGCTATCGCTTCCGGCAAACCTGCCGACATCGCCGCTAAAATGGTTGAAGGCCGTATCCGCAAATTCTTGGCTGAAATCACTCTGAACGGCCAAGCATTCGTGATGAACCCTGACCAAACTGTTGCCCAATTCGCTAAAGAAAACGGCACTGAAGTGGTTAGCTTCGTACGCTACAAAGTAGGCGACGGTATCGAGAAAGCCGTTGTTGACTACGCAGCCGAAGTTGCTGCCGCTGCTAAAGTGTAAGACACTTATGAAAAAGAAAGCACCTAGATTCCAAACGAATCAGGGTGCTTTTTTTTGAGAAAACCGTTTACGGTACCTATTTTAAGACAACCGAATATAAAGGCCGTCTGAAAACAAAACAATAATAGAACGACACACCATATCATTGTAATCCGACCGTTTGAAATTCAGACGGTCTGACCCCCGACCGACGACATTCAAGAAAGCAAGGTATCCCATGACACAGCAAATCAAATACAAACGCGTATTACTGAAACTCTCCGGCGAATCTCTGATGGGTTCCGATCCGTTCGGCATCAATCACGATACCATCGTTCAAACTGTCGGCGAAATTGCCGAAATCGTGAGAATGGGCGTGCAAGTCGGTATCGTTGTCGGCGGCGGTAACATTTTCCGCGGCGTATCTGCACAAGCAGGCAGCATGGACCGCGCCACTGCCGACTACATGGGCATGATGGCGACCGTCATGAACGCGTTGGCACTCAAAGACGCATTTGAAACTTTGGGCATCAAAGCGCGCGTACAATCCGCACTGTCTATGCAGCAAATTGCTGAAACTTACGCCCGCCCTAAAGCCATTCAATATTTGGAAGAAGGCAAAGTCGTGATTTTCGCCGCCGGTACCGGTAATCCGTTCTTCACAACCGATACTGCCGCCGCATTGCGCGGTGCGGAAATGAACTGCGACGTGATGCTCAAAGCCACCAACGTCGACGGCGTGTACACCGCAGACCCGAAAAAAGACCCATCTGCAACACGCTACGAAACCATTACTTTTGACGAAGCCTTGTTGAAAAACCTCAAAGTGATGGATGCCACCGCTTTCGCCCTCTGCCGCGAACGCAAACTCAATATCGTGGTATTCGGCATTGCTAAAGAAGGCTCGCTCAAACGCGTGGTAACCGGTGAAAACGAAGGTACACTGGTTCACTGCTAATCATTGAAAGGCCGTCTGAAACAGCCGAACGGGATACATTCGGCTTTCAGACGGCCTTTTATTTTCAGTCGGTTGCGTAGGCATTGGCTCATGGTTTGAAAAGGTTGAGAACTTGCTTGACCATAATGCCCAACCGACAATTCGATAACAAAGGATACTCCATGAATATCACCGTCTTGGCTGTCGGCACGAAAATGCCGCGTTGGGTGGATGAAGCCGTCGGCGAGTACGCCAAACGCTTCGGGCGCGATGTCAATTATGCGCTGAAAGAAATCAAGCCAGAGAAACGCGGCGCGGGTGTGAATGCGGCTCAGGGCATGGCGGCTGAAGAAAAACGCCTGTTGGAAGCCATACCGCAGGGCGCGTTTTTGGTGGTATTGGACGAACGCGGCAAAGCGCCGACTTCGGTCGAATTGGCGCAACACTTGAAAAGCTGGCAGCAAAACGGCGAACACGTCTGCTTTATTATCGGCGGTGCAGATGGCATGACCGACCGTTTGAAACAGCAGGCAAACATGATGATGCGCCTTTCCAGCCTGACTTTGCCGCACGGCATGGTGCGCGTTTTGCTGACCGAGCAGCTTTATCGCGCCGTTTCGATTTTGCACAATCATCCGTATCATCGGGAATAGTCTGTTTTGATTGCCGGGATAAGACGGCAATGTCGCCTTGTCAGTTTGAAAGGGAATAGGGCAAGTCGGTTTAAAGCGGGTTGAACCTGCTTTCAGACGGCCTGATTTTTCCGCATGAATCCTTTATAATCGTTTCTTTGATAAATCAACATCTTTCGGGAGAACCCAAATGTCCGATTTCCGTCAAGACTTCCTCAAATTCGCTTTGGCACAAAATGTGTTGAAATTCGGCGAATTTACGACCAAGGCCGGCCGTCAGTCGCCTTATTTTTTCAATGCCGGTTTGTTCAATGACGGCGCATCGACTTTGCAGCTGGCGAAGTTTTACGCCGAGGCCATTATTGCCAGCGGCGTGAAGTTCGATATGCTGTTCGGCCCAGCCTATAAAGGCATTATTTTGGCGGCGGCAACAGCGATGATGTTGGCGGAAAAAGGCGTAAACGTACCGTTTGCCTACAACCGCAAAGAAGCCAAAGACCACGGCGAGGGCGGCGTGTTGGTGGGCGCTCCTTTGAAAGGCCGCGTGCTGATTATCGATGATGTGATTTCCGCCGGTACATCCGTGCGCGAGTCGGTTAAACTGATTGAGGCCGAAGGCGCAACGCCTGCCGCAGTGGCTATTGCGCTCGACCGCATGGAAAAAGGCACGGGCGAATTGTCAGCGGTGCAGGAAGTCGAAAAACAATACGGCCTGCCGGTGGTTTCGATTGCCAACCTGAACGACTTGTTCACGCTCTTGCAAAACAATGCCGAATTTGGTGGCTTCTTCGAGCCGGTCAAAGCTTATCGCGAACGTTACGGCGCGGTTTAAACCATAACATTATGCTCAGGTCGTCTGAAACATTTTTCAGACGGCCTGAAACATTGGCTAAAATATATTTTTGATTCAATACACTTACGGAAATACTCATGCCTGCTTGTTCTTGTCCTCATTGTAAAACGCCGCATTGGGTGAAAGATGCCCAGTTGAACGTGGCGCAGGGTTTCGTGGTCTGCACGCGTTGTTCGGGGATGTTTAAGGCCAAGGATTATCTGTCGGGCAACCTGCCGGCCGATCCGGCCCATCTGCCTGTGGCGGTAACGGATGTGCGCCTCGTGCATAACATCGGTGCGCAAATTCTCAAGCATTCCAAACTCTCGCGCAAAGAAATTTCCGATTTGCTCAATAGCGCGCTTAAGGAAGAGCCCAAGGCGGAAGAGCAGGCGGCGGTTAAAACGCGCAAGGACGGTTTCAACTGGACTTTGGCATCGCTGATTGCGCTGACGGTTTTGATTATGCAACTCTTTTATCTTGCCCTGCTATGAGTGCCATCGCCCATTTTGTCGCCAGCTTTCGCGAGGCCGCGCCCTATATCCAATATTTGCGCGGCAAAACCATGGTGGTCGGCGTGACCGACAGCCTGTTGGAAGGCGAAACCTTGATTCGTTTGGCCGCAGATTTGAATCTGTTGGCCAGCTTGGGTTTGCGTTTGGTCTTGGTACACGGTTCGCGGCATTTGCTCGACAAATTGGCTTCGGGTCGGGATTTTGTTCCGAAATACAGCGGCAGCCGACGGATTACCGATGAAGCGACTTTGATGGAAGTGAAGCAGGTGGCGGGAATTATCCGCAGCGATGTCGAAGCCGCCTTGTTCAGCAGCGTATCTGCACAACAACGGAGCAAGCCACCGGTTATCGCGTGCGGCAACTTTATTACCGCCCGTCCGTTGGGCGTTATCGACGGCGTGGACATGGGCTATACCGGGACCGTCCGCAAAATCGACGCGGAAGAAATCCGTTTGCGTTTGGATGGCGGTGCCGTGGTGCTTATCAGTCCTTTGGGACATTCGTACAGCGGCAAAACCTTCAATCTGAGCATGTGCGAAACCGCGCAGGAAGTGGCTATGGCTTTGCAGGCGGAGAAGCTGGTCTTCTTGACCGAAGAAGCCGGTATCCGTCGCGCCGACGGCTCTTTGGCCAATACTTTGTCTGTCGGCGAAGTGCAGGAACTGATACACGACAATCCCGATGCACCGGCCGATTTGCTGCATGCGGCGGTAGGTGCGTTGGAAAACGGCGTATCGCGGGTGCAGATTCTCAACGGCCGTGAAGACGGCAGCCTGTTGCGCGAGCTGTTTACCCGCGAGGGCAGTGGTACATCTATTGCCCGTGAGCCGTTTGTTTCCATCCGTCAGGCACACAGCAATGATATTCCGCACATCATCGCCTTAATCCGTCCGCTGGCGGAACAAGGCATCTTGTTACACCGCAGCCGCGAGTATTTGGAAAACCATATTTCCAGCTTTTCCGTATTGGAACACGATCAAAACATTTACGGCTGCGTGGCGTTGAAAACCTTTTCCGAGCCTGATTGCGGCGAATTGGCCTGTCTGGTGGTGTCGCCCGAAGCGCGCGATGGCGGCTACGGCGAATTGCTGTTGGAACATCTGTTTCAAAAAGCGCGCGCCTTAAATATTAAAACGCTCTTCGCCTTATCCACGCACACGGGCGAATGGTTTGTTGAACGGGGCTTTCAGACGGTCTCAGCCGATGACCTGCCTGCTGAACGTCGGCAGGAATACAATGCCAACGGCCGCAATTCCAAAGTATTTGTTTATGACTTGCAGGCCGTCTGAAAACCTCAATCCTATTATCCGTTTTTAAAAATCACTCAAATCTTATGTTGAAAATCATCTCTGCCAACGTCAACGGCATCCGCTCCGCCTATAAAAAAGGTTTTTATGAATACATCGCCGCCTCCGGTGCCGACATTGTCTGCGTGCAGGAACTGAAAGCTCAAGAGGCCGACCTGTCAGACGATATGAAGAATCCGCACGGTATGCATGGCTACTGGCATTGCGCCGAAAAGCGCGGTTACAGTGGCGTGGCGGTGTACAGCAAACGCAAACCCGACAATGTGCAAATCGGCATGGGCATTGAAGAATTTGACAGGGAAGGCCGTTTTGTCCGTTGTGATTTCGGCAAGTTGTCGGTAATTTCTCTGTATCTGCCCAGCGGCAGCAGCGCGGAAGAGCGCCAACAAGTGAAATACCGCTTTTTGGACGCGTTCTATCCCATGCTCGAAGCCATGAAAAATGAAGGACGTGACATCGTCGTTTGCGGCGACTGGAATATTGCCCACCAAAATATCGACTTGAAAAACTGGAAGGGCAATCAGAAAAATTCGGGCTTCTTGCCTGAAGAGCGCGAATGGATAGGCAAAGTCATCCACAAGCTCGGTTGGACGGATATGTGGCGCACACTTTATCCCGATGTACCGGGCTATACCTGGTGGAGCAACCGCGGACAAGCGTATGCGAAAGATGTCGGGTGGCGCATCGATTATCAGATGGTTACGCCGGAGTTGGCCGCCAAAGCCGTTTCCGCACATGTTTATAAAGACGAAAAATTCTCGGATCACGCCCCTTTAGTTGTGGAGTATGACTATGTTGCCGAATAAGGTTTTTGGTAAATATGATTGGAATATAAACGGCAAAACCGGCGTAGGCGCGGCGTGGGTTGTGGCGGCATTTGTATTGCCTATGCTTGTGTGGGCGGTATTTATGCTGGCGCGGATGTCCGGCTGGGTTGCACCGACCAAGGCCAATCCGACGTGGGCGTTGGTATGGCTACTGTTTTCCCTGCCTTGCCTGCTGATTGCGGCCAAATGCTTTGCTTGGAAGGGCTGGCGGCTGATTGCCAACATCGTACTTTGTCTGGCGACTTGTGCCATCCTCAGCGTGCCAGCCGCATTGCTGATTGCATTTACACTCAACGACTTGCTCAAATAGGCCGTCTGAAATGCAGAGCTTCGAACTCGAAGAAATGGCACTGTTTCTGATACGCGATGCGGATGAAGCGGAAATGTGGATAGACCGCTGGGCGGTCAGCTATCCGATTGTTCAAACTGCCGAAGCCGATAGTCGGCAAACTATTTCCGAATGGCAACACGCCATTCAGACGGCCTTCGACCATATCGTCAGCAGAAATATTGCCGTCGTGGCTCATGGTGCCGGCGTGTCCGCATTTTTGGCATGGCTGTACCAAGCCGACATCATGACGCAAAAACGCCTGACCAATATTATTTTGGTCTCGCCTCGCCCAGAAGCTTTTCCCGAGGACGAAATCCATACGTTCCAACGCGTCCGCTGCCCTTGCCGTACGGCGTTGGTCATCGCCGAAACAAACGGCACGCCACGCGATTGGGCGCAAGAACAGGCCGACCGCTGGCAGGCGCGCCTGCTTCAATCACCGCATTCCGGCCAGTTAAACGGCGCGCTCGGCGGTTGGCAATGGGGCATGAAGCTGATGCAGGAAATGTTGTTGAGTAAGTAGTGTAGTAATATCTATTAATATTAATAAACGAAGGCCGTCTGAAACCGATATGTATTTCAGACGGCCTTTGTTTGCAAATATCATGTTAAATATAATTAAAAGAAACTATTCTCATTTCTTTTATGAAGCAATATAATTTGGTTGTTTTGTTAAATTGAGTATAAAAATGCAAATACCATTTCATTTGGCTTTATTACCCACGCTGATTATCGCTTCCTTCCCTGTTGCTGCCGCCGATACGCAGGATAATGGCGAACATTACACCGCTACCCTGCCCACCGTTTCCGTGGTCGGACAGTCCGACACCAGCGTACTCAAAGGCTACATCAACTACGACGAAGCCGCCGTTACCCGCAACGGACAGCTCATCAAAGAAACGCCGCAAACCATCGATACGCTCAATATTCAGAAAAACAAAAACTACGGCACGAACGATTTGAGTTCCATCCTCGAAGGTAACGCCGGCATTGACGCTGCTTACGATATGCGCGGCGAAAGCATTTTCCTGCGCGGTTTTCAAGCCGACGCATCCGATATTTACCGCGACGGCGTGCGCGAAAGCGGACAAGTGCGCCGCAGTACCGCCAACATTGAGCGCGTGGAAATCCTGAAAGGCCCGTCTTCCGTGCTTTACGGTCGCACCAACGGCGGCGGCGTCATCAATATGGTCAGCAAATACGCCAATTTCAAACAAAGCCGCAACATCGGTGCGGTTTACGGCTCGTGGGCAAACCGCAGCCTGAATATGGACATCAACGAAGTGCTGAACAAAAACGTCGCCATCCGCCTCACCGGCGAAGTTGGGCGCGCCAATTCGTTCCGCAGCGGCATAGACAGCAAAAATGTCATGGTTTCGCCCAGTATTACCGTCAAACTCGACAACGGCTTGAAATGGACGGGGCAATACACCTACGACAATGTGGAGCGCACGCCCGACCGCAGCCCGACCAAGTCCGTGTACGACCGCTTCGGACTGCCTTACCACATGGGTTTCGCCCACCCGAACGATTTTGTCAAAGACAAGCTGCAAGTTTGGCGTTCCGACCTCGAATACGCCTTCAACGACAAATGGCGCGCCCAATGGCAACTCGCCCACCGCACGGCGGCGCAGGATTTCGACCATTTCTATGCAGGCAGCGAAAACGGCAGCCGAATCAAACGCAACTACGCCTGGCAGCAGACCGACAACAAAACCCTGTCGTCCAATTTCACGCTCAACGGCGACTACAACATCGGCCGTTTTGAAAACCACCTGACCGTAGGCATGGATTACAGTCGCGAACACCGCAACCCGACCTTGGGTTACAGCCGCGCCTTTTCCGCCTCCATTAACCCCTACGACCGCGCGAGCTGGCCGGCTTCGGGCAGATTGCAGCCCGTTCTCACTCAAAACCGACACAAGGCCGATTCCTACGGCATCTTTGTGCAAAACATCTTCTCCGCCACGCCCGATTTGAAATTCGTCCTCGGCGGCCGTTACGACAAATACACCTTTAATTCCGAAAACAAACTCACCGGCAGCAGCCGCCAGTACAGCGGCCACTCGTTCAGCCCCAACATCGGCGTAGTGTGGAACATCAACCCAGTCCACACACTTTACGCCTCGTATAACAAAGGCTTCGCGCCTTATGGCTGACGCGGCGGCTATTTGAGTATCGACACGTCGTCTGCTGCCGTGTTCAACGCCGACCCCGAGTACACCCGCCAATACGAAACCGGCGTGAAAAGCAGTTGGCTGGACGACCGCCTCAGCACTACGTTGTCCGCCTACCAAATCGAACGCTTCAATATCCGCTACCGCCCCGACGCGCAAAATGATCCCTACACTTGGGCAGTCAGCGGTAAACACCGTTCGCGCGGCGTGGAATTGTCCGCCATCGGGCAAATCATTCCCAAAAAACTCTATCTGCGCGGTTCGTTGGGCGTGATGCAGGCGAAAGTCGTTGAAGACAAAGAAAATCCCGACCGAGTGGGCATCCATTTGAATAACACCAGCAACGTTACCGGCAACCTGTTTTTCCGTTACACACCAACCGAAAACCTCTACGGCGAAATCGGCGTAACCGGTACGGGAAAACGCTACGGTTACGACTCAAGAAACAAAGAAGTGACTACGCTTCCAGGCTTTGCCCGAGTTGACGCCATGCTTGGCTGGAACCATAAAAACGTCAACGTTACCTTTGCCGCGGCCAATCTGCTCAATCAAAAATATTGGCGTTCGGATGCCATGCCGGGTAATCCGCGCGGCTATACTGCCCGGGTAAATTACCGTTTCTGATGAAATCAGGCAAAGGCCGTCTGAAAATAAGGCTATGATCTAAGCCATATTTCAGACGGCCTTTTATAAAGGTTGAAATAAAACTAAACACATTTTTTCACTCAAATCGAACACACCTCCAACAAAATGCCATAAAATCCGCCCATTGATTTGAATGTAAAGAGATACCTATGAAACTGAAAACCTTAGCCTTGACCTCATTAACCCTGTTGGCATTGGCCGCTTGCGGCAAACAGGCGGAAACCAGCGTTCCGGCAGACAGCGCCCAAAGCAACACATCTGCTCCGGCAGCCCCTGCCGCATTGACCGAAGGTGTCAATTACACCGTATTGTCCAATCCGATTCCGCAACAGCAGGCCGGCAAAATCGAAGTATTGGAATTCTTCGGCTACTTCTGCCCGCATTGCGCCCATCTTGAGCCTGTCTTGAGCGAGCACATCAAAACGTTTAAAGACGATACCTATATGCGCCGGGAGCATGTCGTGTGGGGTGACGAAATGAAACCTTTGGCACGTTTGGCGGCCGCAGTGGAAATGGCCGGTGAATCAGATAAAGCCAACAGCCATATTTTCGATGCGATGGTTAACCAAAAAATCAACTTGGCCGATACCGATACCCTGAAAAAATGGCTGTCCGAGCAAACTGCATTTGACGGCAAAAAAGTATTGGCTGCATTTGAGGCTCCTGAAAGCCAAGCGCGTGCGGCTCAAATGGAAGAGTTGACCAATAAATTCCAAATCAGCGGCACACCGACTGTGATCGTCGGCGGCAAATACCAAGTCGAATTTAAAGACTGGCAGTCCGGCATGACCACGATTGACCAGTTGGTGGACAAAGTACGCGAAGAGCAGAAAAAGCCGCAATAATTTAAAGGCTGAATGAGTAAAGGCCGTCTGAAAATAGGATTTCAGACGGCCTTTTATATTAGATGTTATAGAAAGAAATGATTGTTTAAAGCCTCAAGGTTTTAAATCAGAATATAAAACCAAAACGCCGTCTGAAACTTTTCAGACGGCGTTTTCTGTCAAATCGGCTTACAAACCTGGGAACATGCCTTTCATTCCCTTCATGCCTTTGGCCAAACGCATCAGTTTGCCCAAGCCGTTGCCGCTGAACATCTTCATCATTTGTTGCATTTGTTCAAACTGTTTGAGCAATTTGTTTACTTCCTGCACGGTCGTGCCTGCACCCATTGCAATACGGCGTTTGCGGCTGGCTTTGAGCAGGGCAGGGTTGGCACGTTCTTTAGGGGTCATCGAGTTGATGATGGCTTCTACTTTGCCCATCGCTTTTTCAGCCGTTCCTTCGGGGATTTGTTTCGATATTTGACCCAGTTCGCCCGGCATTTTTGACATCAGGTTTTCCAAGCCGCCCATATTGCGCATTTGCTGGATTTGTTCTTTAAAGTCATTGAGGTCGAAGCCTTTGCCTTTTTGCAGTTTTTTCGCCATTTTGGCGGCGGCTTCTTCATCAATACCTTTTTGAACGTCTTCAATCAGGGTCAATACGTCGCCCATGCCGAGGATACGGCTGGCAAGACGGTCGGGGTGGAAAGGTTCGAGGCCGTTGATTTTCTCGCCGACGCCGATAAATTTAATCGGTTTGCCGGTCACATGGCGTACGGACAATGCCGCACCGCCGCGTGAGTCGCCGTCCATCTTGGTCAATACGACACCGGTCAGCGGCAGGGCTTCATTAAATGCCTGCGCAGTGTTCACTGCATCCTGACCCAGCATGGCATCAATAACGAACAAAGTTTCAACTGGGTTGACTGCTGCATGAAGCGCTTTGATTTCGTTCATCATCTCTTCATCGATTGCCAAACGGCCGGCGGTATCGACCATCAAGATATCGTAAAAATGTTTTTTGGCATAATCGACGGCGGCAGTTGCAATTTCAACCGGTTTTTGGTTGGTATCGGATGGGAAAAAGTCCACGCCGACCTGTTCGGCCAACAGGCGCAGCTGTTCAATCGCAGCAGGGCGGTAAACGTCGGCAGATACCACCAAAACTTTTTTCTTCTGATCGTTTTTCAGCAGGCGGGCAAGTTTGCCGACGGTTGTTGTCTTACCGGCACCCTGTAAACCAGCCATCAAAACAATGGCAGGCGGTGAAACCGATAAATCCAGTGTTTTGTTTTCCTTGCCCATCAGCTCGACTAAGGCTTGGTTGACCACACCAATAAAGGCTTGGTCAGGTGTCAGACTGCCGACGACTTCTTGGCCAAGGGCCTGTTCTTTGACTGTGTTGACGAATTCTTTAACGACGGGCAATGCAACGTCGGCTTCCAGCAGGGCAAGACGAACCTCGCGCAAGGCTTCTTTAATATTGTCTTCGGTCAGTGTTGATTGGCCGCGAATATTTTTAAGCACCTTGCTGAAGCGGTTGGTCAGGTTGTCTAACATACTTATCCTTGATAATGAGAATAGCTGCCCAATACAGGGCATTCTTTGTTAAAATAAAATTCGGATTATTTTACACGATAGTCCGAAGTTATGCTTCAAGAACACAAACACGCACAGCAAGGCCGTCTGAAACCCTGCCGGCTGCCCATCTAGTGTTCACACGTCTATTGAGAAAGATATTTATGCCGATTGTCTTAATCTGCCTTATGCTGGTGTATGCCGGATTGGGCGCATTTTCCTGGGTGCAACATAAAAAGCACAATAATAAGTCTTACCCGCTGAAAACCGAGTTGCTGATTTTGAGCGGCGCATTATTGGTACATGGTGCAGCATTGATGTTCCCGGTATTGCAGGATAGGGTATTGATTACCGGTTTTGGTTATTCGCTCAGTCTGATAGTTTGGCTGATGTTGATGATGTACTGCCTGGGCAGCTTCTTTTACTGTCTGCGCGGGGTGCAACTCTTATTGTATCCCTGTGCCGCATTGACTTTATTGTTGGGTTTCCTTTTCCCGGGGGATTTTTCAGGCCGTCAAATCGTAGACTTATTGCCACTGTCGCACATTGCATCATCATTGCTCGCATACGGACTGTTTGGCATCGTTACCTTATTTGCCATCCTGATCCTTTTGCTCGACCGCAATCTGCACAAACGCCGTTTTTCCGCATTGGTCAGCTTCTTGCCGCCATTATTGAGTTTAGAAAAACTCATGTTCCAAGGTATGTGGGCAGGTTTCGTCTTGTTGACCTATTCCGTTATCAGCGGTACGTTTTTTGCAGAAACCGTTTTCGGCAAGCCGATGACCTTCACGCATAAAACCATCTTCAGTATTATGTCGTGGCTGATTTATGGCGCATTATTGTTGAAACACAGTATGACCGCATGGCGCGGCAAAAAAGCCGCCGTTTGGACTATTGTCGGATTTATTAGTCTGATTTTTGCCTATGTAGGCAGTAAATTTGTCCTAGAAATTGTCCTTCAACGCATTGGATAAATAGAAATCATAAAAAAGGCCGTCTAAAAGAGCATTTCAGACGGCCTTTAGTTTGTATTTTTTGTATGTGTGGATTATGTAGAAAGTTTGATAGTATTTTTTAGAAATAAAAACCCTGTTAAAACAGGGTGGTGGTTAAATTTCTAGAAATAATTTTGCGAAAGGTGTTGACTGGTTTTGTTGGTAGGCGTATAGTTCGGTTCTTCGCTGCTGACGCGGTGAAGAAAACGAAGCAGACAGTATAACACAGTTAGTTAGAATTTTCGATAATTTTAGTTGACATTTGCTAAATGTACTGTATAATTCG
>NZ_POXP01000002.1:300000-473691 GCF_003044935.1 Neisseria subflava | reverse complement strand
CGAATTATACAGTACATTTAGCAAATGTCAACTAAAATTATCGAAAATTCTAACTAACTGTGTTATACTGTCTGCTTCGTTTTCTTCACCGCGTCAGCAGCGAAGAACCGAACTATACGCCTACCAACAAAACCAGTCAACACCTTTCGCAAAATTATTTCTAGAAATTTAACCACCACCCTGTTTTAACAGGGTTTTTATTTCTAAAAAATACTATCAAACTTTCTACATAATCCACACATACAAAAAATACAAACTAAAGGCCGTCTGAAATGCTCTTTCTGACGGCCTTTTGAGGTTTCTATCTTTATATTCTTAGTCGGCGAACTGTTTTTTCATTCGTTCGCGGCGCTCTTGCGCTTCTACGGACAATGTCGCGGTCGGACGTGCCAGCAGGCGTTTGAGGCCGATGGGTTCGCCGGTATCGGCACAGAAACCGTAATCACCTTCGTCAATGCTGCGGAGAGTCGCTTGCACTTTATTGAGAAGTTTACGCTCACGATCGCGGGTGCGCAGTTCTAAAGCGTATTCTTCTTCTTGAGTAGCTCGATCAGCAGGATCGGGAGCGGATTCGTGCTCTTGAAGATGGCCGGTAGTGGTGTTTGCATTTTCAATCAGCTCTTCTTGCATTTTAACCAGTAGTTCGCGGAAGAAGGCCAATTGGTCGCTGTTCATGTAGTCCTCTTCAGGACCATCCCAGTTTAAAATATCTTGTTCTGTCAGCTTTGCCATGGTGTCTGCTTTCGGTTTGTTGTTAATGATTTGGATGCTACGGGTTTGCTTTTATTGGGTTTTCTTGAATTTCCGTTTTGGAAATTGGGCGAATCATATCATGTTTTACCTATTCATTTGTTCTTTATATTTCGATTTGCACTTTTTTGCACTACCTTACACCTAAATGTATTAAAGCGCTTTTTAGGACGTTGTATTTTTGGTCGTTAATACCTGCTGCGCTTTCAGACGGCCTATTGAAGCAACCATAGGTTGGTTTGCTGGATAAGTTGGGGAAACCATCGGGCCAGCCACAACCATAATAAGAGTGCCAATAAACTGCCTGAAAAATCGTATCGTCCTACGCGTAAGAAGGAAAACGGTTTGAGCAATGGCTGCAAGATTCGTTCGATGGCATAAGTCAACGGCGAATAGCGGCCCTGTATACTGAACACCATTCTAATAATCAGACCAATAAGTAATGTATAAGCCGCGGCTTTCAGCATATGGAGCGCGGCAAACCAGAAGTTTGCCAAAATCAGCTTATTGCTGATGGACAGCGCCGGCGAGATGAAAATAATGGCGGTACAGGCAAGGTAGTACACCAGAAAACCTGAAGGCAGGCAGTACCAATCGGTTTTCTCGCCGGATGGAAATGCTTTTTGCCAAGGTTTGGTCAGCCAGCCTGTTGCCTGTATGCTGAATTTGAGCAGGGGTTGTTCTGCTGCCAATCCTGCGTATCGGAGCAAAAAGCGCGTGATACACAGGATGGCAATAGCGTCTGCCAATAATAGGAGCAAGTCGCCGCGCATGTTCAGACGGCCTTATATTGTTGCGCCATTTCTTGCGAACGTTTGACGCAGGCTTCTACACCCTGTTCGATGGCTTCGGCAACGTGACGGACTTTGAAGGTTTCGATGGCTTCGTGTGTCGTGCCGCCTTTGGAAGTTACGTTTTGCTGTAATTGTGCGAATGCTTCGCCGGTTTGTTCGGCCAAAGCCACTGCGCCTTTAAATGTAGCAAGGCTCAGTTCGCGTGCGTCTTGCTCATTGAAACCTTGTGCTAAGGCCGCATTTTGGAGAGCGCCCAACAGATAGAAAACATAGGCGGGGCCGCTGCCGCTGATGCCGGTAATATTGTGGAGTTGCTCTTCCTCGTTCAGCCAAACGGTTGTGCCGACAGAGCGCATGATGCCGTCTGCGGCTGTGCGGTCGGCTTCTGAAACACTTGCATCGGCAAACATACCGGATACGCCCAAACCGATTTTGGCCGGCGTATTGGGCATGATGCGTACGATACGGCGTGTGCCGCCCAGATAATGGCTGAGGGTATCGATGGACAAACCTGCCGCTACGGACAACACCAGCGCACCATTTAAACGGATGTTTTGACAGGCTGCCTGCATGTCTTGCGGTTTAACAGCGAGAATGAGGACATCGTCCGCACTCAATTCGGGCAGGTTTTCAGAAGTGGCTACGCCCAATTCTTGCTCCAGTTGCGCTCGTCTTTCGGCGCCGCGTTCGACAATGTGGACACGATAACCGTCTTGTTTGACCAAACCGCCTGCAATGGCAGTCGCCATATTGCCGCCGCCGAGAAAATAGATATTCATATATATGTCACTCCTTTGTGATATCGATCAGGCCGTCTGAAACTGCTGTCTACCCGGTTCAGACGGCCTATTACTTTTATTGAGGATAATGCCGCTTGCCGAAAATCGCGCTGCCGATGCGGACGTGGGTTGCGCCGCATTCTACCGCAATTGGCATATCGCCGGACATACCCATAGACAAAACATCTGCTTCGACACCTGCCGCATTCAGCTCAGCCAACAGCCGTTGCATGGTGTGAAACTGGCCGCGTAACTCATCGTCGCTGCTGTCAGCCTTGGCCACACACATCAATCCGCGCACTTTAATATTCGGCAACTTGGCCACTTCAAGGGCCAGCGCAACCGCTTCATCGGGCGCCACACCGTGTTTCGCCTCTTCCGCGGCAATGTTCACTTCAATACACACCTGCAACGGCGACATTTCAGACGGCCTTTGTTCACTCAAGCGCCGAGCCGTTTTCAAACGGCCTATCGTATGCACCCAATGTGCGCGCTCGGCCACAAATTTGGTTTTATTAGACTGCACATCGCCGATAACGTGCCAAACAATATCCGGCAAATCGGCCAGCGTTTCCGTTTTCTCAAACCATTCCTGAATATAGTTCTCGCCAAAATCGCGCTGACCGGCCGCATATACTTCGCGGATATCATCTGCCGGAAAGGTCTTGCTGACCGCTACCAGCTTCACCGCTTCCGCAGGCCGTCCGACAGCCTCAGCCGCCTGTTCAACCGCCCGGCATACGTCCTGATAGTTTTGTTGCAATACCGACATGGTTTTCTCCTTTAACCCGTTCATCACTCGGCATTTTGAAAATTTTACTTGGTCGAACGGATTTATCTATTTAAAATAAAGCGATTTTATTATTCTAAACCAAAACAAGGCCACATTATGCAGATTACCGACTTACTCGCGTTCGGCGTGAAAAACAAAGCCTCCGACCTCCATTTGAGTTCTGGCATTTCCCCCATGATACGCGTACACGGCGACATCCGCCGCATCAACCTGCCCGAGATGAGCTCGGAAGAAGTCGGTACCATGATTACCTCGGTCATGAACGACCACCAGCGCAAGCTCTATCAACAGGATTTTGAAGTCGATTTCTCATTTGAGCTGCCTAATGTTGCCCGTTTCCGCGTCAACGCCTTTATGACCGAACGCGGCCCGGCCGCCGTATTCCGTACCATTCCGAGCACCGTTCTGACGCTGGAAGAATTGCGTGCGCCGCGCATTTTCCAAAAAATTGCCGAAAATCCACGCGGTTTGGTCTTGGTAACCGGCCCGACCGGTTCGGGTAAATCCACCACGCTGGCGGCGATGGTCAACTACATCAACGAAACCCAACCGGCCCACATTCTGACCATCGAAGACCCGATTGAGTTCGTCCACCAAAGCAAAAAGGCGCTCATCAACCAGCGCGAGCTGCATCAGCACACCCACAGCTTTACCAACGCCCTGCGCTCCGCCCTGCGCGAAGACCCCGACGTGATTTTGATCGGTGAGATGCGCGACCCTGAAACCATCTCCCTCGCCCTGACCGCCGCCGAAACTGGCCACTTGGTTTTCGGTACGCTGCACACGACCGGCGCCGCCAAAACCATCGACCGTATTGTCGACGTATTCCCAGCCGGCGAAAAAGAAATCGTGCGCTCCATGTTGTCCGAATCCTTGCGCGCCATCATTTCCCAAACCCTGCTGAAAACCCGCGACGGCAACGGCCGCGTCGCCGCACACGAAATCCTGATTTCCACACCGGCCGTGCGCAACCTCATCCGCGAGAACAAAATCGCCCAAATCAACGCCGCCCTCCAAACCGGTCAGGCCCACGGTATGCAAACCCTCGATCAAGCCCTGCAAACCCTTGTCCGCCAAGGCACCATCAGTCCCGAGCTGGCACGCAGCAAAGCGCAAAACATCGAAAACCTCTCTGTTTTCTAAACCATACTCAGGCCGTCTGAACCCCATCATCCCGTTTTCAGACGGCCTTTCAGCCTGACCGAATACCCGTTTTAAAGAGAATCATCATGAGCGACCTCGCCCCTCTGCACGACCTGTTAAGCGAAATGGTGCAAGCCTACTCACAAAAAAACCAAGCACCGCACATCCCGACCCCGGCCGAAATCGGCACGCATCTTCACCCCCTGCTCGACCGTATGTGTGAAGAGGCCGAAAAACGCAACGCGTCCGACATCTTCATCAGCGCAGGCTTTCCCCCTGCCATCAAAGTCGGCGGCACCCTCACGCCCATGCCCCACAAAGCGCTGACCGGCGCAGACACCGCCGCCATCGCCGAGTCCACCATGAACCCCGACCAGCTCGAAGCCTTCAATCGCGACTGGGAAATCAACTATTCCGTCCAATCGCGCAGCAACACGCGCTACCGCGTCAACGCCTACCACGAGCAAGGCCGCGTCGGCATGGTATTGCGCCGCGTCAGCCAAGACATTCCCGAAATGAAGACCCTCGGCTTGCCCGAAAAGCTCCAAGAGCTTGCACTCGCTCCGCGCGGCCTGCTGATCCTCGCCGGCCCGACCGGTTCGGGTAAGTCCACCACCATGGCCTCCATGCTCAACTACCGCAACCAAAAGCTGCCCGGCCATATCGTTACCATCGAAGACCCCATCGAGTTTATCTACAAACCTTGCCGCAGCATCTTCACCCAGCGCGAAATCGGCATCGATACCGACAACTGGAAAACCGCCGTTCAAAGCGCCATGCGTCAAGCACCCGATGTCGTCTGTATCGGCGAAGTCCGCAGCGAAGAAAGCATGGAATACGCCCTCCAACTGGCTCAAACCGGCCATCTGTGCGTTTTCACCATCCATGCCAGCACGGCCTCCCAAACCATCGAGCGTATCATCAACTTCTATCCGGAAGACCGACGCCAACAGGTTTTGATGGATTTGGCGTTAAACCTCGTCGGTATCATCGGCCAACGCCTCACCATCAAGAAAAACCGCCAACGCACGGCCGTTACCGACCTCCTGCTCAATACTCCGGCCATGCAGGACTTGATTTTCAAAGGCGAATTGCTGGAAATCCGTGACCTGATGGCACGCTCCGGCAGCAACGGCATGCAGACGTTCGACCAAAACCTCTTCAACCTCTACGCACAAGGCCAAATCGAACTCAGCGAAGCCCTGCGCCAAGCAGTTTCCGCCAACGATTTGCGCCTGCGCATTCAAATGCACGACGAGGGCAACAATACCGAGCGTCTCTACGACCGCATCAGCGACCTCAACCTGATGACCTGATGGCGCAAGCCAAACAAGGCCGTCTGAACGGATGTGGAAACGAAATCAAGTATTTTCCCGTATCCGTTCAGACGGCCTTATCTCATTTAAAGCATTCTGAAACCGACTAAAAATCCTGTTAAAATCCAATCATTCACCTCATAACGAATAATAAACAACACCATCATGAACACTCCGCCGCTCAAACCTCTGATCATTGCCTCCCTGCCCGTCTTCGCCAGCGTATTCATCGCCGCCACCCTCGTTTGGCACTTCGATACGCCCAAACTAGTTATGCCCTTCGTACTCGGCATTATTGCCGGCGGTTTGGTCGATTTGGACAACCGCCTCACAGGCCGTCTGAAAAACATCGTCATCACCGTTGCCCTGTTCACCCTCTCCTCACTGCTTGCCCAAAGCACCATCGGCACAGGTGTTCCCTTCATCTTGGCCATGACCCTGATGACTTTCGGCTTCACCATCCTCGGCACCGTCGGCCTCAAATACCGCACCTTCGCTTTCGGTGCGCTCGCCGTCGCCACCTACACCACGCTGACCTACACCCCCGAGACCTACTGGCTGACCAACCCCATCATGATTCTGCTGGGCACTGTCCTATACAGCGTCAACACCCTGATCTTCCAAATTATCCTTCCCCACCGCCCCGTCCAAGAAACCGTCGCCAACGCCTACGACGCACTCAGCAACTACTTCGATGCCAAAGCCGACTTTTTCGACCCCGACGAAGCCGCTTGGTTGGGCAACCGCCAAATCGACTTGGCCATGAGCAACACCAGCGTGATTACCGCCTTCAACCAATGCCGCGGCGCACTTTTCTACCGATTACGCGGCCAACACCGCCATCCGCGTACCGCTAAAATGCTGCGCTACTACCTCTGCGCGCAAGACATGCACGAACGCATCAGCTCCGCCCACGTCGATTACAGCGAAATGGCCGATCAGCTCAAAAACACCGACCTCATCTTCCGCATCCGCCGCCTGCTCGAAATGCAAGGCCAGGCGTGCCGCAACGTTGCCTCCTCCCTGCGCAACAACAAACCCTACGCATACAGCAAACGCCTCGGCCGCGCCATGGAAGGCTGCCGCCAATCCCTCAGCCATTTTGCCGAGACCCACGCCGATAATGCCAACCTCCACAATATCCGCCGCCTGCTCGACAACCTCAGCAGCGTTGATTACCAACTGCGGCAACTGCAAAACGATGCATCCCTTGCCGAAAACGACAACGCCGACACCCGCATCGCCGCCCTTGAAAACACCAAGTTCCGCAATATCGGCGAAACCGTCCTCAGCCAGCTCAATTTCGAATCCGGCGTCTTCCGCCATGCCACCCGCCTCTCCATCGTCGTGGCCGCTGCCTGCATCATCGTCGAAATCCTCCATCTCAACCTCGGCTACTGGATTCTGCTGACCGCCCTTTTCGTCTGCCAGCCCAACTACACCGCCACCAAAAGCCGCGTGTACCAACGTATCGCCGGCACGATTCTCGGCGTGATTGTCGGTTCGCTCGTCCCCTACTTCACCCCGTCTGTTGAGACCAAGCTTTGGATTGTCATCGCCAGCACCACCCTGTTTTTCATGACCCGAAGCTACAAATACAGCTTCTCCACCTTCTTCATCACCATCCAAGCCCTGACCAGTCTCTCGCTTGCCGGTTTGGATGTGTACCACGCCATGCCCATCCGCATCATCGACACCATCGTCGGTTCCGTTATCGCATGGGCCGCCGCCACCTACCTCTGGCCAGATTGGCGTTACCTCACCCTCAGCCATACCGCCGCCCAGACCATCACTGCCAACGGCCGCTATCTCGACGCCATCCTCGACCAGCTGCAAAACGGCAGCCGCGACGATGTCGACTACCGCCTCACCCGCCGCCAAGCCCACGAAAGCACTGCCGCCCTCAGCAGCACCTTATCCGACATGAGCAGCAACCCGAAAAAATACCAAGACCGCCTGCAAGACGGCTTTACCCTGCTCAAAACCAGCTATGCGCTGACCGGCCACATTTCCGCGCTCGGCGCATACCGCGACCAGGTTCATCACGACGGCAGCGATACCTTCGCCCCATATGCCCGCCTGACCCACCACATCGCCGAACTCCTCAAACAAATGCCGCAAACCGAACCGGCCACCTTCGATGCAAGTATCGAAGCCATCCGACAGGAGTTTGCTGATTTGGAACAGACCGACAAAGAGCAGTCCCAACAAAACCAAATCCTCAAACACCAGCTCGACCTCATCATCCGCCAGCTTGCACCGTGTTATCAGGCATTGCACAGACAGTCGGATACGCAAACCGCCTAAACCGATAACACATTTCAACAAAATAAATAAGGCCGTCTGAAACCTGATTTCCAGATTTCAGACGACCTTTATTCAGCCATCGAGATTAAAACTGATTATGCGCCGCGTTTTTCCAAAGCAGCAACGGCAGGCAACTCTTTGCCTTCCAAGAACTCAAGGAACGCGCCGCCGCCGGTAGAAATGTAGCTGATTTGATCGGTTACGCCGAATTTGGCAATCGCCGCCAAAGTGTCGCCGCCGCCGGCAATCGAGAACGCATCGCTTTGGGCAATCGCTTCGGCCAATACTTTGGTACCGCCGGCAAATTGGTCAAACTCAAACACGCCGACCGGGCCGTTCCATACAACCGTACCGGCAGCTTTGAGCAAATCGGCCAAAGCAGCGGCAGATTTAGGGCCGATGTCCAAAATCATATCGTCTTCGGCAACGTCGGCAATGTCTTTCACCACAGCTTCCGCATCGGCGGCAAAGGCTTTAGCGACAACCACATCGGTCGGCAGCGGTACAGAGCCGCCTTTAGCCGCCATTTTCGCCATGATTTTTTTGGATTCTTCCACCAAATCGTGTTCGGCCAAAGATTTGCCGATGGCTTTGCCTTCTGCCAACAGGAAGGTATTGGCAATGCCGCCGCCGACGATCAGTTGATCAACTTTGTCGGCCAAAGATTCGAGGATGGTCAGTTTGGTAGACACTTTGCTGCCGGCAACGATGGCAACCATCGGATGAGCCGGTTGTTTCAGGGCTTTGCCCAAAGCGTCGAGTTCGCCCGCCATCAACACGCCGGCGCAGGCAACCGGTGCGGCTTGGGCAACGGCTTCAGTCGAAGCTTGGGCGCGGTGGGCGGTACCGAATGCATCGTTGACGAACACGTCGCACAAAGACGCGTAGGCTTTGCCCAGCTCCAAGTCGTTTTTCTTCTCGCCTTTGTTGATGCGCACGTTTTGCAGCATCACGACATCACCGGCGTTCAAAGTCGGTTTGTTTTCACGCCAGTCGTTCAATACTTTCACGTCTTTGCCCAACAGTTTGCCCAAATGTGCGGCAACAGGCGCCACATCGTCTTCAGGATGGAATTCGCCTTCGGTCGGTCGGCCGAGGTGAGTCATCACGATCACAGATGCGCCGTTGTCCAAGCAGTATTTAATGGATGCGAGCGAAGCGCGGATACGGGTGTCGTCGCTGATGTTGCCGTCTTTGAACGGTACGTTCATATCGGCGCGGATCAGAACGGTTTTGCCTTGAACATTTTGTTCGGTCAGTTTCAAAAATGCCATGATGATTCCTTTGTGATGGTTGGAAACGGGAATGTTTGGGATTATCCGCGAATGAGGCGCGACGGTAAAGATTGGCAACGGCCGCGCTTGATGTGAATCAGCAGATAAAGTCTCAGGCCGTCTGAAACATTCGGCCAATCTTTGCAGATTTTCCGCTATACTTTGGCGATTGATTTTCATTTTACGGATTGAACCATGTTACGCCGAATTGCTTTAATGCTTGCCTTCGCGCTGCCTGCCGCCTCATGGGCGCAGACGCTTTCTGAAACCCTGCCCAACGGTCTGAAAATCATCGTCAAAGAAGACCACCGCGCGCCTGTGGCCGTTTCGCAGATTTGGTACAAAATCGGCAGCGTGGATGAAAAACCGGGCAAAAGCGGCTTGAGCCACGCTTTGGAACACATGATGTTTAAAGGCACGAAAGACGTCCCCTCCGGCGAGTTCAATCGCCGCGTGTCCGAGCTGGGTGGGCAAAACAATGCCTATACCAACCGCAATGAAACGGTGTATTACGAAAACGTCGCCGCCGCCAACCTGCCCGAGATTCTGAAGCTCGAAGCCGACCGCATGCACAACCTCAACTTCAGTGACAAAGAATTCCTCAACGAGATGAACGTCATCCGTGAAGAACGCCGCCAACGCACGGAAGACACGGCCGACGGCAAAATGTGGGAGCAAGCCTATCTTGCCGCCTTTACCCAACCGTCCATGCGCGCCTCCGTCATCGGCTACATGAAAGATTTGCACACCCTAAAAGCCGACGACTTGCGCGCGTGGTACAAACAATATTACGCGCCCAACAATGCCGTATTGGTCATTGTCGGCGATGTCGATGCCAAACAAACGCTTCAGACGGCCGCCAAACTCTTTGGCGATATTCCGGCCAAAGCCCAGCCGCCGCGCAACAAACTCCATACCGAACCCTATTTGCGCAAGCCTGTTACGGTCAAAGCCACTTCTCCGGTTACACACCAGCCGCTGATTGCCATCAACTTCCGTGTGCCGAAACTCCAAAAACTCGATGACACGATGCCTTTCGCCCTCGACATCCTCTCCGATATTTTGGCAGGCAACGCATCCAGCCGTTTTGATAAAAACCTCGTGCGCGGCAAGCAAACCGCATTGAACGCAGGAACGCATTACGACATCATCAGCCGTGAAATGCCGCTGTTCAGCGTAATGGCCATGCCTGCCGAAGGCGTGAAAACCGATACTCTGATTGCCCAGCTGCGCCAAGAGATCAAAGACATTGCCGACCACGGCGTTTCCGAAGAAGAATTGCAGCGCGTCAAAACCCAGGCAGCAGTCAACGAAATCTACGCCAAAGACTCCATGTCTTCCCAAGCCTCCATGATGGGCCGCCTCGAAGCACGCGGTTTCCAATATACCGACGAACAAGAAATCCACCGCCGCTTACAGGCAGTCAGTGCGCAAGAAGTACAGGCCGCCGCCCGAATGTTGACCGACGAGCGCATGAGTACCGTCATCATCGAGCCGCAAAAACCTGCCGCCGCGCCAAGCAAAAAAGCTGCCAAACGCCGATAAACATCAGGCCGTCTGAAAGCCCATACCCTTTCAGACGGCCTTAACAGAAAGCCACAACATGAAACCCACCCTGCTCGCCCTTGCCCTACTCCTGCCCTTAAGCGTCCAAGCCGCCACCGACATCCAACGCTGGCGCAACCGCGACGGCACCCAAATCCTCCTTGTCGAACGCCACGAAAACCCCATCATCGACCTTGAAGTCAGCTTCAAGGGCGCAGGCAGCGTCGCCAATCCGGATGGTAAAAGCCAAGTTGCCGAATTTACCGCCGCCCTTCTGACCGACGGCACCCAAGAGCTGGACGAAGAAGCCTTCAATGCCGAAGCCGACAACATCGGCGCACAAATCAACAGCGACAGCAATGCCGAAAGCGCATCTGCAGGCTTCCGCAGCCTCAGCAAAGCCGACATCCGCGACAAAGCCGCCAACTTGCTCAACCACTCGCTGACCCGTCCGCGTTTTGACGAAGCCGTTTTCCGCCGCCGTCAAATCCAATCCATTACCGGCTTGCAACAACAAGAAACCACCCCCGACTACACCGCCACGCGCGAACTGACCAAGCTCATCTACCCGAACCATCCCTACGGCAGCGGCGCAAACATAACCGTTGACAGCCTCAAACGCGTTAGTCTGGACGACATCCGCGCCTTCCACCGCACCCACTACGGCAAAGACAACGCCATCGTCGCCATCGTAGGCGACCTCAACCGCAAACAGGCAGAGCAACTGGTCGAACGCGTCCTCAAAGACCTGCCGGCCAAAGCCACCGCAACCCATGCCATCCCGCCCGTTCCCAAACAAACCGCCCAACGCCGCGACATCCCCTTTGCCGGCACACAGGCACAAGTCCTGCTCGGCACCTCCCTCATCAAACGCCATGACCCTGACTACTATGCCCTCGTTGCCGGCAACTACATCCTCGGCGGCGGCGGTTTCGACAGCCGCCTCATGAAAGTTTTGCGCGACCGACACGGCTACACCTACGGCGTATACAGCAGCCTCGCCCCGGCGACAGAAGAGGGCACGTTTGCCGTTTCCTACTCCACCCAAAAGAAAAACACCAAAGCCTCACTGGCTGACACCCAAGCCATCATCGAGCAGTTTATCGCCGAAGGCCCGACCGAAGCCGAGCTGAAACAGGCCAAAGCCAACATCGTCGGCGGCTTTCCCCTGCGCTACGACTCCAACGACAAACTGCTCAACTACCTGAGCCTGATCGGCCTCTACGACCTGCCCAACGACTACTTGGAAGCCTACCCAAAAGCCATCAACAGCCTGACCGTCGAACAAGTCCGCGACGCATGGCAACGCCGCGTCAAATTCAAAGACCTCAACACCGTCGTTGTCGGTGCAGAATAAAACGCTTTAAAACAACAGGCCGTCTGAAAGATTTTTCAGACGGCCTGTTGTTTTAAAATTATTCCAATTAATTATAAAAATAAGTATAATTTATTGTCTTTTAGTTGTTTATTATAAAGGGATATTTGTATGAAAATTTATAAGATATTCAAAAATCCGGCAGGTCAATATGAAGCTGTCAAACAAGGCTGGTCTTGGCCTGCTTTTTTCTTTGGTGGCATCTGGGCATGCGTAAAAAAAATATAGGATTTAGGTATTACACTTATTATTTGGTCTATAATATTACAATTTACTGTCAGAGACTTATCTGTAGCACACCTTCTGTTTATGATAAGTCTTATAATTAAAATTATACTTGGTGGATACGGTAATTCACTACGTGAAAAAAATTTGATAAAACGCGGCTATCAATATCAAAAGGATGCCAAAGTTATCTTTGCTCAAAATCCTCAAGCTGCTGTCACACAATACATTTCCGAATACGAAAAATAAATCGGATTCTTAAAATAAAAAAGGCCGTCTGAAACCTTGAAACAGGTTTCAGACGGCCTTTTTTTAACCGGTTTATTGCTTACTCAACCGTTACCGATTTAGCCAAGTTGCGCGGTTTGTCCACGTCTGTACCGCGTGCAAGGGCGGCGTGGTAAGACAGGAGTTGCACGGGGATGGTGTGCACAATCGGCGAGAGTACGCCGACGTGGCGTGGGGCGCGGATAACGTGCACGCCTTCGGTGGCGTTGAAGTTGCTGTCGAGGTCGGCGAAGACGAAGAGTTCGCCGCCGCGTGCGCCGACTTCCTGCATATTGGCTTTCACTTTGTCCAACAGGCTGTCGTTCGGAGCAATTACGACAACAGGCATGTTCTCGTCCACCAAGGCCAACGGGCCGTGTTTCAGCTCACCCGCAGGATAAGCTTCGGCGTGGATATAGGTAATCTCTTTCAGCTTCAATGCGCCTTCAAGAGCGATTGGGAAGTGGATGCCGCGACCCAGGAAGAGTGCGCTGGTTTTCTTGGCAAATTTTTGTGCCCAAGCGGCGATTTGCGGTTCAAGATTGAGAACGTGCTGAATGCTGCCGGGCAGTTGGCGCAATTCTTCAACGTATGCAGCTGCTTGCTCATCGGAAACCAGACCGCGCTGTTTACCCAGGGTAACGGCCAGGCCGAACAGGACAACCAGTTGGGTCGTGAACGCTTTGGTAGAGGCAACGCCGATTTCTGCACCGGCGCGTGTGTACAGTACCAATTCGCTTTCGCGCGGCAGGGCGGATTCCATCACGTTACAAATAGACAAGCTGTGTTTGTGTCCCAAGGATTGCGCGTATTTCAGGGCTTCCATGGTGTCCAAAGTTTCGCCGGATTGGGAAATGGTGATGACCAGTTGTTTTGGATCGGCAATCACGTCGCGGTAGCGGTATTCGCTGGCGATTTCCACGTCGGTCGGCACTTTGGCGATAGATTCGAGCCAGTATTTGGCGGTCAGCGCAGCATAGTAGGACGTACCGCAGGCAAGGATTTTGATGCTGTGGATATCGTCGAACACTTCGCGGGCGTTGGCGCCGAAGTTTTCAGGTTCAAAACCGCCATCTAAGAAGACTTCGGCAGTATCGGCGATGGCGCGGGGCTGTTCGTGGATTTCTTTTTGCATGAAGTGGCTGTATGGGCCCAACTCTAAAGAAGCCAGAGACAATTCGGATACTTTAACCGCGCGTTCGGTTTGCGCACCGGTTTTGTCGAGCAGTTTTTCGATGCCGTTTGCGTTCAGCAGGGCGATGTCGCCGTCTTCCAAGTAAGCGATGCGGCGGGTAAAGGCGATCACGGCGGATACGTCGGAAGCGATGAAGGTTTCTTGGTCGCCCAAGGCCACCAACAGCGGGCAGCCCATGCGCGCAACAACCATTTGTTCAGGGTTGTCTTGTGCGATAACGGCAATGGCGTATGCGCCGTGGAAACGGGCAGTCGCAGCTTGAACGGCTTCAAACAGTTTGCCGCCGTTTTGCGCGTATTCGTGGTTGACGCTGTGGGCGATGACTTCGGTATCGGTTTGCGATTCGAAGGTGTAACCCAAAGCTTTCAAGCGTTCGCGTTCGGCTTCAAAGTTTTCGATGATGCCGTTGTGGACAACCGCGATCATGCCGCCGGAAATGTGGGGGTGGGCGTTAGGCTCGGTTACACCGCCGTGGGTTGCCCAACGGGTATGGCCGATGCCGATATGGCCGAACACGCCTTTTTCGCGTGCTGCATCTTCCATCAGCTGAACACGGCCGACACGGCGGACGCGTTTGATTTTGCCGTCCATGTTTACGGCAATACCCGACGAATCATAGCCTCGGTATTCAAGGCGTTTGAGACCGTCGGTCAGAAAATCGACTACATTGTGATTGGCGCGAATAGCACCTACGATACCGCACATATAAGTTCCTTAGTATCAAAAGTTTGAGAAAATGACTGCTGCTCCGGCTCCCGAAAGCGGCAGTCGGAAAATGCCGTTTTATATTCATTGAAACGGCAAATCTGAGTTTCAGACGGCCTTTTTGTTTCTCAAGGCCGTCTGAAAGTAAATATAAAGATCAACCTTACTTCTTATCGCCTTTTTCCGGACGCACCCAGCCTTCGATGACGGTTTGGCGCGAACGGGCGAGAACGAGTTTGCCGTCTTCGCAGTTGCGGGTAATCGCGCTGCCCGCGCCTGTCGTTACTTTGTTGCCTAGGGTAACGGGGGCAACCAGTACGCAGTTTGAACCGATGCGCACTTCGTCGCCGATGACGGTTTTGTGTTTGTTCACGCCGTCGTAGTTGGCAATAATCGTGCCGGCGCCGAAGTTGGTTTTGCTGCCGATCTCGGCATCACCGATGTAGGTGAGGTGGTTGGCTTTGGTGCCGTTGCCGATGGTGGCGTTTTTGACTTCGACGAAGTTGCCAATGTGTACGTCGTCGGCCAGTTTGGCTTGCGGACGCAAACGGGCGTATGGGCCGATTTGGTTGTTTTCGCCGACTTCGCAACCTTCAAAATGGGAGAATGGGGCGATTTTGGTGTTGGCACCGATTTTGGCGTTTTTGATCACGCAGTTGGCACCGATTTCAACGTTGTCGCCGAGTTCGACTTCGCCTTCGATGACGACGTTGACGTCAATCACGACATCTTGTCCGTGTTTCAGACGGCCTCGTAAATCGAAACGTGCCGGATCGCGCAGGGTTACGCCTGCTTTGAGCAATTCTTGCGCCTGTTCGGTTTGGAAAATGCGCTCGAGTTCGGCCAGTTGGAGTTTGTTGTTCACGCCGGCGGCCAGATGGGAAGCGCGGACTTGGACGGGATGGACTTTGATGCCGTCGGCAACGGCTTTGGCGATGAGGTCGGTCAGGTAGTATTCGCCTTGGGCATTGTTGCTGGAAAGGCTGTTCAACCAAGCTTCGAGTTTGGCGTTGGGCAGAACCAAAATGCCGGTATTGATTTCTTTCACGGCTTTTTGGGCGGCATCAGCGTCTTTTTCTTCGACAATGGCGGTTACGTTGCCGTTGCTGTCGCGGATGATGCGGCCCAAGCCTGTCGGGTCGTTGGGCACGTCGGTCAACAGGCCGACTTCGTTGCCTGCGGCTTCGAGCAGGGTTTCGAGGGTGGCAGCGTCAATCAGGGGGACGTCGCCGTACAACACCAGCGTGCGGCCTTCGGCGGAAAGGTGCGGCAGGGCGGTTTTGACGGCGTGGCCGGTACCGAGCTGTTCGGTTTGTTCAACCCAAACGACGTCGCGTTTGACGGTGTCCAAGACTTGCTCTTTGCCGTGGCCGATGACGACGCAGATGTTTTGGGGATTCAGGGAAGTGGCGGTGTCGATAACGCGCTCAACCATGGGAAGGCCGCCGATGCGGTGCAGCACTTTGGGCATTTTGGAGTACATGCGCGTGCCTTTGCCGGCAGCAAGGATGACGATATTTAAAGTTGTCTGAGCCATGATACGGTTTCCGTTGTCGTTGTTTGAGGCCGTCTGAAAAGTTCAGACGGCCTTGGGGATATTGTTATTCGGTTGCTGGCTGTTGGTTGGCAAATTGCGGTTTTTGCCAGTTTTGGCCGCGTTCAGCGTGTTCCGCTTGATTGGATTGGACGGCGCGGCGCTCTGGGCGAAACTGGTTGTAATTCATGTTTTTAGAATAAGTACCGTCCTGATAAACGATGGGTGTGCCGGTAGCATATTTTTGGCGTACGGCGGTACGGCCGGATTCGGTGGTGTAGGTTTCCCAAGAGCAACCGGCCAAAACGGCGGCGGCAGTCAGGATTAAAGCGAGTTTACGCATGATGTTGTCCTTGTTTTTAAATGTCGTCAATACCGTGTATTGTACTTGATTTTTAAAAATTTCACGGCAGTTTTGTGCAAAATTCAAGCAAGCCCTGCATATCTTTCGCTATGCCGTCAGCAAATGGCAACGGATGGGCTTTTTCACCGTACCAAACGGTCTTCATGCCCAAGGCTTTGGCTTGGTGCAGATTGTCGGCGCTGTCGTCCACCATGATGCACTGTTCGGGATTGACGCCCAACAGGCGGCAGACGTTGAGATAGGCTTGTGGATTGGGTTTGTAGAGCAGGCCGAAGTCGTCCGTGCCGAACAAGCCGTCAAAATGCGCTTCCAAGCCCAACGCTTCAACCAATGCACGGACATAAAACGAAGGCCCGTTGGAAAATACGGCTTTTCGCCCTTTCAGACGGCCTAAAACGTCATCAGTTCCATCCATACCCTCCACCTTTGCCAAAATTTGCTTAAGCGGGTGACTTTCACGCAAAAATTCATCGATATCGACTTCGGGATGGTGGATTTGCAAACCGGCAAGCGTCGCACCGTATCGGTGCCAATAATCTTGGCGCAGTTGGGAGGCGGCTTCTTCGGAAAGCTCCAGACGGCCTGCCATGTATTCGGTCATGGCGCGGTTGATGATGTAGAAAATGCCGGCTTCGGCATTGTGCAAAGTATTGTCGAGGTCAAACAGCCAAACGGGGGAATGATTCATATCGTGCCTTGATATGCAGATTTTGTTATGATATTTCGTATTTTACCCGTACAAAGGAAAGAGAATGAAACTGAAATTGTCCGCCCTCGCCCTGTTGCTGGCTTCGGCAAACCTGTACGCCCAAACCGAAGTGCGTTTGGCCGTACACAAATCCTTCAGCCTGCCCCCATCCGTCATCGCTCAATTTGAAAAAGCCAACGATGCCAAAGTGTCCGTCATCAAGGCAGGCAGCGGCAACGAAATGCTCAATAAGCTGATTTTGAGCAAAGCCAACCCGATTGCCGATGCGGTTTACGGTTTGGACAACGCCAACATCGGCAAAGCCAAAGCCGCCGGCATCCTCGCTGCCAGCCAACCCAAATCCGCGCCCGTAACCGCTTCCCTGCCCGATGCGCTGGCCGTCGATTACGCCTATGTCGCCATCAACTACGACAAAAAATGGTTTGAACAGAAAAAACTGCCCCTGCCGCAAACCCTGCAAGACCTGACCAAGCCGGAATATAAAAACCTTCTGGTAACCCCGTCTCCCGCCACATCCTCGCCCGGCCTCTCCTTCCTCTTGGCCAACATCGGCGGCATGGGTGAAGAAGGCGCGTTCAAATGGTGGGCGCAAATGCGCCAAAACGGCGTGAAAGTCGCCAAAGGCTGGAGCGAAGCCTACTACACCGACTTCACCCAAAACGGCGGCGCCTACCCCCTCGTGGTCAGCTATGCCACCAGCCCGGCGGCCGAAGTCCACTACTCCAAAGGCAAATACAGCACCCCGCCCACCGGCAACCTCTTCCTCAAAGGCGGCACATTCCGCCAAGTTGAAGGCGCGGCCGTTTTGAAAGGCGCAAAACAACCCGAGCTGGCGGCCAAACTGGTGAGCTGGCTGCAAAGCGGCGAAGTGCAAAAAGCCCTGCCTGCCGAAATGTGGGTCTATCCGGCAGTCAAAAACACACCGCTGCCCAAAGTATTCGAGTTTGCCCAAACACCGAAACACAGCGATTCCCCCAACCGCGCCGACATCAACACCAAACAAAAACAATGGGTGAGCCGTTGGAGCAAAACCGTTTTACGTTAAACCGAAAAACTTAAAAACACATCAAGGCCGTCTGAAAAAACAAATCATTAGTTTTTCAGACGGCCTTGTTTTACAATGACCTTTTAAACAACTTCACACGCACACACAATTATGAATTTCGATCTTCAAGTCCTCTCCTCCTTCTCCGGTTGGGAACAACTCGCCCAAACCGGCATGTCTTTCGGTACCAACCTGCTGGCCGCCTTAGCCATCTTCTTTATCGGCCGCTGGATCGCCACACGCTTGGTAACACTGATGAAAGCCGCGCTGACACGCGCCAAAGTCGATAAAACACTGGTCAGCTTCCTCGGCAACGTCGCCAACATCGGCCTGCTGATCCTCGTCATCATCGCCGCACTGGGCAAACTCGGCATCCCGACCACTTCCGTTACCGCCTTGATCGGCGGCGCAGGCTTGGCCGTGGCTTTGTCTTTGAAAGACCAACTGTCCAACTTCGCCGCCGGCGCGCTGATTATCCTGTTCCGCCCATTTAAAGTCGGCGACTTTATCCGTGTCAACGGTTTTGAAGGTATCGTCCGCGAAATCAAAATGGTGCAGACCTCTTTGAGTACGCCGGACAACGAAGAAGTCGTCCTGCCCAACAGCGTGGTCATGACCAACAGCATCACCAACCGCTCCTCCCTGCCCCTGTGCCGCGCCCAAGTCGTTGTCGGCGTCGACTACGCCTGCGACTTGAAAGCCGCCAAAGCCGCCGTATTGAGAGCGGCAACCGAGCATCCATTGTGTGTTCAAACCGAAGAACGACCTGCCGTCGTATACATTACCAACCTTGGCGACAGCGCCATCGAAATTACCCTTTGGGCGTGGACGCAAGAAGAAAATCTCGGCCCGTTCCGATTCGCCCTGAACGAGCAAGTGGTTGAAAACCTGCGTGCCGCCAACATCAACATCCCGTTCCCACAATGTGATGTCCACCTCATTCAGCCGAAAGCCTGATTTCAGCTTTCAGGCCGTCTGAAACCCGGCGGGTCAAACGCCCGCCCCATTCCACCCTTTTCCATAAGGAGCCGCCATGTCCCATCTGCAAACCATCGCCGAACACCTGACCAGCCGCCGCCAAACCGTTACCTGCGCCGAGTCCTGCACCGGCGGCCTACTTGCAGGTGCGCTGACTTCCATTCCCGGCAGCTCGCAGTGGTTTCACCAAAGCTTCGTCACATACAGCAACCAAGCCAAACAAGACCGCCTCGGCGTCATGCCCGACACCTTGCTGAAACACGGCGCGGTCAGCCGCGAGACCGTCTATGAAATGGCTCGCGGCGCAAAAGCCGTCGCGCAGGCAGATTACGCCTTGAGTATTTCAGGCATCGCCGGCCCTGGCGGCGGCAGCGCGGCCAAACCGGTCGGCACAGTCTGGTTCGGCCTGGCCACGCCCGAAGACTCGTTTGAGCAAACCGCGCTATTCACAGGCGACCGCGAAGCAGTAAGGGCGCAAGCCGTCGAATACGCATTGGCTTTCTTGGCGAAACATTTAGTTTGATAGAAAAAACTCAGGCCGTCTGAAATCTGGAAATCAGGTTTCAGACGGCCTTTCACAAATTAAGATATTTAAAGCTTTAATGGTATATACTTAATCATATTTTTTACTATCAACCGAAAATATAAAGGAAAAATAATGAACAAAACAAAAAAATATACACTAGCTCTTTTAGGCTTTTTTGCAACTTTTTTAAGTGCCTGTTCCCAATATGGCGATCCATATAAAGACGTACCGAAAGAAATTAACGGACATCCTGTATACGAGGTGCCGTTCGAACAGCCTTTGATTATCGACCCGAAGAAGGAACAGGTGTTTTATTTCAAATTGAAAAAAAAGCCAAAAGCCCTCGAAACGAACTATGCGGTCTATATTATGGCAATGTATCCGCTTGAAGATAAAAAGTATTACGACGTTGAAAAGAGAGTGGATATGAATGATTATTTGATTGAAAACAAGTTGTTGAAATTTGAAACTTCTCTAGTGCATTTTGACAAAGGGAAGAAAGAAACTCAAATAAGTTTGAGTAATAATTTTATTCATTATGCCGAATTGCCAAAAATTAATAATAATTATGAGAATGCTATTAGATTCAAGAATAACCAAACTCAATTTGTTGCCGATGAATCTATTGCTCACTCGTCTCACACATTTAATGGAGAAGAATTTAGTATCCGAGAAAACGCGATGGCTTGGTTTCTGATACAGGAAAAAGGGGGCTATTACAGGCTGAAAATTAGACCGCTTCAAGATTTCCCCAATTATCCTAAACTCCGTCTATCTGTGTCCGTTAATACCCAACCGTATTACAAATAATTTAACCCTGAAATTCTGACCAAAGGAAAAATTATGAACAATCAAAAGAAATACACCCTGACAATTTATGTGGCAGGCGCAGGTACGCCTCTGGAGAAAGACGGAAAACCTTGGATGGAGAATGGCAAGCAACTAACCTCCGATCCAGGTCATGTTTTCTACGGTATTAGTGAAGATGGTGGTCGAACGATCAAGGCCTACGGTTTTGCACCGCCGCACGGTTCTGCAAAATTCGATTGGTACTCTCCCGACAAACCGGGCAAAGTTCAAGAGGACGAACATAAAGTTTACAGTCAGCAGGTGTATCGGAAAACGATAGCCATCACACAGGCACAATATGACAAACTTAAAGATTTTGGAGAAACCCCAAAAAAATATGGTTTTAATTCAGATATCTACAACTGGAACAGCCGAAGCTGCATCGATTTCGTCTATGCCGCATTAAATGCCAGCAACGTTTATTCCACTCACAGCAAAGATTTATACAGGAACGGCCAGAAAATCGGTACGATTAATACTTCCAAAAAAGCGGCAACCAAAGTATTGGGCAATATTCCCGAATTTGAAAAGATCCCGAATACCATTTCCCGTTATCCTGCAGGAAAAAATATCGATGAGTTAATGGAAAATGTACACAAGCTAATGCCTGAGAGAACTTTTACCCAACGATACATTTTAACTGAAAATCAACGCGAACAAGGGCATCAATACGCACAGGTTAGCATCGATGGGGATATTCTAAAAATCAACGATATGCCTAAAACTGCCCAGGCCATCTTCCATCAGTGTAAACAGGCTTTTACTGACTTCTGTGATAAGAAAAATATTGCCTATGATAAAAATGATGTAGATAAAATTGCTATGTCATTAACCTCCGCATACTATCCAAACAATATGCAGGACGTGTCTTTATTCAATATTAACGATAATGGGAAAGTCTCGGTCGGACACAGAGCCCCCGGATTAATAATGGCTTCTGTAGATATGTGGGAAGCGGCTAAGACGCCGGTAGAGGAAAGCCTGAGCCAAATTCAGCAAACGGCACAACGAATTGAATATGAGGAGCAACAAAAACAAATCGTGCAATCCCAATCACGTGGAATGATGCTTTCTTAACTAAAAAGGCCGTCTGAAATCTGGAAATCAGGTTTCAGACGGCCTTTTTATTATCTATTTAAACCATCGGCAGATTTATACGCCCAAAAGCTCTTTGCCGAGGAAGCTGCCTTTTTCGACACCCGGCAGGACGAAGAAATAGCCGCCGCCAAACGGGCTGATGTATTCCTCCAGAGGCTCGCCGTTGAGCAGGTTTTGCACGAAGATGAAGCCGTCGGCAAGGTTGGCCTGATAGCAGATGAAAATCAGGCCGACATCGAGCTGGCCGTTGGCGGCAAGGCCGCGCGAATAGTTGAAGGCGCGGCGGTAGAGCAGGTGTTTTTTCATGAACTCCGGATCGCGCGGGTTGGCAAGGCGCATATGGCTGTCTTTGGGCGTGATTTTGCCGTCGGGGTCTTTGGCAAAATCGGCGGTGTCGCCCTCTTTTTTACCGTCCATGGGCGCGCCGCTGTATTTGCGCCGGCCGAAAATATCGGTTTGTTCCTGCATCGGGGTGCGGTCCCAAAACTCGACAAAGTGGCGGATGAGGCGGACGGCCTGATAGCTGCCGTTTTTCGCCCATGCCGGTTCGTCCAAGCTGTTGGCGGCAACGCCCGTCCACAGGACTTGATCGGCGACTTTGGGATCTTCGACTTTTGGATTACCGGAACCGTCGCGGAAGCCTAAAAGGTTGCGCGCGGCAATGGCGCCGGGTTCGGCTTTAGGGAGCCAACCGTCTATGCTCCAACGGATCACGGCAAACTGGGCGGTGTTTTTGATGATGTCGCGCAGGGCGGCTTGGCAGGTTTCGGGGGAGAATGCGCAAATTTGCAGGCTGAGGTCGCCGTCGCACCAAGATTTTTGGAGTTTGTCGTTGGGGAAGTCGCGCATTTCCTGCAGGTGTTTCGGCTTTTTGTCTTTGAGGCCGAAGCGGTCGTCAAAGAGGCTGCTGCCGACGCCGACGGTAACCGTCAACCCATCGGGGCGGAATTGTTTGCCGAGGATGCCGCTGCCCGCAGGCGGGAGCTTGTCATCGCCGTCTTGGTATTCGCCGCCTTGGGTGAGAAATTCGATGCGGGCGGTCAGGGCGCGGAACAGGTTTTCAAGTTGTTTGGCGTCTTTGGCGGTAACGTCAAAGGCACACATGATGCCGAAGAGCTGGTGTGGCGTAACGATGCCTGCCTGATGCTCGCCATAACACGGATAGGCCAGCTCGGAATGTTGGTTGTTTTGGGTTTCGGCGGCGGTTTCGCCTTGTTTTTTACCGGCAAAATAACCGGCAACGCCGATGGCACCGGCGGCAAGGGCAGTTTTGAAAAGGGTTCGTTTTTCGGGTTGTGCCGGTTGTTTGTTTTGGCTCATGGTCTGCTCCTTGGCAGAGAACGGAAAGATTGCAATCGTGTGAAGTAAGGTCGGTTTTCAAGCATATTTGTGTGGGCGACAATAAGATTCAGACGGCCTTTCAATATCCAAAGGCCGTCTGAAAACGCGTTATCTTATTTCAAACCCAAAATGCCGCGCAGTTTGGCCAAATCTTCTGCCAAGGCATTAATCGGCGCCTGCAGGGCTTTGCGGTCTTCTTCGCTCAGTTTGTCGTACAGCTCGAAGCCGTCTTGTTTTTTGTATTTCGCCAAAATGTCTTCAACCTGTTTGAAGTTGGCATCGGTTTTTTCCAACAACGCTTTGTCTTTGGCTTCGATCAGCGGACGGAACAAATCAACGATTTTTTTGGAGCCTTCCACATTGGCTTGGAAGTCGCTCAAGTCGGTATGGCTGTAACGGTCTTCTTCGCCGCTGATTTTGCTGCCGGCCACTTCTTCAATCAGTTCGGACGCGCCGCCGACCACTTTGCCTGGAGGGAATGCCAATGCGTCGATTTCTTTTTGCAGGGCTTCAACATCGGTCATCAGTTTCGCTGCAATTTCCTTCACGCCGGATACGTCTTTTTCTACCCAAAGGGCGTGTTCGATACGGTGGAAGCCGGTAAATCCGGCATCTTTCGCACCGTCTTTGAAGTCGTCTTCACGCGCATCGATGACGGGGTCGAGTTCGCTGAAAAGCTCGGCAATCGGTTCGATACGTTCGTAATGGACGCGGGTGGCGGCAAACAGGGATTTGGCCTTTTCAATGTCGCCGGCTTTAACGGCTTCGGTAAAGGTTTTGGTTTTCGCCACCAGCTCTTTAACCTCGCCTTGAACGTAAGCTTTATAGTCGGCGAGCGGTTGGGACAGTTTTTCCAAATCCGCTTCGTTGGCAGTGTCTTTGAAGCCGCTGTCGGTAACAATCAGCTTACCGCGCGGATTAGTCAACAGGCCGCAAGTCATTTCGTATTCGCCCGGCAGCAGGGTAACGGTCATTTTGTCGGATAAACCCGGGGCGATGTTTTCACGCTCGTCCACCACCATCACGCCTTTCAGAATTTCCCATTCCAGCTTGCGGCCGCTGTCGTTTTTAATGTTGAACACGACTTGGCCGCTGGGGACGGTCAATTCCATCGGTTCGCAGGCAGTATCGTTCACGCCGATATTGACCGAACCGTCGGCATTGGCGGCAGCGGATGCGCCTGAAGCGGCAGGCGCGGCTTTTTCGGCTTCAGGCGGCTGACACGCGGTCAAACCCAGAGCCAACATTACGGACAAAGCAGTTAGATTGAATTTTTTCATTTTCATTCCTTTTTATTTAGTTAACGTTTTTGCCGGCGCACTGCCGCGCAAAAACCAAATCATGACGGGAACCAGATACAGCAGCCAAATCAGGACTTCGCCTTCGGTCGGGTGGTCGGTATAACCGAAGAAACCGCCGAGCAGCACGCCTAAAGGGCTGTCTTCATGCAAATATTTCGATGTGTCGAAAGCAATATCCTGCATCACATTCCATACGCCGGCCTCATGCAGCGCGCGAAATGAACCGGCCAACAGACCGGCCGCTACCACAATCAAAAACGCGCCCGTCCAACGGAAAAACTTCGCCAAGTTCAGGCGCATACCGCCCTGATAAATCAGCGTACCGATGACAACCGCCACCAACAGACCCAACACCGCGCCTATCGGCATAGACCACGTCGGGCTTTGCTGGAACACGGCCAGCAGGAAAAACACACTCTCCAAACCTTCGCGCGCCACAGCCAAAAACGCCATGCCGACCAAGGCCCAACCCTGGCCGCTGCCGCGGTTTAAGGCCGACTGAACAGAATCCTGAAGATGCTGTTTCATCGAACGCGCGGCCTTCTTCATCCACAAAATCATGTACGTCAGCATCGCCACAGCCACCAGGCCGATGGCGCCGACCACCAATTCCTGTTCTTTTTGCGGAATCTCGCCGGTAGCGGAATGAATGCCGTAACCAATACCCAAACACATGACCGAAGCCAAAAACACGCCCAGCCAAACCTTCGGCATCAGCTCGCTGTGTCCCGACTGTTTCAAAAAACTGGCAACAATGCCGACGATCAGGGCGGCTTCGATGCCCTCGCGCAGCATAATCAATAAAGCAATCAGCATAAAAAACTCTAAAGTGAAATGTTCATTTGTTAACGCATTTATAACGCTTTATGCTTAATAACGCAAATTATTTTTATTTTTTAATAACCCCATATTTATTAAGATTTTTTAAAATAAAATAACGGACGTAATCAATAAAAACTAAAAGGCCGTCTGAATAAGGCCGTCTGAATTTTATTTTTTCAGACGGCCTTAATTTATCTAAGCAAT
The DNA here is from genome assembly GCF_003044935.1 of Neisseria subflava. Lineage (NCBI taxonomy): Bacteria > Pseudomonadati > Pseudomonadota > Betaproteobacteria > Neisseriales > Neisseriaceae > Neisseria > Neisseria subflava. The sequence continues at coordinate 448,452 of NZ_POXP01000002.1, read as the reverse complement.
TGTAAATAAATAATAAAAAAGTTCCATAGTATAAATTTCCCTATCAGTGATATTTTCAGAATTTATCAAATTTAAAAGGTTGATTTACAAAAAAAATTAAAACCGCCTTATCTTTTATAGTTGGCATATTGCTGGTGCAATCAGCAATCCATGACATAACAAACGCATAACAAAGGAACCCTCCTATGCCACGTTTAAAACTCCACCAAATCGCTTTGGCTTTGGCCGTTTCTGCCGCGCTGACCGCCTGCGGCGAGAAAACGGCTCAAACAACCGAAACCCCTCAAGCAGCTTCTGCCGCGAGCGGTGCCGATGCTGCCGCAAGCACCGCCGCTGTTTCGGCCCCTCAAAATTCTGCCGATGTTTCTGCCGAAGACAAAGCCCTGTTGGAACGCGCGCAAGCTACGTTCAAACCTTTGCCTGACTTAGCCGAAATGCAAAAAGTTCGTCCGTTTACCGAAGAACAGGTCAAACTCGGCCAACAACTTTGGTACGAAAACCGCCTGTCCAAAGGCAACACCGTCAGCTGTAACTCTTGCCACAACTTGGCAACTGCCGGCGTAGACAACATGCCGACCAGCGCGGGTCACAAAAGCCAATTCGGTGGCCGTAACTCCCCAACTGCTCTGAATGCCGCCTTGTTGGGCAGCCAATTCTGGGACGGCCGTGCCGCCGATGTGGAAGAACAAGCCGGCGGCCCATTGCTCAACCCTGTTGAAATGGCCAACGCTACCGAAGCCGATGCCGCCGCCAAAATCGCCGGTATCCCTGAATACCAAGAAAAATTCAAAGCCGCATTCCCTGAAGACGGCGCGGTTTCCTTCAAAAACATCACCACCGCATTGGGCGCGTTTGAACGTACCCTGCTGACTCCGACCCGTTGGGACGACTACCTGAAAGGCAACGTATCTGCCCTGAGCGAACAAGAACGCAAAGGCGTACGCGCATTTATGGACAACGGCTGTATCGCTTGTCACAACGGCGTCAACTTGGGCGGTGCCATGTTCCAAAAATTCGGTTTGGTGGATGGTCCTTACTGGAAACACATCGACGATCCTAAACACGACAAAGGCCGTGCGGACGTAACCAAAAAAGCCGAAGACGAATTCTTCTTCCGTGTTCCCGGCTTGAGAAACGTTGAACGTACCTATCCATACTTCCACAACGGCAGCGTTTGGGAATTGGATAAAGCCGTCAACATCATGGCGAAAGCTCAATTGGGTAAAACCCTGGCTCCGGAAGACACTGAAAACATCGTTGCCTTCTTGAAAGCCCTTTCCGGCAATGTTCCGGAGTCTGCCCGAACCATGCCTGAGCTGCCCGTCTCCCACGATGTCAAATCCCAACCTGACAACAAATAAGGGTTAGCATAAAACAAGGCCGTCTGAAAATCCGTTTCAGACGGCCTTTTTGTTGCCGGCCATATGGGCGCCTTTGTTTCACGATTCCACACAATATGGTAATCTTGAGCCGATTTTCACCATACATCCGAAAGGAACATCATGAGCCTGATTATTGAAGACTTGCAAGAAGGCCACGGCAAAGAAGCCGTCAAAGGCAAAGAAATCACCGTACATTACACCGGCTGGTTGGAAGACGGTACCAAATTCGACTCCAGCCTCGACCGCCGTCAACCGCTGACCATCACTCTGGGCGTCGGCCAAGTGATTAAAGGTTGGGACGAAGGCTTCGGCGGCATGAAAGAAGGCGGCAAACGCAAGCTGACCATTCCTTCCGAAATGGGCTATGGCGCACACGGTGCCGGCGGCGTGATTCCTCCGCACGCAACTTTGATTTTTGAAGTCGAGCTGCTGAAAGTGTACGAATAAGCATTTGACGCTTCAAAAGACCGAGGCCGTCTGAAACCCGAAGTTTGGTTTTTCAGACGGCCTGTTTTTATCAAGATTCGGTATAATGTCCTCTTTTACAAGCAAACCATTTCCCAAGGAACCCCCATGCTTTTACCCGAACAAGTCAAAACCCTGATTGAAGGCGTTACCCCTTGCGAACACGTCGAAGTCGAAGGCGACGGCCATCACTTCTTCGCCGTAATCGTTTCCTCCTCATTTGAAGGCAAAGCCCGCCTCGCCCGCCACCGCCTGATTAAAGACGGCCTCAAGCCGCAACTCGAAAGCAACGAATTGCACGCGCTGTCGATTTCCGTTGCCGCCACGCCGGCCGAATGGGCGGCCAAACAGGCTTAATTTGAAATCAAACAAAAGGCCGTCTGAAAACTTTTCAGACGACCTTTTTCATACATATTAAACAGCGCAGGCAATCGATACAAACGACAAACCGCATTCGACAACACGCAATCGCTGTGTAAACCTTACCGGTACAACCGCCAAACTAGTCCTGCCGTTTCGGGAAAAACTGCACCACGTTCTCCCCTTGCGGCAACACCAATTTTTTCACGGCATGGCCGTACACGGTTTCAAGCGTGATGTTCAGACGGCCTTCGTTGGCAAAAATCTTATCCACACATTCCTTTGCCGCTTGCGGATTGCTGAACTTCAACGCATTCCACAATCCCAAGGTTTCCATGTCCTGCCAAAACGTCCCGGCTTTTTTATAGCTCAACTCCAGCTTGGCCGTGTCGGTCACCGGATCGTAAAAGCCGTTGTCGGCGAGCATATCGCCCAAGTCGTGCATATCAATCAGTGTGGGCGCTTCGCATTCGATGCCTTCATGGTTCAGACGGCCTGTCAGCTCGCTCAGGCTGTCGCGGCCAAAGTGCGTGAAAAACAATAATCCGTCGGTTTTCAAAGCAGCGGCCCAGTTTTTCAATACCGGCAAAATATCGTCGGCGCGGCTGAGGCTGAGGTTGGCCCACAGCATATCGGCGGCTGCTTCAGGTAATGGCGCGGTCAGGGCTTGGCAATGTTGCGGAATGGTTTTGCCGGTCAGCTTCTGCCAGAAACCGCCTTTGCGCGCGGCGGCGGCGGTTTTCAAAAAGTCGGCATTCGGATCGTATTCTTCAAACACGGCGTCGGGATAACGCGCGGCCAGCAGGCTGCGGCTGATGTCGGCATCGGCACCAATCAGCATGATGCGTTTGGGTGCATTGCGGACCAGCTGCAGGCGCTCGTCGGTGTCTTGGGCGAGATGGCGGTGAATTTGCCAGCGTTTGTCTTGTTCGGTCATGGTGGGTCGTGTCAGCGGGCTTTGCCCGACAATATTCTGTTTTTATGGTTGATGTCTGTTTCAGACGGCCTTTTCGACGAAATTGCGGTAGGTTTCGGCAAATTCGTCGGCATGGCTTAAAAAGGGCGCGTGTGCGGCTTTGTCGATAAGGACCAGCTCGCTGTTGCTCAAATGGCGGTGTAAATATTCGCCCATGCGCGGCGGCGTAATGGCGTCTTTCTGTCCAAACACCAGCAATGACGGCGTTTGAATCAGCGGCAACAGCGGACGCGCATCGGCATGGTTGACCGCTTCAAGCGCGGCCTGTAAGGCGGAAGGCGTGCCGCAGCGCGCTAAATCGGGCAGCACCCGGTTTAAGATTTCGCCGGAATGGGGCGTGTGCAACAGTTGCAGTTGTAGAAACTGCTTAATATGTTTGGCATAATCCTGCTGGAATGCACCGACCATCTTGCCCAAGGCAGGTTGTGCCAAGCCTTCCGGATAATCCGTGTCGGCAGTCAATCGGGCAAAACTTGCCGTCAGGCAGAGCGATCGGATTTTATCGGGATAAAGCGCGGTCAGATACAGGGCAACCAGTCCGCCCAGCGACCAGCCGAGAATGTGTGCCGGCGTGTCGATTTGTCCGGCGAAGGCTTCGGCAACGGCGGCAATATCAAACGGCTCGGTAAAAGGCGCATCGCCGTGTCCGGGCAAATCAAGCGCGCGGACGTCCCAACCGGCAGGCAGGCGCGGTATCAAATCGTCGAATACATGGCGGTTCGCCGCCCAACCGTGTATCAGATAAACTTTTTTGGCGGAGTGTGGCATGAATGTTCTTTCTTGGTGGCGCAATTTGAAACGGCTCAATGCGCGACGTTGCGTATTATGCCACGATTCCGTTTCAGACGGCCTTTGCCGAGGCTGCACAAACGATTTGACGGAATATTTTATCGACGCGGCACAAAGCTGCCCTTTGTGTTTCCGCCATGTCGCGGGCGGGGCAGTGTGCGGCAGTTGTCAGAAAAAGCCGCCCGCATTTGATAGAATGTGGGCCTCGCTGTATTACGAACCGCCCGTCAGCAGCATGATACGCGAGCTGAAACACTTGGCCGACTTGGGCATGAGCCGTCCGTTGGCGGATTTGATGTGCCAAAACGCACCGGACTGGCTGGCGGCGGAACACTTCGATTTCGTCCTGCCCATGCCTTTGAGCAAAGAGCGGCGGCTCAAGCGCGGATTCAACCAAAGCGAGGCATTGACGGATATTTTGGCAAAACGCTACGGCTGGACGCTGCTGCCGCGCCACGCGGTTTTCAGACGGCATGGCGAGCCGCAAAGTACGCTAAAAAGCGACGAACGTCGGCGAAATATCAAGAATGCATTTAAAATCAAAGCCGAATTGCCGAAGGCGTGTAATATTCTGTTAATTGACGATGTCTTCACCACCGGTTCGACTTTGGACGAATTGGCGAAAACGCTGAAAAAATCAGGCGCAGGTAAGATTTTTTGCTGGAGCTTGGCGCGTCCGCCAATGAAAAAATAGCTTAAAGTTTTTGACACCCATGGAACATTTCGGCATTATGCCACTCTATAAGTGATTGATTTATATGTTTACCATAGTTTTGTACCAACCCGAAATCCCGCCCAATACGGGCAATATCATCCGCCTGTGCGCCAATACCGGTGCCGATTTGCACTTGGTCAAGCCGCTTGGGTTTCCGCTGGATTCGTCCAAAATGAAACGCGCGGGCTTGGATTATCACGAGTTTGCCAAACTGACGGTACATGAGAATTTCGAAGACTGCCTCAAGGCCCTTGAAGGCCGCCGCATTTTCGCGCTGACCACCAAAGGCTCTACCCGCCCCGACGAAGTTTCCTTCCGCGAAGGCGACGTGTTGCTGTTTGGTCCCGAAACACGCGGCCTTCCTGCCGAAGTTCTCGACAGTCTGCCTGCCGGACAAAAAATCCGCCTGCCGATGATGCCCGGCAGCAGGAGCATGAATCTTTCCAATACCGTCGCCGTCATTCTGTTTGAAGCATGGCGACAAAACGGTTTTGCCGGCGGCGTATAACAGGCCGTCTGAAACCGCTGCGTTATCAACTCAAGAACGGAACCCGTTTTGACTTTTACCAAAAAAACCCTCCTTTCCCTAGCCGCCGCCACCATCGGCGTCCTTTCCATCAATGCCGCTGTTGCCGACAGCGTGGTCCGAGTCGAAAAACTGCATCCTTCTGCCAACCGCAGTTACAAAGTTGCCGGCAAACGCTACACGCCGCTGACCCAAGTTTCCTCTTTCAGCCAAACCGGCAAAGCCTCATGGTACGGCAACCAATTCCACGGCCGTAAAACTTCCAGCGGCGAGCGTTACAATATGAACGCCCTCTCCGCCGCCCACAAAACCCTCCCTATTCCCAGCTACGCACGCGTGACCAATATGCAAAACGGCAAAAGCGTCATCGTTCGCGTCAACGACCGCGGCCCTTTCCACGGCAACCGCGTCATCGATGTTTCCAAAGCCGCCGCCCAACAATTAGGCTTCATCAACCAAGGCACGGCCAACGTCAAAGTTGAGCAGATCATCCCCGGCCAAACCGCCGCTCAAACCATTATTTCCCCAAACAACAAAGAATTTTTTGTTGATTTGAAATCCTTCGGTACTCAACGCGAAGCACAGGCTTATTTGAACCAAGCCGCACAAAGCCTGCCGTCAGACAGCAAAATCATGCTTGAAAAACGCAACTACGAATACGTTGTCAAAATGGGGCCGTTCAGCAGCCAAGAACGTGCCGCCGAAGCAGGCGAACGCGCCCGTCATCTGAACCTGGCATCCGCCATCTGATTTCGTCCGCGTAACCGCTGAAGTTTGATACAATACAAGGCCGTCTGAAACCCGATTGCAAGGTTTCAGACGGCCTTTTTTAATCACAGGGGAACACCATGATCAGCAGGCTCACAGGCAAATTGATTGAGAAAAATCCGCCGCAGGTCGTTATCGACGTCAACGGCGTCGGTTATGAAGCCGACGTTTCCATGCAGACTTTCTACAACCTGCCCCCCGTTGGCGAAACCGTCCATCTCTACACCCAGCTTGTCGTCCGCGAAGACGCGCATTTGCTGTTTGGATTCGCCTCAGCCGAGGAACGCGCCACTTTCCGCCAACTGGTCAAAGTCAGCGGCATTGGTGCCAAAACCGCATTGGGCATTTTGTCGGCCATGAATGCCGACGAGCTGGCGCAAGCCGTCGCCGAAGAAGACGTCAAACGTCTCTCCTCCGCCCCCGGCATCGGCAAAAAAACCGCCGAACGCATGGTGTTGGAACTGCGCGGTAAACTCGTATCCCATACCGTTTCAGACGGCCTGTTTGCCCCTGATACCGTTGCCGACGAAAGCCAAGACATCATCAACACCCTGCTTGCCCTCGGCTACAACGAACGCGAAGCCAAAGCCGCCACCAAAGGCATTCCCAAAGGCACGGAAGTCGGCGAAGGCGTGCGCCTGGCCTTGAAAAACCTGCTCAAATAAGGCCGTCTGAAACATGAAGGCATTGGCCCTGAGCATCACCCTCTTTCTAAGCGCATGCGTCTATACCGAGACCCCGTATGGACGCACCGCCGTCTTAGACCTGCCCGTCCACTCGCAAACCACTGTCAACAAAACCGTGACCATCAACGCCCCGCCCGGGACGACCGTCATCTATCAAGACAGCGAACCCGTCCGCAATTACCCGGCCTATCCCGTTTATCCCCGCCGGGTTTATCGTTATCGATAAACAACGCTGACCGTTTGAAACCATATATTCAGACGGCCTGTTGAGAGACCAACCATGAAATACATCCTTCCCCTGCTTTTACTCCTGAGCGCCTGCACACCGGATACCAAGACCACGGATGCCGCATCCACCCCCAAAACACACGGCTTCGCACACCGCCTGACCGAAGGCGAAAAACTGCTGACCCAAGCCCTCATCAAACAAGACCTCGCCGCCTACTTCAAACACGAAACCGGCGGCGCATTTGCCGAACAAGCCCCCTTATTCTCGGCCCAGCAACTTGCCGAACAGAAAAACATCCCCAAAAACGATGCCATCGGCGTTTACGGCAAAATCATCAAAACTCAAGGCCGCACCGCCTGGCTGCAAACCGACAAGCAAACCCTCAAACTCGATTTGGCCGAACCGCTGCAAGAAGCTCAAGGCGAAGTTACCCTTGTTTGCCAACACGAAAACACCGCATTCCAAGACTGCCAAACAGAAGAAAACTTCGCCCGACGCTTTACCGAACAAATTTTCTCGGCGGTCGAGTCCGGACGCGTATCCGCCCAAACAGACGCACCGGCCGAAGAAATCATGGCCGGCCGCCTCATTCCGTTTTTAAGTGCCGCCAGCGACTTTACCGGCAACTTCAAAGCCTGCGCCACCACCATGACCGAATACTGCACCAGCCGCCTGGCACGCGAAATGCCCGAATCCGCAGTTCGCAAAAAAGCACAGGAATTGGGTTTGACCGAAATAGCATTTAAAAAGAAAAAATAAATATTTAGGCCGTCTGAACCCTATGGCGGCTGTGTTATAATCCGCACCTCATACAGGTCGGACAGACAGTCGCCGCGTATCGCGTAAGGCATACGGGGAGGAAAGTCCGGGCTCCACAGAGCAGAATGCCGGCTAACGGCCGGGCGCGGTAACGCGACGGAAAGTGGAACAGAAAGCAATACCGCCGATGATTGCCTTCGGGCAAAACAGGTAAGGGTGAAAAGGTGCGGTAAGAGCGCACCGTGCATTTGGTAACAAAGCGTAGCAGGCTAAACCCCATTCGGAGCAAGACCAAACAGAACGCGATGACGCTGCTCGCCGAGCGTTCGGGTAGGTTGCTTGAGCACACCAGCAATGATGTGCCTAGAGGAATGACTGTCCGCGACAGAACCCGGCTTACCGTCCGAGCTGTATGTCCCCATACCGCGGCAGGTTTTTAAAACCTGCCGCATTTTTATAGAAATAAAAAGGCCGTCTGAAACCTCAATCTTGGTTTCAGACGGCCTTTTTTTAAACCGCTGTTTATGGACGGTATTCCGGTTTCATGCCGTTGGGCAGGAGCTGCCATACATAGCCGGTGGTTTTCATTTTGCCGGCCACTTCGCCTGCTTCGTCACCATAACCCCAGAAATAATCCACACGGACCGCGCCTTTAATCGCGCTGCCGGTGTCTTGCGCCATAATCAAGCGGTTGAGGGCTTTTTTGGTGATCGGGTGGGCAGTGGCGACAAATAATGGTGCGCCAAGCGTGATGTAGTGACGGTCGATGGCACCGGCGTATTCGCCCATCAACGGCGTACCCAATGCACCCACCGGGCCGGAATCACTGCTGCCAGTCAGCTCGCGGAAGAAGACGTAGCTTGGGTTTTGCCCCAAAACTTCGGCAAGGCGGCCGGGGTTTTGCTTCATATAGGCCTTGATGCCCTGCATGCTGGTCTGACCCAGCGGCAGATAGCCTTTGTCCGCCATATAACGGCCGATGGAAACATACGGATGTTCGTTTTTATCGGCAAATCCGACACGGATGTATTTGCCGGACGGTGTTTTCAGACGGCCTGAACCTTGAATGTGCATAAAGAAAAGTTCGACCGGGTCATCTGCATAACCCAAAATCGGTGCTTTGCCGTTAAGCGCGCCGCCGTTGATTTGGCTGCGGGTGTAGTAAGGAACAAAACGGCTGCCTTCAAAACGGCCTTTCAGCGCAGTGCTGCGTGCTGTAATCGGGAATCTGGACAAGTCGGCCGTGTATGTGCCGCTGTTGTCAATGACGCCGCTGTTTGGGCCGGTTTGGCGGATGCGGACGGTGGCTTTGCTGCCCCTCAAGTTTGCAGCCAGCGGAACGGAAACGAAATCGTTCGGAATGCCGTAAATAGGGAAACGGGATTGGCTTGTGGATTTGTCGTCGCCGTGCAGGACCGGTTCATAATAGCCGGTAATGGTGCCGGCAGGATTGCCGCCGTTATCGACGCGCCATGCGGTGAAATAGCGCTCGAAAAAGTGCTTGGCTTGGAAATGGTGCACCGGTGTTTGCATGGCTTGGATACAAACGTCCTGCCAGCCTTGGCGGTTTTTAAGTTTTTCACAGCCTAAGCGGAAAGACTGCAGGCTTTTGGTAAAGTGTTGGAGGTCCCAGTGCGGCAATTCGTTGTAGGAAACTACGGTGTAGTTTGCTCCTCCCTCGCTCACTGTCGTACCGACGGGATCGGGCGTGCCAGTGGGGCGGTCGGGGCCTTTGATAACGCTGGTGTCGGTTTCGGGGAGGTTTTTAATGCTTTTGCTCGGACAGGCGGCAAGAATGGCTGCGGCAATACTGACGAGCGTGATGCGGTACAGATGTTTTTTCATGGAATCAATAGCGTGCTGAAAGGCCGTCTGAAAGCTATTTTTCAGACGGCCTATGTTGGAAAGTGCTGATTTTAACACAAAAAAGCCATTTATCGGCGCGGCGGCAATTTGACGACAACCGTATCGGCCAGTATATCGTAGAGCGTGCGGCGGTCGCGTTTGACAGAGAAGAGCATGATGAAGTTGATCAGTGTAATCAGTAGTGAATAAATTAAAATGTTTCCTTTTAATACAAAGTATGTAGCAAACACAATGGCAAGTACAATTAAGCCCCATGCAACTTCTCGTACCAATACCGTACCAAGAAAACCCGGATTGCTGCCATTGCTTTTCAATACTCGAATACGCATGATCTTTTTACCCAAGGATTGACCATAGCGGCTCATGTAATAAAGCTGAACAACACCGACAATTAAATATACGATAGAGGTCAATCCTAGCATCTGTGTCATATCGGCCCGCTCGCTGACACTTATTATAAGCTCTTGTGTAAAAGCAATATTTTTCTGCTTGGCAGTTGCTGCTGTCTCAGTATATAAAATATAATAATAGGGTAAAAAAATAATTACATTAAATAAATAATTCAACAAATATGCCGCGACCCGTGACCATACTGAAGCAATATGGACATCCACTATTTCTGTTTTAGGCAAATCCGACAAATTGATTTCGCTCATTTAATCTTCCTCTGTGCTATTTAATGAGATGCAATTTCATTGCCATCTTAACCTATTTTTCCATCATTCTAAAAAATTTCGATAAAAACCTTTACATTTTCCGCAGACAGCGTTAAAACGTTTGTTTTCCCCTTTTTTATAGTGGGTTAACAAAAGTCTGAACAAAGCGCAGGCGATGCCGTTCCGATTTTTGTTAATGCACTATAAACTTATCCGGATTTTCTTTGTAAGGAGTAACACATGAAAGTAGGTTTTGTCGGCTGGCGCGGTATGGTCGGCTCTGTTTTGATGCAGCGTATGAAAGAAGAAAACGACTTCGCCCACATTCCCGAAGCGTTTTTCTTTACCACTTCCAACGTCGGCGGCGCTGCCCCTGATTTCGGTCAGGCAGCCAAAACATTGTTGGATGCCAACGATGTTGCCGAATTGGCAAAAATGGACATTATCGTTACCTGTCAGGGTGGCGATTACACCAAATCCGTCTTCCAACCCCTGCGCGACAGCGGCTGGAACGGCTACTGGGTTGACGCGGCTTCTTCCCTACGCATGAAAGACGATGCGATTATCGTCCTCGACCCTGTCAACCGCAACGTCATCGACAACGGCCTCAAAAACGGCGTGAAAAACTACATCGGCGGCAACTGTACCGTTTCCCTGATGCTGATGGCTTTGGGCGGTTTGTTCCAAAACGATTTGGTCGAATGGGCAACCAGCATGACCTACCAAGCCGCTTCAGGCGCAGGTGCGAAAAACATGCGCGAACTCATCAGCGGCATGGGTGCGATTCACGCTAAAGTGGCGGACGAACTTGCCGATCCTTCCAGCGCGATTCTCGATATCGACCGCAAAGTGTCCGATTTCCTGCGCAGCGAAGACTATCCGAAAGCCAACTTCGGCGTACCGCTCGCCGGCAGCCTGATTCCGTGGATTGACGTGGATTTGGGCAACGGCCAGTCTAAAGAAGAATGGAAGGGCGGCGTGGAAACCAACAAAATCCTCGGCCGCAGCGACAATCCGACCGTAATCGACGGCTTGTGTGTACGCATCGGCTCTATGCGCTGCCACAGCCAAGCCATTACCCTGAAGCTGAAAAAAGACCTGCCCGTTTCCGAAATCGAAGCGATTTTGGCAGGCGCGAACGACTGGGTGAAAGTCATCCCCAACGAAAAAGAAGCCAGCATCCACGAGCTGACGCCCGCCAAAGTTACCGGCACGCTGTCTGTTCCTGTCGGCCGTATCCGCAAACTGGAGATGGGTGGCGAATACATCAGCGCATTCACTGTCGGCGACCAACTCTTGTGGGGTGCTGCCGAGCCGTTGCGCCGCGTATTGCGCATTATCTTGGGCAGCCTGTAATTTAGGTTGGCATGAAAAAAGGGGTAAGCGGATTAAATGGTTGATCTTACCTTTGCATGAGAGTGAGACAGACTAGCATCTCATCGGATTATCTGGTTGATGCTTCACCTACTGCTGGTGCATGTTTCCTTCGCTAATTCCAGCAAGAACCCCACACGCCTCAACTTCCCGGTCATCGTTGCAACTCGCTCTCAGTGAAACGAGTTGTTTCTCAAGCGCTTGCAGAGCGGTTATCTGCGACCGCACATGAGAGATGTGATCATCGAGCAAGGCGTTGACGGCGGTACAAGGCTGATGAGGGTCGTCCTGATAGCTCTGTAGTTCGTGAATCTCAGCCAGTGACAGGCCCAGGATTCTGCAGCGACGGATGAAGGCCAGCCCCTCACCATGCTTCTCGGTATAGACACGGTAACCGTTGTCCTGCCGATCAGGCGGCGGCAATAAGCCCTGCTGTTCATAGAAGCGGATCGTCTGTGTTTCGACCCCTACCAACTGCGCCAACTGACCAATGCGCATCAGCCTCCTCCCCAACGGATTCTTTACTCTATTGACCTTATAGTAGCTTTATAGTTTAAAATGGTACCACAACATTGTTCAAGTGGAGTCATATTATGAGCAAATCCTGTGGTGGCGCCTGTGGCGGTGATGCAACGTCCGCAGCGGATACCGATATACAGGCCTCCTCCGAGGCGACAGGGAGATGGGTCAGTGTTTATGCAGTGCCGAAGATGGACTGTCCATCAGAAGAACGAATGATTCGCCTAGCCCTGAACGGCTTTGAGGAGATTCGGGCGCTGTCCTTCGACTTGTCGAACCGCCGGCTGAAGGTCGTGCATGACGGCGAGATCGAGCCCGTCACCTCGAAACTGAAGACCTTGGGGCTAGGCGCCTCGCTTCAGGAAACCGTCGCTGCAAATCCAGAGACCATCAAGGCCGCCGAGTTTTCGGCAGCTTCTGCTAAGCAAGAATCCTGGACCCTGCGCTGGTTGCTCGGCATCAATGCACTTCTGTTCGTAGTGGAAATGACTGCCGGTCTGATCGCCCAGTCCACCGGCCTGATTGGAGAATCCCTGGACAATTTTTCCGATGCGGCGGTGTACGGGCTTGCCCTTTATGCGGTTGGACATAGCGTGAAAATGCAGGTACGTGCCGCGCATCTTGCTGGTGTACTGCAACTGATCTTGGCTGTGGGCGTGCTCGTAGAGGTGGTGAGACGCTTTGTATTCGGTAGTGAGCCTGAATCTCTGGTGATGATGGCTATCGCATTCGTCGCATTGATTGCCAATACCAGTTGTCTGCTGCTCATATCCAAACATCGGGAAGGCGGGGCGCACATGAAGGCAAGCTTGATATTCTCGGCCAACGACGTGGTGATCAACCTGGGGGGCATCACCGCCGGCGCCCTGGTCGCGTGGACCGGTTCCAATTATCCAGATCTGATTATCGGCACCATCACGGGGGTGATTGTACTTAACGGTGCCAGACGCATTTTGGCGTTGAAGGGTTAAATAATGCTCATTATTGGCAAAAAGCTCTCGCCGTATGCCCTATTGTCCATATCGGGCCTGCTGGCAGCGTCTGATCAGGCTGTAAAGTGGCTGGTGCAGCAATCAATGGCCTATGGCGAGTATGTTTCGGTGACCCCGTTCTTTAACTGGGTGCACCTATGGAACACCGGTGCCGCATTCAGTCTTTTTGCGAATGGTGGAGGCTGGCAGCGCTACTTTTTTATCGGAATCGCGGTAGTGGTCTCGATTTTTCTGATCAAGCTGATCCTTGAAAATCGTCATAAAGGAGAAGCCATCGCTTACAGTCTTATCCTCGGTGGCGCCATGGGCAACCTGATTGACCGGGTCTTTCGCGGCTATGTTGTGGATTCCTTTGATTTCTATTGGCGAGACTGGCATTGGCCGGCCTTCAACCTGGCTGATATTGCAATTGTCCTCGGTGCCTTACTTTTCGTTTCCAGCAGCTTGTTGGGTAAAAAAGCAAACACCAATGCCGAGTCGGATGGATCTGACTGACACCTACGCCTATACAACACCATGACCGAACTTCCCGACAACATCCTTCACCTGCCGCAATACCAAGTACTGGGCTGCAAATCAACCGACGACGAAATGCACTTCCAGGTGGACGTGCCCGATCCCATCGCCTGCGAGGAATGCGGCGTGCAGGGTGAGTTCGTACGGTTCGGCAAGCGTGACGTTCCCTATCGTGATCTGCCCATCCACGGCAAGCGGGTCACTCTCTGGGTGGTCCGCCGCCGATACACCTGCCGGGCCTGCAAGACAACATTCAGGCCCCAGCTACCGGAGATGGTGGACGGATTCCGTATGACACTGCGGCTGCATGAGTACGTGGAGAAGGAATCCTTCAACCACCCCTACACCTTTGTGGCGGCACAGACCGGCCTGGACGAGAAGACGGTGCGCGACATCTTCAACGCCCGCGCCGAGTTCTTGGGGCGCTGGCACCGCTTCGAGACGCCCCGCATCCTGGGCATTGACGAGCTATACCTGAACAAGCGCTACCGCTGCATTCTGACCAACATTGAGGAGCGAACCCTGCTCGACCTGCTGGCCACCCGCCGCCAGGACGTGGTGACCAACTACCTGATGAAGCTGAAAGACCGGCAGAAGGTCGAGATCGTCAGCATGGACATGTGGAACCCCTACCGGGCAGCGGTCAAGGCTGTACTGCCCCAGGCCCGTATCGTGGTCGATAAGTTCCATGTGGTGCGCATGGCCAACGATGCCCTAGAGAGAGTGCGCAAGGGCCTCAGAAAGGAGCTGAAACCGTCCCAGAGCCGGACTCTCAAGGGAGACCGGAAAATCCTGCTGAAACGCGCTCACGAAGTCTCAGACCGGGAGCGCCTCATCATGGAGACCTGGACAGGCGCGTTCCCGCAACTGCTGGCCGCCTACGAGCACAAGGAGCGCTTCTACGGCATCTGGGACGCCACCACACGGCTCCAGGCAGAAGCCGCCCTGGACGAGTGGATAGCCACCATCCCGAAGGGCCAAAAGGAAGTCTGGAGCGATCTGGTCAGGGCAGTGGGAAACTGGCGTGAAGAGACCATGACCTACTTCGAGATGGACATGCCCGTCACCAACGCTTACACGGAGTCCATCAACCGACTGGCCAAGGACAAGAACCGTGAAGGGCGCGGTTACTCCTTCGAGGTGATGCGGGCACGAATGCTCTACACCACGAAGCACAAGAAGAAGGCACCGACTGCGAAGGTCTCTCCTTTCTACAAGAAAACCATCGGTTACGGACTGCCGGACTTCGCAGAGGAACTCAACTACGGAGTCGATCTATCAACCATCTGAGGGTGGTATCAGATTGATGGGGTGAAGGTGCCCCATCAACCATTAAATCCGTATACCCGAAAAAAGCAACGGTTTGGGCCGTTGCTTTTTTTGTCACAATAAGGCCGTCTGAAATGTTCAGACGGCCTTATTTCCTATTCTTTCTTACCGGCCAAACCGATTTCTTTGGTAGAGTCGCCAACTTTGATTTGCGCCTTACCGGCAATTTCTTCAGCCTGCGGACCGAAGAGTTTCAAATCATAACGGCCGTTTTCGACGCCATTCAAACTGGTTTTACCGCTGATGGCGGCTTTGCCATTGTTATTGGCAATGCCTGCGGCAAGTAGGTCGACATTATTGTGGGAAGCCATGCTGCTGATTTTGCCGTAACCTTGTTTTTTATCGAAATCGACGGTGTATTTCAGACGGCCGCTGCGGTCGTCGCCATTAAACGCGATACCTGAATACTGATAGCTGCCTTGTTTGGGCAAATTGCGGTAAGCAGTTTCATCGCCTTGGACTTCGCCGACGGTGAATGTGTATGTATCGAGATTTTGCAATTTGCCTGCGTCATCGGCTTTTTGTTTGGCGTAACGCGCGGCAACAGTGGAATAATTTTGTTTATACACTTGGAAGTCGCCAGTTTCCAAAGTGATGACTTGGCCGTTTACCTTGATTTTTTGGGCGTAGTCGTAAGAGGATACTTTATCGGTTTTCAAAAAGCCGGTATCGAGTTTGTCGCCTTTTTGCAGGGTTTGCGGTTTACCGTTGGCCGTCAGCTCCAACGTACCGTTTTCAGGGACGGATTCGTTCAATTCAACGGACAACACGCCTTTCGGATGCGGATTGAGCGGCTCGGTCACGGCATTCGACAAGCCGCTTGTTGCGCCGCCGCAGGCAGCCAGCATCAAAGACAGGGAAGCAGTCAAAGCAGAAATACGGAGGGTTCTCATCATTTTTTCCTTTCCTTTTTTATTTGATATGATATTTATCATATACCTAAAAAAATGAAAAATAAATGATTTTTGTCAAAATCAAGCATTTTGAATATTAATTTTATAAATATTGAAACATTTTTAGAATATCGGGCATTCAGTTCATCCAGCCTCCCTTCCGCTATAATCATTTTATTTTGCAAACGGATTTCATCATGCCGAAAATCACCCTTATCGCCGCCTACGCCACCCGCCGCTGTATCGGCATCAACAACACCATGCCTTGGCATTTGCCTGAGGATTTTGCCTTCTTCAAATCCTACACTACCGGCAAACCCGTCATTATGGGCCGCAAAACATGGGAGTCGCTGCCGCGCAAGCCATTGCCCGGCCGTCAAAATATCGTCATCACCCGCCAAGATTATCAGGCCGAAGGCGCGCAAACGGCGGCCTCTTTGGAAGATGCGCTGGCTTTGTGTCAGGGGGTTGAAGAAGTCATCATCATGGGCGGCGCGCAAATTTATGCACAAGCCCTGCCGATTGCCACGGATTTGCGTTTGACCGAAGTCGGTTTGGATGTGGACGGCGATGCGTTTTTTCCTGAGTTTTCCACAGAAACATGGCAAGAAGCCTCTCGGGAAAACCATGTTTCCGCCAAAGGCATCGAATACGCGTTTGTGCGTTATGTGAAGGCATAATCCGATAACGCAAAGGCCGTCTGAATCCCTGTTTTTCAGGTTTCAGACGGCCTTTTTATTTCGTTTGTTTACGGCATACCGTTTAAGCTGTTTTGTTTTTCAAAGGCAGTTTGATATGCGGTTTGGCCGGCTTGGGCGCTTCTTTCAGTCCAAGTTCGATTTGCTGCTCTTCGCTCAACAAATTGCTCCAGTCGCCTTTTTTATACCAGTCGCGACCATCCAACTCGATGGGGTGTTGGATTCGTTCGCAACCGTTGCCGCATTGCAAATCGTCTTCTTTGCAGTATTTGTCGCAACCCCAGCAGATACGCTCGGGATTTTTCGGGAAAATGGGAAATTTCTTGGCCATGATGTTCTTCTTTTGTTTGTGTGCGGTATGGGCAGAATTATAAGTGATTTGAATGGGGCTGGCGGCGGGTTTATCGTGTTTTACGCTGATTTTTTAAGATGTGTTAACCTTTCAGACGGCCTATACTGTAAAAACTATCCCTATGCGGTACAACAAGAGGACCCGATATGAACATATGCCGTCTGAAGCCTGAATTTGTCGAGCCTTTAGCCCTCGCGCTGTTTGAGGAATGGCACGATTTTGCGCCGTGGTCGTCTTTGGACAAAATCCATGCGTATTACGCGCAGTGCCTTAATAGGGATGACTTGCCGCTGGCGTTTGCGGCTGTGGATAACGAAGGGCGGCTGATGGGTTCGGCGGCCTTAAAGCGGTTTGATATGGCGTGTTTTCCCGAATACGAATATTGGCTGGGCGATGTGTTCGTTTTGCCGCAATTTCGCGGTTTGGGCGTAGGCAGGCAGCTGGTTTCGTTTTGTCTGGATAAAGCACACGAACTGGGTTTGCCGCATCTGTTTCTCTATACGCCGGATGTGCAGGCTGTATATGAAAAGTTCGGCTGGAAAGAAATTACACAGACTTGGCACAACGGGGAAACCGTATCCGTCATGAAATTGGATTTATAGTTTGAAAAGAATAAAAGGCCGTCTGAACATTTGGTTTCAGACGGCCTTTGCCTTTGAATTATCCACAACTACCCTATCCGCTTAAACGGCGGCAGGCAGGCCAATAATTGTTGGCCGTAGCGTTGCGTTTTGACGCGGTTATCGAGGATGGTCACGCGGCCGTAATCCTGTTCGGTACGGATAAGGCGGCCGACGGCTTGGATCAGTTTGATGCTGGCTTCGGGAACGGTGATTTCGATAAAGGGATTGCCACCGCGTTGTTCAATCCAACGGTTTTGGGTTTTCTCGATGGGATTGTCCGGCATGGCAAACGGCAGCTTGGCAATAATGACTTGCACGCAGGCCGTGCCGGGCAGGTCAAGGCCTTCGGCAAAACTGTCGAGGCCGAAAATAATGCTGGCTTTGCCTTCGGCAATAGCTTGATGGTGCCTTTGTAAAAGAACAGCCTTGGGCAACTCGCCTTGTACAAGCAGAAGCGGCAAGTATTCGTCAGGCAGTCGTAAGGCGACATCCTGCATTTGCTTGCGCGAGGAAAATAACACCAGCGTACCGATGGCTTCAACCGGCGAAACCAGCTTCGGCAACCATTCGACAATGGCGGCCGTGTGCGCATCAGGGTCTTTGGGGCTGGCTTGAACCGGCGGAATATACAGCTCGCCTTGCGTATCGAAATTAAACGGACTTTCCAATGCAAGCGTGGTGGTTTCGGGCAGCCATAATAGGCCGGTTTGACGCAAAATCAGGTTGAAGCTGCCGAGCGATTGCAGGGTGGCCGAAGTCAGTACCGCGCCTGCCGCACGCCGCCACAGGCTGTTGGCAAGGTGGGATGCGCTGCTGATGGGGCTGGCGTTGAAAATGTAGTCGTTTTTGTCGTCGGCACGGCGGGTTATCCATTTCGCCAACGGCTCTTCGCCTTCAATGGGAACGGTGGAGAGTAAATCCCAAACCGCGCTGATTTGTTCGATACGGGCGATAAAAAGGCCGAACTCGCTGGTCAGGCGGTCGAGGAGCGTGCTGTCCTGCTCTTTTTCGCGGCGCGCGGCGGAAAGCGCATCATTCAGCCCGACAACGTGTTTGAGCAGGCTGCGTGCAGCAATGGCCGTATTGGAAACTGTGGTTTCCAGGCCTTCGGGGATTTTGCCGTCTTCCCACAGCCAAGTCGGTTCGTTGTGTTTCCGCCTGTCGTTTTCAGACGACCCCAGACTTAAAGACGGCTCTTCCGCCAAGTGAAACTGCCATTCGTGCAGGCTGTCGAGCAAGGATGTGGCAGCTTCGTCGGCAAGGTTGGCAAGTTCGGCTTTATCGGTCAGCGCGGCAATTTTGCCGGTCAGCTGCGGCAGTTTTTCCAGCGTCCAAACGGCAATATTCCATGAATGTTCGGCGGCAAAACGGCTGAGGGCCTTTTTGGGCAGGTGGTGCGCTTCGTCTATGCAATAGAAACTGTTTTCGGGCGCAGGCAGAATCACGCCGCTGCCCATGCTGATGTCGGCAAGCAGAAGATCGTGGTTGGCAACGACGACATCGACGGTTTCCAAAACATCGCGTGCCAGGTAAAACGGGCATTCCGAACGGTTAGGACAGGCGGATTTCAGGCAGCCGTGGCGGTCGTTGGTCACTTTGAGCCAAATCGCGTCATCGATTTTTTCCGGCCAAGTGTCGCGGTCGCCATTAAAGCGGCGGGCGGAAAATTCATCGGCAATGTCGCGCAGCAGGTTCAATTCTTCCGGCTTGGGTTTGCTGTCCCACAACACTTCCGGTGCTTCAAAACCAAGCAGGTTTTGCTGGGCGTTGTTTTGTGTCAGTTGATAGAGTTTGTAAGGGCAAAGATAACGGCCGCGCCCTTTGGCAAGCGCAAAGGTCAGCTCCAAACCGCTTTTTTCGACCAGAAACGGCAAATCGCGGTCGACCAACTGCTCCTGCAAGGCCACCGTCGCACTGCTGACAATCAGCCGTTTGCCGCGCGTTTGCGCCATGATTCCACCGGCCAAAAGGTAGGCCAACGATTTACCCACTCCGGTCGGCCCTTCTATCACGGCAATGCTTTCGCCCTCGCGTTTGGGCGCTTCTTCGCCTTCTTCACGCGTCAACGTCCGCGAAAAAGCGTTGGCAATAGCCGCAATCATTTCCCGCTGCGAAGCGCGCGGACGGAAACCGGGCAGGTTTTTGCCGATGTTTTGGTAATGGTCGCGGATGGCGTTTTTTTCTAAATCGGTGAGCATTGAGGCCGTCTGAATAGGTTTGCAAGAATAGCGTATTTTAGCATTTTTACCTTCATGAAGCCCTTGTTAAATTAAATGTAATTAGCATAGATTATAAGATATAATGTTTATAAGTAATCTACTTAGGAGTGCCTACTATGACCATAGAAATTTATTCTCATAATGCTTTACATTATTTAGTTGATATTACCCGCTTTGAAGAAGAACTAAAAAAAAGAAATAAAATTCAACCAAAACGTTAAAGTATTTTTTATAAATAATCCTAAAATCAAAGGATTAGTAGAAACTGATATTGATTTACTCCTACTTATTGCTATTGAAAATAAAACTAATAGTTATTACACTATAAAATCCAAGGAAGATAATAAAATATTGTATTTCAATAATCTTATTATACCAATTAAATTTATTGATTATCTTGAAGATATTATAGCACCTGAACCTAAAGGAAAAATTAATTATATTTATACTGATAAATATGAAGAAAATATTGGTATATATATTAATGAATTATCAAATAAAACAAAGCATTATTTAGAATCTATTTGGAAAGATTGCCAACTTGATCTGTCTTTTAAAGACAATCCTATTAAATTTAAAATTACACCACATCCAATTATTTGGACACTAAGCCATAATAATAAATACTATGATTTCACTCGACCTAATTTTATTTATGCTCCAAGATTTGGATTTAATGAACTCATCTATTATCTAAGAAATAATCCTCCTGAAAAAACAAACCGATTTACCTCTAATGCACACTGGTCTATTGAAAAAGATAATCATAAGGCCTATATGATTATTGATGATCATATTAACTTATTAAAAAAACAATTAGAAAATGATAATAAGATTGGATTATTAACTAAGAAAAAAATTGATCGTCTAAATAAACAATATGCAGAAGATTTAAAAATATATGAAAAATATCTTTCTGAACAAGGAAATATTCCTCAAGAAAATAATAACATCTTTGATTTTGTTTTTGGGTTAGACAATAAAAAACAAAAAATAACTATATTACCAGAAAGAATTCGGGCAGAAAAAGAACTTAATAAGAATCTTATCATCATTAGTGGCAAGGCTGGTTCTGGTAAAACATTTGAAATGCTGTCATTAATCAAAAAATCCTATGAAAATGCAAAAGAAAAAACAGCTTATGGGGCAAGAAGTGGTTACTATTTAACTTATAATAAATTATTAGCAAACGATGTTAGAACAATAACTAATCACTATCAAAGTGGGACAAAAACTGCAGTAAAAACAATACATAAATTTATTTATCAAAGAACAATGAGTTTATTAATATTAAGAATAATGAATACAGAAAGAATTAAAGAACTTTTAGAAATTCAAGATGAAAGAAAAAACAAAGTAGTAGAGTACATTTCTAAAAAACCTATAGTCAATACTCCTGATAGTTCATGGGATAAAGGTACAAGGGAGTTTTTCTTAAGATGGATAGGAAAATCTAAAAACCCTTCATTAGAAGATTTAGAAAAACATGTTTATGCAAATAAAATAAAAATTGAAAATAAAATAAATCGTGAGGTATTTTTAGTAGATTATTATCAAGTTTTACGTTATCTCATTCTTGCAATTCAAAATCCAAGAGAATTATTTTATAAACTAAAAATAAATTCTCTCACTGAAAAAAGATGGGAGGAACTTCTTGCCCTAAAAGAAGCGAAAAACAAATATAAACAGACACCGGAAGATTTTACTAAACTTGTAAATCGTTCTTTAGGAAGTGTTCGTGGGCAGGGAAAAATTTTATTTATTGATGAAGGACAAGATTGTCATCCTCTTGAGCGTGATCTTTTTCTTTTACTTTGGGGAAAGAAAAATATTGTAGTATGTACAGGAGGTAAAGAACAGCTTATCCGCCATAGTGAAGAATGTAACTGGAAATACCTAGATACTGAAAAAAGAGTTGTTCATAACGTAATTGAGATTCAAAAACGTAATCGTACCTTTAGAATGAAACAGAATATTGTTGATTTCTGTAATTTTATTGCTAATGAATTCCAAATCAACCTTGATTTAAGTGCTATTCGGTCTAACGAGGATAAAGGTACAGTCCTCATTGAGATGAATGACCCTATACATACTAAACTTAAAAGTACAGTAGATACACTAAAAAAAATAGGTATAGATAACGAACTTTCAAATTACGAAAGTATTCTATTCTTAATGGAGTCAGATTCTAAATGTTTATTCGAAGAAGGAAAAAAAGTTGAAGATATTCAAATTGATAGTAATAATAATGTACTAGAATCTGAATCAACAAAAGATAAGATCTCAAATTTGTCCCAACTAGTCGGTATTCCTGAAGAGAATTTATTTTTACATAATCAGGAGAAAAAAAATCAACAAATTCACGAAAATAATATCCAGGAAGATAGTTTTCATGTTGAGGAATTTCCATCTGCAGATACTTATCGAGGTATTTTTTATGAATCTTGTAGAGGTTTAGAAGCATGGTCTGTTGTCTGTCTTGATCTTGATTTATTCTTTGACCGTAAAAAACAAGAAGAAACAGCAGCAAGTTATCTAAGTGATGATTTATATTTTACAGAAGAAGAGCGCAAACAAAAATATGCAGCAACTTGGGTATTAATGGTACTTACTCGACCAATTGATACACTATATATTCATATTAATAACCCAGCTTCTGAATTGGGAAAATTAATGCAAAAATATATTGATCAAAAATAATCAATTGTATTGAAACCGTGATTTACTTTCTTTCTACACAAAATTATTTTCATCTTCCCTAAAATCTTTTTATAAACAGATTTTAGTAGTTGTAATGAAAGAATTATTTTTCCGGATCAGTAAATCTTAAAGCCATCTGAAACTTTATTATAAATTTCAGACGGCCTTTTGCTTTGGGAGAGAATAAATAGGGGATATCGTTAATTAATTGCTGTCTTACAGCAAACGGGCATGTGTATCGTTATAACCGATATCTGTAATTTCTCACACGCCGGTAGCCGGAACGGTAAATTTCACGCAGTCATCGTCTTTACGCGGATCACATGCATCGTAGTATTCAACCTTAGTCAAACCTGGAATCTGGCCGGAGTCATTGGCATGGTTCCATTCAGACATACGACTGTCAGCAAATGATGCGGTGGCGGCAGTTGCAATAATCAGGGTCAGGAGTGTTTTTCATGATACTTTCCTTTTTTAATCAGAATATTATCTATGTTTAGGTTTATGTTTAACCGATGAAATGCATTGTATTGATTTTATATTGGTTGATAAATACACATTTATTGATGTTGTATTAACCAATAAGAAACAATAAACCGCTTACACACTCAAGGCCGTCTGAAACTTTAGCCGCACTGATGCAGAGGTACCCACAATTTTTGCTTGTCGGATTTGTTTTTCTCGTAGCGGTTCCACGCTTTTTCGTGAAAATAAAAGACGACGGTATTGACGATGGGTTCGACCAAAGCCACCGCGCTGGAAACGCCGATACTGCCGGTCAAAATATAGGCGACACTAAATGCGACGCTGAAATGCAAAATAGCAAATGTAATGGTTTTAATCATGCTGTTTTCCTGATACATTGATGTTTTAATCGCTACATAATAATTATTATCAACTAACGCGTAAATTTTAAATCCTTTATCCTAATTTAGATTTTATAAATCGATATTTTATTTTTGATAGGAATTTTATGAACCCGCTCCATATTGTCGTCCTCGACCGCGATACTCTCGTCAACCGCCCGTTTGATTTTGATTTTCCACATACATTGAGCAGCTACGGCACAACCGAAGCGCACGAAACGCTGGAGCGTATCCGCGGTGCGGACATTGTGATTACCAACAAAGTCGTGATTTCCGCCCAAGCATTTGCCGAAAATCCACAACTCAAGCTGGTTGCCGTTACCGCGACAGGCGTCAACAATGTGGACGTTGAGGCTGCCAAACAAAACGGCACGGCAGTGTGCAATATTCGCGCTTACGGCAATGAATCCGTGGCGGAACACGCGTTTATGATGATGATTACCCTGATGCGCAACCTGCCTGCCTACCAGCGCGACGTTGCTGCAGGCTTATGGGAAAACTCGCCGTTTTTCTGCCATCTCGGCGCCCCGATGCGCGATTTAAACGGTAAAACGCTGGCGATTTTCGGTCGCGGCAATATCGGTAAAACGCTGGCAACTTATGCTCAGGCTTTCAAAATGAATGTCGTGTTCGCCGAACATAAAAATGCCCAAAGCGTCCGCGACGGCTATGTTTCCTTTGACGAAGCCATCCGCTCTGCCGATGTCGTGTCGCTTAATTGCCCGCTTACGCCGCAAACGGCAAACATGATAGGCGAAGCCGAATTGCAACAAATGAAACCCCGCGCCATCCTCATCAACTGCGGTCGCGGCGGCTTGGTCGATGAAGCCGCTTTGGTTGCGGCGTTGAAATACGGCCAAATCGGCGGTGCAGGTTTTGACGTGTTGACACAAGAGCCGCCGCGCGACGGCAACCCTCTGCTGAAAGCCCGACTGCCCAACCTCATCGTCACGCCACACATTGCATGGGCAAGCCAAGAAGCCGCAAACCGCCTGTTTGACATCCTTTTGGATAACATCAACCGCTTCGTGGCCGGCAATCCGCAAAATCTGGTTTAATCTATGGAAAACCTGTTGATAAGGTTGTGAACAATTTTAAAGGCCGTCTGAAATATTCAGACGGCCTTTATTTATCTTTATTTATTTCATAAAGTTATCTATCAAGTAGATTAAATCATTTCATTCTTCATTGTGGATAACCCTATAAAAAGGCCGTCTGAAATACTCAGACGGCCTTTTGTTTGCCCGGGCAAATTAAATATCGTATGTGGTTGAAGCGGTATCGCCGCCCTTACCTGTCCAGTTGGTGTGGAAGAACTCGCCGCGCGGTTTGTCTGTACGCTCGTAAGTGTGCGCGCCGAAGTAGTCACGTTGCGCTTGCAGCAGGTTGGCAGGCAGGCGCTCGGAAGTGTAGCCGTCAAGGAAGGTAATGGCAGAAGCCATGCAAGGCATCGGAATACCGCATTCGATCGCTTTAGCCACCACTTTGCGCCATGCAGGCAGACAGGTTTCCAATACGCCTTTGAAATAAGGATCGGAACCCAAGAAGACCAAATCAGGATTGGCTTCGTATGCGTCGCGGATGTTGCCCAAGAACGCGCTGCGGATGATGCAGCCTTCACGCCACAAGAGGGCGGTGTTGCCGTAATTCAATGCCCAATCGTTGTTTTCGCTGGCTTCGCGGATCAGCATAAAGCCTTGTGCATAAGAAATGATTTTGGATGCCAACAGGGCTTGGCGCAAAGCATCTACCCATGCGGCTTTATCGCCTTCAATCGGGGTAATGGTTTTGCCAAACAGGCTGTTTGCTTGGATGCGTTGGTCTTTAAACGCGGACACGCAACGTGCAAACACGGCTTCGGAAATCAGGGTCAACGGGATACCCAAATCGAGGGCATTGATGCCGGTCCATTTGCCTGTACCTTTTTGACCTGCGGTATCAAGGATTTTTTCAACCAAAGGTTCGCCGTTTTCATCTCTGTAACCCAAAATCGCGGCGGTAATTTCGACCAGATAAGAATCCAGTTCGGTTTTGTTCCATTCGTTGAAAATGCGGTGCATTTCGTCGTAGCTCAGACCCAAGCCGTCTTTCATGAATTGGTACGCTTCGCAAATCAACTGCATATCGCCGTATTCGATGCCGTTGTGCACCATTTTGACGAAGTGGCCCGCACCATCGCGACCGACCCAGTCGCAGCAAGGCTCGCCTTGAGGCGTTTTGGCGGAGATGGCTTGGAAAATCGGCTTAACAGCAGGCCATGCGGCTTCATCGCCGCCAGGCATGATAGACGGACCGTGACGCGCGCCTTCTTCGCCGCCGGACACGCCCGCGCCGATAAAGCGGATGCCTTTTGCCGCCAGCTCGTGGGTGCGGCGGGTGGAATCGGGATAGTTGGCGTTGCCGCCGTCAATAATAATGTCGCCTTGGTCCAAAAGCGGAACGAGTTGTTCGATAAAGTCGTCAACGACAGAACCTGCGCGAACCATCATCATGATTTTGCGCGGTTTTTCCAGTTTATCCACTAAATCTTGCAATGAATAGGCACCGATAATGTTGGTGCCTTTAGCTGCGCCGTTGAGAAAATCGTCTACTTTAGCGGTGGTCCGGTTGTACGCCACGACTTTGAAACCGCGATCGTTCATATTCAAAATCAAATTTTGACCCATAACGGCCAAGCCGATTACGCCGATATCGCCTTTCATTGATGGAAGCTCCATTATTAATTTAATTTATCAACCGTAACTCTATCTGATTTACAGAGATTTAACAATCCTTAACTATCTAATTTTTTGAAAAGATGCCTTTACGTTTCAGACGGCCTTTACCTTTGGGAAAACAAACTATAAATTAGATTTTAAATAATAAATAGAAGATGATATTGAGTGCTGCCACAGCTTGTTGATAACTTTGATTATAAAAATTTTTCAAATACTTAGCTGATATTTTTTGATGAGGATAAAGTATGGTCGGCCTTGTTTGTAGGTGTGGATAAATTTTTTCTGCTGCTCCATTCTGTGGGTAACTTTTTGCCTGTGCACAATCTTAGCTTGTTTTATACTTCTCCAATTGGAACTGATTGACTGGAGAAATAGTCAAATAGTTTTTTATTTCAAGCTATTTTCATATTTCCTTTTGTTTAAGCTGGGAAAAGGCCGTCTGAAAATATGTCAATAAGGGTATGCATATGAAGTTTTCTTTTAGTATTAACCTGTTATCCGTTTTGATTTTGGCCGCTTGTGCGCAACAGCCAGTTCAAAAGCCTCAAGTTTCCCTGCCCTCCGTATCTATGGATAACCATGCGCCGGAGCAAGGGACGGGGCTGACGGAGCAGAAATTAATCCGCGCCAAACATTATATGGCGGCGTCTGCCAATCCGCTGGCAACTGAAGCCGGTTATGAAATTTTGAAGCGCGGCGGCAGTGCGATAGATGCGATGGTTGCCATGCAGACAACTTTGGGACTGGTTGAGCCGCAGTCTTCCGGATTGGGCGGCGGCGCGTTTTTGGTGTATTGGGACAATAAGGCGAAAAAGCTGACAACGTTTGATGCCCGAGAAACGGCGCCGAAAGCGGCAACGCCGGGGCTTTTCTTGGACGAAAACGGCAAACCGATGGGCTTTATGAAAGCTGTGGTCGGCGGCCGTTCGGTCGGTGTGCCGGGGATTCCGAAGCTGCTCGAAGATGTCCACAAGCGTTACGGAAAATTGCCGTGGGCAAGTTTGTTTGAAAAACCGATTACTTTGGCGGAACAGGGTTTTGCTGTTTCTCCGCGTATGGCGAAATCCATCGAACAAAATTTGGAACCCTTGCAACGTTATCCGCAAACTGCTGCCTATTTCTTACCCGACGGCAAACCTTTGGCTACGGGAACGGTTTTGAAAAATCCTGAATTTGCGCGTTCTGTGCGCCTGTTGGCGGAAAAAGGCAGTGCGCCGTTTTATCAGGGAATGCAGGCGCAGAATATTGTTCGTGCCGTTACCGGTGCTGTGGATAATCCTGGCAAAATCAGCATGGCGGATTTGAAAAACTACCGCGTTATCGAGCGTGAACCGGTTTGCGCGCCGTATCGTGAATATGAAGTTTGCGGTATGGGCGCACCAAGTTCGGGCGCGATTGCTTTGGGGCAGATTTTGGGTGTATTGCAGAATCAGGATATGAAGGCGTTGGGTGTGGAAAATATCCACAGTTGGCGCTGGATAGGCGATGCGTCGCGGATTGCTTTTGCCGACCGTGATTATTATGTCGGCGATCCTGCGTTTGTGAATGTTCCGACCCGTGCCATGATTTCTCAGGCTTATTTGAAACCGCGTGCTAAAGAAATCCGCCAATCCGACAAGGCATTGGAAACTGTTCAGGCAGGCAAGTTCGGCAAGGTATACGCGCAAGGCATGGCGGTCGAGCTGCCGTCCACCAGCCATTTGGTGGTTGTGGATAAAGACGGTAACGTTGTATCGATGACGACTTCGATTGAAAACGCGTTCGGTTCGGGGCTGATGGCAAACGGCTATCTGCTCAACAACGAATTAACCGATTTTGCCTTCAACCCTGTCGGCGCGGACGGTAAAACGGTGGCAAACAGCGTGGCAGGCGGCAAACGTCCGCGTTCTTCGATGGCGCCGACCATTGTGATGAAAGACGGAAAACCTTATATGGCGGTTGGTTCGCCGGGCGGCAGCCGCATTATCGGTTTCATTGCTAAAACACTGGTGGCGCATATCGATTGGGGTATGGACATTCAGACGGCAATTTCACTGCCGAATATGCTCAATCGCGGCAGCCAGTATGAAATCGAGGATAAAACAGCGGCTGCGGATAAAGCGGCTGCGTTGGAAAAACTGGGCTACAAAGTCCAAATCCGCGATTTGAATTCCGGCGTGCAAGGCATTGTGATCGGCAAAGACGGTTTGCTCGGTGGCGCCGACCCGCGCCGTGAAGGCAAGGTCATGGGCGATTGATATTGTCAGTTTGACTGAAAAAGGCCGTCTGAAACCTAGTTGTTCAGACGGCCTTTTAGTTTTAGAAAATATATGGATAAGTTGTGTATAAGAATAACGTTAAATTTTAATATTTTTATTTTTCAATAGGATAAAATGGATGAATATGTGGATAATTACTTGTGGAAAATGACATGAAAAAGGCCGTCTGAAAGGTTCAGACGACCTTTTCATTGGACTGCTTTATCTATTTTCTATCAGGCTGCCGGCAACTCGTGAAAAGCAGTGGGCAAGTCTTCGTCATCGGCAAACTCAACCCATTCGTAAGCGCTTTCATCTGCCAAAACGGCACGCAACAATGCATTATTGATGGCATGGCCTGATTTGTAACCTTCAAATGCGCCGATAATCGGATGGCCGACAATGTATAAATCGCCAATAGCATCAAGGATTTTGTGGCGGACAAATTCATCGGGATAGCGCAAACCTTCCGGATTCAAAACATCCATGTCGTCAATCACGATGGCGTTGTTCAAATTGCCGCCCAGTCCGAGATTGTGGGCGCGCATCATTTCCACTTCGTGCATAAAGCCGAAGGTACGGGCACGGGCAATCTCATCAATATAGGATTTTCCTGCAAAATCAATCTCGAAAGTAGGTGCGCTGCGATTGAATACGGGGTGGTCAAATTCGATGGTTAAAGTAACTTTAAAGCCATCGTAAGGCGTAAAGCGCACCCATTTTCCGGTTTCTTTGATTTCAACAGGTTTGAGGATTTTTAGAAAACGTTTTTGGGCTTTTTGATCGACAACGCCTGCATTTTGTAAAAGGTAAATAAACGGCAGGCTGGAGCCGTCCATAATCGGAATTTCGGGTGCGTTCAATTCAATCAAGGCATTGTCGATGCCATAGGCAGACAGAGCCGACATAATGTGTTCAATCGTGCCGATGCGCACGCCTTTATCGGTAACGATGGTTGAAGAGAGGCGGGTATCGTTGATCAAATAAGGATTCAATTTGATTATTTCGCCCATTTCCCCACTTAAATCGGTACGGCGGAACGAAATACCGCTGTTTTCTTCGGCAGGATGCAAAGTCAGAGCGACCCTTTCGCCCGAATGCAGGCCAACGCCAGTAACGCTTACTGATTTGGCTAAAGTCCGTTGCAGCATAATTGCTTCCTTTTAAAAAGTCTGATGGGCAAATGATACGTTAAAAAGGAAAAAACAAGCCATCATTTTTAATAGTATTTGCCAATATGGATGTTTTGCGGGTGTGAATTTCAAAATTTTAATTATCCACAATAGCATGTGAAATTGAAGTGGGTAATTTGGGTTTTATCCACAGAAAAATAGAAGAACTAAGATTCTATCCTTTTTTATTCCGGCATTCAGTTGGGGTTGGCCTCAAAGATAAAAAGCGACTATCAAATTGGTTTTAAAGAAAGTTATTCCGTTATCCACAGATGGTTTGGTTCTTCATCAAAATCATCATTTTAAAAATTAAAATATTATAATTTGAAGAAAACACTGAATTATCAACACAAAAATGGCAAAATACGGAGGAAATAGAACTAAGTTTATGATTTCCATAAACTTATGAAACTTTTAAGATTGTAAAAAGGTTTTTATGAAATAAAATATCAAAATTAAGGACTGATTCGATTTACCTGATATTTTCCTACAAACAAGAATTTCATGTTTTCTTTATTTAAATCAAACAACTTAAAAGTAATTATCTATAATCCTAGAAAGTAATTTTATTTCAGGATACAATGGCTTTACTGAAAAATTTTTCCCATTCCATCTAATAGGAGTAGCAAAATGAGTATTAAAGTAGCGATTAATGGTTTTGGCCGTATCGGTCGTCTGGCATTGCGTCAAATTGAAAAAGCCCAAGGTATCGAAGTCGTTGCTGTTAACGACTTGACTCCTGCCGATATGCTGCTGCACCTCTTTAAATACGACAGTACTCAAGGCCGCTTTGAAGGCTCTGCCGAATTGAAAGATGATGCGATTGTTGTGAACGGCAAAGAAATCAAAGTATTTGCCAATCCTAATCCTGAAGAATTGCCTTGGGGCGAGCTGGGTGTGGACGTTGTTCTCGAATGTACCGGTTTCTTTACCAATAAAACCAAAGCTGAAGCCCATATCCGTGCCGGTGCGCGCAAAGTTGTAATTTCTGCACCTGGCGGCAATGATGTGAAAACCGTTGTATATGGCGTAAACCAAGATATTTTGGACGGCAGCGAAACTGTTATTTCAGCCGCTTCTTGTACGACTAACTGTCTGGCCCCTATGGCTGCGGTATTGCAAAAAGAATTCGGTATTGTTGAAGGCCTGATGACTACCATCCACGCTTATACTGGCGACCAAAACACCCTTGACGCGCCACACCGTAAAGGCGACTTCCGCCGCGCCCGTGCCGCTGCATTGAATATCGTACCGAACAGCACCGGTGCCGCTAAAGCCATCGGCTTGGTTATTCCTGAGTTGAACGGCAAACTTGATGGTTCTGCCCAACGCGTTCCTGTTGCTACCGGCTCTTTGACCGAACTGGTTTCTATTCTCGAACGCCCTGTTACCAAAGAAGAAATCAATGCAGCCATGAAAGCCGCCGCTAGCGAGTCTTATGGCTACACTGAAGATCAAATCGTTTCTTCCGACGTTATCGGTATTGAATACGGCTCACTCTTCGATGCGACTCAAACCCGTGTGATGACTGTTGGCGACAAACAATTGGTGAAAACCGTTGCTTGGTACGACAATGAAATGTCTTACACTTGCCAATTGGTTCGTACCTTGGAATTTTTTGCCAGCAAAATCTAAAGGATAACGGGCTGAATCAATCAGTCTATGGATAATTAAAAGGCCGTCTGAACATTTCAGACGGCCTTTTGTTTGTAGATAGATTCAATTTGCAATCAGATTGTGGATAGTTTAATCACTGTGGCACATTTGTTTTCTATCCTAAACTGCACTTCATAATCTGCAATATTCATTACATAAACCCGTTCGGGAATATCTTGATAGGCAGGACGGGGATCTTGGGCGATGCTTTGTTCAATGAGATGTTTTTCTTCTGTGGATAAATGTTCCGCAAGCGTACTTTCTGCCCAGACTACACTCAATTCTTCAGGTTTGCCGCTGACAAAGCCTGATGATGCGTCAGGTTTGGATTCCACAAACGGGATGTAGGGTTTGATATCCACTACCGGAGTACCGTCCAACAGGTCTGCACCGCTGCAATAGATGCGGACAGGTTTGCCTGATTCGATGCGTTCGAGTTTTAGCAGGGATAAACCGAGATGATTGGGGCGGTGCGGGCTGCGTGTGGCAAATACGCCCATTTTTTGTTTGCCTCCAAGCCGTGGCGGACGCACCATTTGCGCCCAACCTTCATCCAATACGCCGTGGAAAATAAAACTTATCCACACATAGTCGAAATCTTCCAAGCCCCGAACGCTGTCAGCGGTAAATTCAGGAGTGAGTTTAATGCAAATTTCTGCCGCAGGAACCAAACCTGGTTGGCGGGCAATGCCGAATTTTTGTTTGTAGGGGGAATGAACGGTTGCAATAGGCGTAATCGAATAGGACATAATTTGTGGATAAATATTCTGTGCAAACTGTCATCATATCACAGATGTTTTCCCACATTTTGCAGTAGTAATTTGTTATAATACAAAGCATTTATTCCAAATGTCCGTACATTGGCAATAAATGAATAATTTAAATTATTTAAAATAAAATCAATAGGTTAAATTAATACATGATTGTTTCTATCGATGTAGATGCACAAAAAACGTTTACGCCTTTGTGCCCGAAAGAATTACCTGTTGCCGAAGGTCATCTGATTGCGGATGAACTCAATGTCCAAGCCGCATTGGCGGATTTACGCGTTATGACGAAAGATGCGCATCATGTCGCGGCAAAATGGCTTGTGGATAATCCTGTTGATATGTTAAAACCGACGGGTTTACCCGATGCGGATTTGACTTGGGTGTCACATGCGATGGTTGGAACATATGGCTATGAGTTGTTGGATGGCCTGCCTTCAGCCAAGGAATACGATTATTGTGTTTGGAAAGGCGTCGATCCTGAGTTACATCCTTACGGCGCATGTTTTCACGATATTGAGGAAAAGCTCAGTACAGGTTTGATCGAATGGTTGCGCTGTCAAAATGCAGATACAGTTATTGTCGGCGGTTTGGCAACGGATTATTGTGTGAAGACAACGGTTTTACAGTTGCTTAAAGGCGGGGCTTGGAAAGTCATTGTCAATCAGGCTGCTTGCCGTGGCATTGCTCCGGAAACGGTTGAATCTGCATGGCAGGAAATGCATTCTGCCGGGGCTATTATTTTAGAAAACGCCGAAGAAATAAGAAAATACATTAATAATCAATAAATTATATTTTTAAATTCTGTTGTTTCACGTGAAACATTTTCCAAAATATGAAGATTTTACTTGTCCGCTTGTCCAGTATGGGCGATTTAATTCATACGTTGCCCGCAGTTGAAGATTTAGCGCGACAATGTCCTGATGTGGAGCTCCATTGGCTGTGTGAGGCAGGGTTTGCAGATATTGCCTGCTTGCATCCTTTTGTCAAAAAAGTTCATGTAATGAAATGGCGGCAGTGGCGCAAACACCTTTTTCAGGCTGAAACGTGGCGTGAAATAGGCCGTCTGAAAACGGATTTGCAGGCTGAATCTTTTGATTTTGTTTTAGATAGTCAAGGACTGATTAAAAGCGCATGCTTTGCCAAAATGGCGAAATCCCCTATTTACGGTTTGGATAAACACAGCGCGCGTGAAAGTTTGGCTGCCCTTGCATACAGTAAAACGTTTGTCGTACCGAAAGGCAAAAATGCGGTTTGGCGAAACCGTGAATTATTTGCCCAAGTATTTGGTTATACAATGCCTGAGACGCAGGTATTTGGTTTGTCGGTTCCTGAATCAGGCCGTCTGAAAAATTTGCAATCCCCTTATTACGTTGCTTTGCATGCAACCAGTCGCGACAGTAAATTATGGCCGGTAGAACACTGGCGTGCATTATTGAAAAAGTTGAATGAAGAACAACAATGCAATGTGTATCTGCCGTGGGGAAATGAAATCGAAAAAATGCGTGCCGAACAGATTGCAAGCGATTTATCGTTTGCTTCGGTTTGCGACAAAATGAATTTATTACAGGCTGCATTTTTATTGAAAAACGCAGAGGGTATTATTGGCGTAGATACCGGACTGCTGCATCTTGCTAATGCGCTGGAAAAGCCTGTTGTAGGAATTTATACAGATACAGATCCGGCCAAGACCGGCGTTCAAGTTTCGGCTTATGCAAAAAATTTAGGCGGTATTGCTCAAATTCCCAATATTGACGAGGTTTATCAAACCTTGATGGATTGTGTTGCAGCATACGGTAAATAATTGCTGGGGAGTTGGATTTATTTTCTGAGTAAATGCTTTAGAAATGATATAATTCCGCTCTATTTACCAAGATTTATACAAATTTGGTTTTATCATGTTGGTGAAAACCGAATTGGATTTTATATAAAGAATGTATCAAAAGCAGTATGCTAGATTTGATGGACATTCTTTTTAGGAGAATTGAATGAAAGCACTGGTCGCAGTAAAGCGCGTAGTGGACTATAACGTCAAAGTTCGTGTGAAAGCCGATGGTTCCGATGTGGATATCGGTAATGTCAAAATGTCGATGAACCCGTTTGATGAAATCGCGGTAGAAGAAGCTGTCCGTTTGAAAGAAGCCGGAAAAGTAAGCGAGATTGTTGCTGTTTCTCTTGGCGAGAAAAAATGCGAAGAGACGTTGCGTACTGCTTTGGCGATGGGTGCCGACCGTGCGGTTCATGTTGAAACTGATGCGAAGTTGGAGCCTTTGGCCGTTGCGAAATTGCTGAAAGCTGTTGCGGATAAAGAAAATCCGCAAATTTTATTGCTGGGTAAACAGGCAATTGACGATGACGCCAACCAAGTTGCCCAAATGCTGGCTGCGTTGTTGAATGCGGCTCAAGGTACTTTTGCATCAAAAGTGCAAATTGAAGGCGAAGAAGCATTGGTAACCCGTGAAATTGACGGCGGCGAAGAGACTGTTGCATTGAAGCTGCCTGCGGTCATCAGTGCAGATTTGCGTTTGAACGAACCACGCTTTGTCAAACTTCCTAATATCATGGCGGCAAAGAAAAAGCCTTTGGAAAAATTAAGTCCTGCCGATTTGGCTGTGGATATTTCTCCGTGTTTGAATACCGTGAAATTTGCCGAACCTAAAGCACGTCAAGCCGGTGTGAAAGTGGCTGATGTTGCCGAGTTGGTTGAAAAGCTGAAAAACGAAGCCAAAGTGATCTAAGGAGTATGAAATGAGCGTATTGATTATTGCGGAACATAATAACCAACATTTGAATCCTGCCACTTTGCATGCGGTAACAGCTGCCGCTAAATTAGGTAATGTAGATTTATTGGTTGCTGGCAGTAATGCTGCTGCGGTGGTTGAAGAGGCAAAACAGGTTGCAGGCGTAGCGAAAGTTTTGGTAGCCGATGCGCCCTATTACGCTGAAGGCTTGGCAGAAGAATTAGCGCCTTTGGTTGTTAAACTGGCTGCGGATTACCGCTATGTGGCTGCGACTGCAACTGCGTTTGGTAAAAATCTGTTGCCCCGGGTTGCTGCCCTGTTGGATGTACCACAAGTTTCCGATTTAACCGAAGTTGTGGATAACTCGACATTTGTTCGTCCGATTTATGCCGGTAATGCATTTGAAACTATTCAATCCAATTCTGAAAAATTGGTACTGACTTTCCGTGCGACAGCATTTGATGCTGCCGGACAAGGCGGTAATGCAGAAGTGATTAATGTTGAGGCAACGCCTGCTCAAAACCTGAGCCGTTTCGTAAACCGTCAACTTTCCCAGTCTGACCGCCCAGAATTGACTCAGGCAAAAGTGATTGTTTCCGGTGGTCGTGCATTGGGCAGCGCTGAAAAATTCAATGAAGTATTGACTCCTTTGGCTGATGTTTTGGGTGCGGCGATTGGGGCATCCCGTGCAGCAGTGGATGCCGAGTATGCGCCAAACGATGCCCAAGTCGGACAAACCGGTAAAGTGGTTGCGCCGCAACTGTACTTCGCTATCGGTATTTCCGGAGCTATCCAACACGTTGCCGGTATGCAGGACAGTAAAGTGATCGTTGCTATCAACAAAGATGCTGACGCTCCGATTTTCAATGTAGCAGATTATGGCTTGGTTGGTGATTTGTTTGAAGTTGTGCCTCAACTGACTGAAGCACTGAAAAACTAATGTTTCACGTGAAACGTTCAGACGGCCTTTGCTATATAAGGCCGTCTGAAAATATTTTGGCATGATTACGACCTATAAAACCATTACCACTCCGACACAGGCTGAATTTAAAGATAAAGGCAGTCGCTTCATTGCATATGCCTATCCGATTCGCACTTTAGCCGATGTGAAGAAATATCTCGACCTATTAAAGGAAGAGCATCACAAGGCGCGACATTGGTGTTACGCCTATCGATTGGGTGTGGATGGAATGCAGTTTCGTGCAAACGATGATGGAGAACCGTCTGGAAGCGCAGGCCGTCCTATTCTGGGGCAGATTGATTCTGTCGGCGTAACGGATGTGTTGGTTGTGGTTGTGCGCTATTTTGGCGGTACGCTATTGGGTGTTCCCGGTTTGATTCATGCCTATAAGGAATCAACGGCTCAGGCGCTGGTGATAGCTGAGGTTGTTGAAAAGAATGTCGAAAAGACAGTTTGGTTGAAATGTGAATATCCTGTTTTGAATGAGGCCATACGGATTGCCAAACAATATCAGGCCGATATTGTGGGACAGGATTTGCAGCTGGATTGTAAGTTGACAGTGAAAATAGCGTTGGCCGATTATGAAGCTTGTATTGCTGCTTGGAAAAATACGCGCCAAATTGAAGTAGATACTGAGAAGTCGTTTGAATAAAAGGTCGTCTGAACATATTTGAGAAATCAAAAGTTTCAGGCGGCCTTTGATGTTTTAGCCTTAGTATCTGTCTAAAGCATTTACGCTTGAGCGCAGGTGTTCCCAAGCCAGTTGATGAAATTCTCCCAGTGCGTTCCATAGGGCATCTTCGCTCATAATGCTGTATTCGCCCTGTGTTCGTAAATCAACATCTGCCCCTTCTTCAATGGCTTGATAGCATGCTTGGTATTCGTTGGTATAGAAGTCATCCATGTCTTGCATGAGGCTTGCAGCATGTTTCCAGCGGGCGATATCTGCTTCCAGTTGTGGCAGTAATTCGCACCATTCGCGGTATTTGCTTTGAATTTCGTCAATACGTTTTTGCATGATTTGTCCTTTCGTTGTTTGAAATTAGAGTATGGTTGTCTTGGTGCGATATTATTCTTAATTTGAAACAGCTATGCAAGATGGAACAATATTCCATCGATTGAATTTTATTTACAACATCTATTCTTCAAGGAGATGGTATGAAATTGCTCGTTATTGGTAATGGTGGACGTGAACACGCACTGGCTTGGAAATTGGCGCAGTCGTCTAAAGTAGAAACTGTCTTTGTTGCACCTGGTAATGCCGGAACGGCAATTGAGCCTAAACTGCGGAATATCGCATTAACGGCACATCAAGATTTAATTGATTTTTGCCGTAATGAAAATATTGCCTTTACCGTAGTTGGCCCTGAAGCGCCTTTGGCTGCGGGTGTGGTGAATGACTTCCGTGCTGCCGGATTGAAGATTTTTGGCCCGACTCAATACGCGGCCCAGCTGGAGAGCTCAAAGGATTTTGCTAAAGCGTTTATGGCAAAATATAACATTCCAACTGCGCAGTACCAAACCTTTGAAAATGCCGATGCTGCACATGATTACGTCAATCAAAAAGGTGCGCCGATTGTTATTAAAGCGGATGGTTTGGCTGCCGGCAAAGGCGTGATTGTCGCCATGACTTTGGATGAAGCCCATGCTGCTATTGATGATATGTTGTTGGGCAACAAAATGGGCAATGCAGGCGCGCGCGTCGTGATTGAAGATTTCCTGCAAGGCGAGGAAGCAAGCTTTATCGTTATGGTGGACGGCAATCATGTTTTGCCGATGGCAACCAGTCAAGACCATAAACGCCTGTTAGATGATGACAAAGGCCCTAATACCGGCGGTATGGGCGCATACAGCCCTGCTCCGGTGGTAACGCCTGATGTGTACGAGCGCGCGATGAATGAAATTATTTTGCCGACTGTGGCCGGTATGAAGGCAGAAGGTCATGAATTTACCGGCTTTTTATACGCAGGCTTGATGATTGATAAAACTGGTGCGCCTTATACCATCGAATTCAACTGCCGTTTCGGCGACCCTGAAACCCAGCCAATTATGAGCCGTTTGGATAGCGATTTGGTGGATTTGATTGAAACGGCAATCGACAGCAAACTGGATAGTGTCGCTGCCGAATGGAATCCGCAGACTGCGGTAGGCGTAGTGTTGGCCGCACAAAACTATCCTGATTCTCCGAAAAAAGGCGATGTGATCTTTGGCTTGGATAAGGCCAATCAAATCGGTAAAGTTTTCCATGCCGGTACTGCAACGAATGAAAAAGGCGAAGTGGTAACCAACGGCGGCCGTGTGTTGTGTGTAGTCGGTTTGGGCGATGATGTTGCACAAGCTAAAAGCAAGGCTTATGAGGCATTGGAAACAATCCGTTTTGACGGTATGCAATACCGTAAAGACATTGCCGATAAAGCCATCAACCGTTAATAATGAATAGAAATAGGCCGTCTGAACACAGATTGTCCGACAATCGCAGTTTCAGACGGCCTTGGTATGATGATGATGTTCCCCAGAATTTTATCGGCTGCAGCCCAACGCAGGCTGCAGGCGCATCTTAAAAAAGGCGGTTTGGTCGCCTATCCTACCGAGTCTTGCTATGGCTTGGGCTGTATCCCTACTTTGCCAAAAGCACTCAATCAACTGATTCATCTGAAAAAACGACCGCAACACAAAGGCATGATTGTCATTGGTCATAGCTTGGAACAGTTGCAACCTTTGTTGCAAAGACCGTCTGAAAATATCCAAACCATGCTGCATGAAGCATGGCCGGCTCCGAAAACTTTCTTATTGCCGGCCGGCAAAAAAGTATTGTCCTCATTGCGGGGGAAAAGACGCAGTAAATTGGCTGTCAGGGTTCCTGCGCACGCAGGTGCAAGGCGTTTGTGTCAGGTTTTGGAAATGCCTTTAGTCTCTACTTCATGCAATCGCGCAGGAAAACGGGCGTGTAAAACGGAAAGGGAAGTCAGAAGACAGTTTGGCAGGAAAGTTTGGGTTGTAGGCGGATTGATAGGTAAGCAGAAAACGCCCAGCCAGATTATTGACGGAGAAACAGGGGCAAGGCTGCGTTAAAGATGGGCTGTATCATCAAAGGAAAGGTGTTTATTTGGAGAAGAAAGTTTTTTCCAAAAGATTGGAATACCTGTGTGAAAAGCATTTAGCGCAGATCCAGTTTGATGCATGGTAGTCTGTAAATACAGCTCGATTAAGTAGATAGTAAGTCAGTAAATAGAGTAGAAAGCAGTATTTTGTGAAATGCCCTTGCAAAGAATGAAGCAAATTTTGAGCGTGAATGAATCGCTGTAATAAATTATTTTTGAATAAACAAATTTTGTGGATAAATTTGAAGATAAATTTCCATCAAAACATAAAAAGGCCGTCTGAAACTTGATATTTAAAGCATTCAGACGGCCTTTTAAATATTTAAAGTGTGGATAACTTTGTGAATAAGTGTGGATTAAAGCTTATGTCCGCACACTGTTTCGTATTGTTTTTCAGTAATCGTGCCGCTCATGACGCTCATTGGGCGGATGCTGGTTGGCGTATAGCTTTGGTTGGAAATCACTCGGCCGTGTTCGTCCATCAGTTGCAGCGCTGCCAGGCGATAAGTTTTGTTTGAGCAATGAATTTCCCAACTGCCGATGGCCGTTTTATAGGCCGGCGTGTTGACGAAACGCTCTTCTTTCAGTTTGGAAACGGTTTTTTTATCGCGGAAAGTAACCAGTGCGCCATTTCTTTTAATGCTGCTTCTATCAATGGCTACTTTGATATTGCCTTCAGAGATGGTGCCGATATTGGTCCAGCTGCTGCCGCTGCTCGATGTGGTTGTTGTTTCACAGGCACTCAACATCAAAGCTGCAAATACGGTTGCAGCCAGCGAAAAACGTTTGATATTCATAAAACCTCATTATTTACAAAAAGTCAGTCGATATTATCCGTGAAGATGGCATATATCGTAAATCGATTTTGCAAAGTTGAACCTCTGAAAAGAAATTTATGAAAAATACGCTGAAAAGGCCGTCTGAAACCCGTCTTTCAGACGGCCTTGGAGTGTAAAATCATGTATAATTGCAAACAATTTGGTTTTCATCCCATAGGAAGATCCGACATGATTAACCCTATCGCTGCACTTTCCCCATTAGATGGCCGCTACGCCAAATCCGTTGAAGCATTGCGCCCGATTTTCTCCGAATACGGCCTGATGCGTGCGCGTGTCAAAGTTGAATTAAACTGGCTCAAAGCCCTTGCCGCCGAGCCTAAGATTGTAGAAGTTCCTGCTTTCAGCGATTTTACGCTTGCCGAAATCGACAAAGTGATCGAAAACTTCTCGCTTGAAGATGCCGCCGCCGTCAAAGCCATTGAGGCGACCACCAATCACGACGTCAAAGCCATCGAATATTGGCTTAAAGAACGCTTCTCCGGCGTGCCTGAAGTGGCAGCCGCCAGCGAGTTCATCCACTTTGCCTGCACCAGCGAAGACATCAACAACCTGTCCCACGCTTTAATGCTGCAAGAAGCGCGTGAAGCTGTTTTGCTGCCGAAACTGGCCGAAATCATTGAAAAACTGACCGGCATGGCGCATGAGTTGGCTGCCGTCCCTATGATGAGCCGCACGCATGGCCAGCCTGCTACACCAAGCACATTGGGTAAAGAAATTGCCAATGTCGTGTACCGCCTGCAACGTCAGTTTAAAAACCTGCAAGCGCAAGAGTTCCTCGGCAAAATCAATGGCGCAGTCGGCAACTACAACGCCCATATGGTCGCCTATCCCGATGTGGATTGGGAAACCCATTGTCGCAACTTCGTTGAAATCAGCCTCGGCTTGACCTTCAACCCCTACACCATTCAAATCGAGCCGCACGACTATATGGCGGAATTCTTCCAAGCCATCAGCCGTGTCAACACGATTCTGATCGACTTCAACCGCGACGTTTGGGGCTATATTTCTTTGGGTTACTTCAAACAAAAAGTCAAAGCGGGTGAAGTCGGTTCTTCCACCATGCCGCACAAAGTCAATCCGATCGACTTTGAAAACTCCGAAGGCAACCTTGGTATGGCCAATGCCGTATTGGGCTTTTTGTCCGAAAAACTGCCGATTTCCCGTTGGCAGCGCGACCTGACCGACAGCACCGTATTGCGCAATATGGGCGTAGGCGTGGGCTATGCCGTATTGGGCTTTGCCGCCCATCTGCGCGGTCTGAACAAGCTTGAGCCGAATCCTGCCGCCCTTGCTGCCGATTTGGACGCTACTTGGGAGCTGCTGGCCGAGCCGATTCAAACCGTAATGCGTCGTTATGGCGTTGCCAATCCTTACGAGAAGCTGAAAGACCTGACACGCGGTAAAGACGGCATTACGCCTGAAGTGTTGAAACTCTTTATTGAATCGTTGGAAATTCCGGCAGAAGCCAAAGCCAAATTGCTTGAGCTGACCCCTGCGTTGTATGTGGGTAAAGCCGAAGAGTTGGCAAAACGAATTTAAAAGGTTTTTGTAGGGCGCACCTTCTTAGTTATTGAGATTTTCTGATAGATAAGAAACCGCTCTCTACATCCGACAAATTAAAAAGGCCGTCTGAAATCTTTTTCAGACGGCCTTTTTCGATTTAATCCGTTATTTCACTTTGTCTTTCAATGCACCGTAGCCGGCGGCGTCCATTTCTTCCAAAGGAATGAATTTCAAACTTGCGCCGTTGATGCAATAGCGCAGGCCGCCTTTGTCTTTCGGGCCATCGGCGAAGACGTGTCCCAAGTGTGAGTCGGCGGCATGGCTGCGCACTTCGGTGCGGCGCATGTTGTAGCTGAAATCGTCGTGTTCGGTAACGGCGGAGGCATTAATTGGATGGGTGAAGCTCGGCCAGCCGCAGCCGGAATCGAATTTGTCGGCAGAGCTGAACAGGGGTTCGCCGCTAACGATGTCCACATAAATACCGGGTTTGAACAAGTGGTCGTATTCGTGGCTGAAGGCATATTCGGTCGCGCTGTTTTGGGTAACTTGGTATTGCTCTTCGGTCAGAAGGCGTTTGAGTTCGGCAGCGCTGGGTTTTTTATACGTTGCCGCGTCAAAGCCTTTGCCTTGCGGGGCGGCTTTGATTTTGCCCGGCAGCGGTTCGTCGGCTTTGCGGATGTCGATGTGGCAATAGCCGTTGGGGTTTTTAATCAGGTAGTCCTGATGGTATTCCTCAGCGTCGTAGAAGTTTTGCAGCGGCTCGTTTTCGACGACGAGGGGCTGTTGGTATTTTTGCTGCTCGCGTTTGAGGGCGGCGGCGATAACGGCTTTTTCGGCGGGGTCGGTGTAGTACACGCCGCTGCGGTATTGCGTGCCGATGTCGTTACCTTGTTTGTTGAGGCTGGTTGGGTCAACGACGCGGAAATAGTATTGCAGGATGTTGTCGAGGCTGAGTTTGTCGGCATCGTAGGTCACTTTGACGGTCTCGGCATGACCCGTGTCGTGGTAGGACACGTCTTCGTAGCTCGGATTTTTCGTTTTGCCGTTGGCGTAGCCGGATACGGCGTCAACCACGCCGTCTATGCGTTGGAAATAGGCTTCCAAGCCCCAGAAGCAGCCGCCGGCGAGGTAGATGGTGCGCGTATTCATGATTGCTGAATCCTTTTTCTGTGTGTCGGGTTTGTAGAACGAATTTTTCAGACGGCCTATGTCGGCATTTGGGTCGCGGATTAATGCCAATGCCTGCGCTTCGTTGATGCTGCCTTTGACGATGCGCTGCACATCGCCGTCTTTGCCGATTAATGCCCATGAAGGGTAAACACTGATATTCAGGCTTTGGGCGATGGTGCCGCCGTTGTCGGTCACGACGGGCAGCTTAGGATAGTTCAAACCGGCATACCATTTTTGGAAGTCGCCGTCTTTTTTCTCGTGTAGAAAACCGGGCGAGGCAACGGTAATCAGGTTGGCAGAACCGAATTTTGTATCTTGCGCCCATTTTTCGGTTTGTCCCAATTCGGACAAACACAAAGGACACCAACTTGCCCAAAATTTAATCAGGGTGGGTTTGTCTTTTTGCAGGTAAATAGTGGCAGGGCGGTTGTCAGGGGTTTTCAACGAGGACAATGCCTGTGGTACGGTTGCGGCTTCGGTATCCATCATTTTGGATGAGCAGGCGCCAAGTACAAGCAGGCAGCCGAACTTGGTGCAAAGTGAAAATAATGTGCGGGGATTCATCTCTATGTTTCCTGTATGGATGGTTTGTCTTGTTAGACGTTGGAAATGCCAAAACCTGACAACCTTGATTTTCAGACAACCTTGCCATGTAAAATACGCTACAATACTCCCTATTTCAAGTTTCTAAAATTAAAAGGAAAATTTAATGTTCAGCTTCTTCCGTCGCAAGAAAAAACAGGAAACTCCGGCTCCTGAGGAGGCTCAAGTTCAGGAAACCGCAGCAAAAGTAGAATCTGAAGTTGCTCAAGTAGTTGAAAATATTAAAGAAGATGCCGAATCTTTAGCAGAAAGAGTCAAAGGGCATGTTGAATCAGTTGTCGAATCGGCTGTTGAAACTGTCAGCGAAACCGTCGGGCAGGTTCGGGAAGCTTTGACCGAAACACCGTCTGAAACAGTCGAAAAAGTAGAAGAACACGTTGAAGCGGCAAAAGAAGCGGCTGTTGAAACCGTCAGCGAGGCTGTTGAACAGGTTCAAGAAACCGTTGCCGAGATGCCGGCTGAAGTAGCCGAGGTTGTTGAAGAAGTAGCAGAACAGGCTGAGGCGGTAAAAGAAGCAGCCGTTGAAACTGTCAGCGAGGCTGTTGAACAGGTTCAAGAAACCGTTGCCGAGATGCCGTCTGAAGTGGCCGAGGCTGCTGAGGAAGTAGCAGAACAGGCCGAAGCAGTCAAAGAAGAAGCTGTTGAGGCAGTTAGTGAGACTGT
Organism: Neisseria subflava; assembly: GCF_003044935.1. Taxonomy (NCBI): domain Bacteria; kingdom Pseudomonadati; phylum Pseudomonadota; class Betaproteobacteria; order Neisseriales; family Neisseriaceae; genus Neisseria; species Neisseria subflava. The sequence goes on along the minus strand of NZ_POXP01000002.1, from coordinate 405,064 downwards.
CGAGCAAGTTCAAGAAGCCGTTGCGGAAACACCGGCTGAAGCCCCTGCTCCGGCAGAAGAACCCAAGCTCAGTTGGGCTGCACGTTTGAAACAAGGCTTGACCAAATCACGCGACAAAATGGCAAAATCGTTGGCCGGCGTGTTCGGCGGCGGACAAATCGACGAGGATTTGTACGAAGAGCTGGAAACTGTGCTGATTACCAGCGATATGGGCATGGAAGCCACCGAGTACTTGATGAAAGACGTGCGCGACCGCGTCAGCCTCAAAGGCCTCAAAGACGGCAACGAATTGCGCGGTGCGCTGAAAGATGCGCTGTATGACTTGATTAAGCCTTTGGAAAAACCTTTGGTCTTGCCGGAAACCAAGGAGCCTTTCGTGATTATGCTTGCCGGTATCAACGGCGCAGGCAAAACCACGTCTATCGGCAAATTGGCCAAATACTTCCAATCTCAGGGTAAATCTGTGCTGCTGGCGGCAGGCGATACTTTCCGTGCCGCCGCGCGTGAGCAGCTTCAAGCTTGGGGCGAGCGCAATAATGTGACCGTGATTTCGCAAACCACAGGCGATTCCGCAGCAGTTTGCTTCGATGCCGTCCAAGCTGCGAAAGCGCGCGGGATTGACATCGTGCTTGCCGACACCGCCGGACGCCTGCCAACGCAGCTTCATTTGATGGAAGAAATCAAAAAAGTGAAACGCGTGCTGCAAAAAGCCATGCCTGATGCGCCACATGAAATCATCGTTGTTTTGGATGCGAACATCGGTCAAAACGCCGTCAACCAAGTAAAAGCCTTTGACGAAGCTCTGGGTCTGACCGGCCTTATTGTGACCAAGCTCGACGGTACGGCCAAAGGCGGCATCCTTGCCGCCCTTGCCTCCGACCGCCCTGTTCCTGTCCGCTACATCGGCGTAGGCGAAGGTATCGACGATTTGCGTCCGTTTAATGCCAGAGCGTTCGTAGATGCCCTATTGGATTAAACAGACAGGTTGAGGCTTTGTGAACGCTGTTTGCAGGGTGTTTCATGCACTTTGAAGGCTCTGTATTCGGTATGGGATACCTAAGCCAAACAGGCTGTTAAAAAGGCCGTCTGAAACCTAAAATCAGGTTTCAGACGGCCTTTATTTTATTTGCAGGTTTAGTTTTTCCGTGCGGTAACAAACTCGGCCAGTTGGTGCAGGCGCAGGGCTTTGTCGCCGAATGGCTCGATCAGGGCAACGGCTTCTGCAATCAGCGTTTCTGCGTAAGTACGCGCGGCCTGAAGGCCCATCAGTTTGACGTAGGTCGGTTTGTCGTTGTCCAAGTCTTTGCCGGCGGTTTTGCCCAAGGTGGCGGTATCGGCTTCGCAGTCCAATACATCGTCGATCACTTGGAAAGCCAGACCCAATTTGGCGGCGTAGCGGTCTAAGGTTTGGATTTGCGCCGGTGTTAAGTCCGGGCAGGAAAGTGCGCCTAAGGCCACGGCAGCACGGATGAGCGCGCCGGTTTTGAGGCTGTGCATCTGTTCCAGTTCGGCCTGATTCATGGCTTTGCCGACATTGGCAAGGTCGATGGCTTGTCCGCCCGCCATGCCGAGACTGCCGGATGCTTGGGCCAGTGTGGACAACATGGCAAGCTGACGTTCGGCAGGCAGGCCTGTCGGACGGCTCAGTACATCAAAGGCTTGGGTTTGCAACGCATCGCCGACCAAAAGGGCGGTTGCTTCATCGTATTGCACATGGCAGGTCGGTTTGCCGCGGCGCAGACTGTCGTTGTCCATCGCCGGCATATCGTCGTGAACCAGCGAATAGACGTGTACCATTTCGATGGCCGCCATCGCCTGCTTGACGGCATTTTGGTTTGCTTCGCCCAATTCGGACGCGGCAAGCACCAAGAGCGGGCGCAGCCGTTTGCCGCCGCCGAGGGTAACGTAACGCATGGCTTCGTGCAGCGTATGCGGCACTTGGCTTTCAGACGGCAAGAAATGCGCCAGCAGCAATTCGGTTTGTGCTTGGGCTTTTTGCTGCCATGTTTTGAGTTCATTCGCCGGGTTCAAGGTTCAACTCCTTCAGTTCGCCGGCATCCAAGACTTGCAGTTTCTGCTCGACTTCCGCCAATTTGGTTTGGCAGTATCTGACCAATTCGTTGCCTTCCTGATAGGCGGCCAAAGCGTCTTCCAGCGGCATTTCGCTGCTTTGCATGGCCTGGGTCAGGGTTTCGAGGCGGGATAAGGCTTCTTCAAAGGATTGGGGGGCGTTTTTTTTCATGGTTTGAAATGATGGGCAGAAAAAGGGAATTGTAGCATTTTTAGATGATGAAGGCCGTCTGAACAGGGATGAAAACGAAATCAAAGATTTCTGTTTCTTCGTTCAGACGGCCTTTTTTCAAACGGAATAACGTTATCAGCCCGGTAAAACGGCTTTTTGATAGTTAAGCGCGATAAACTGCTTCTCGGCATCCAATTCAGTGATTTTGAACAATGCCTGCGATTTGGGCAGCGCATCAAACGGAATGCCGGTCGCGCGCGTGACCAGCGGCAGGCCTTCAATGCGGACGAGGTCTTCTTTGAGGATGGTGGCCGTCAGCTCACTCGTGCCTTGCTGCTGCAGATAAACGAGGCTCCAGTAGGCTTCCATTTGGCGTTGGAAGTCGGCGTAGGCGGTATAGGCGGCATCAAAGTCGCGTAGCGCGGCGAAAAGCTCGGCATCGCTGTTTTGATACAGCGGCTCGGCAGTGTCGTCGATCAGGCTGATCAGCTGCTTTTGGTTGATGTAGTCGGCGGCGCGGCGCAGCGGCGAGGTAAACCAGCCGTAATGCTGCACGCCCATGCCGATGTGCGGCTCGGATTTGGTGCTCATACGCACTTTGCCTGCCGGTTGGACGCGGAAAAGGCCGGGCAGCTCGTTTTCGTCCAGCATTTGAGCCCAAGTGCTGTTAGCAAGAATCATCATCTCGCTGACCAGCGTATCAATGGGCGAACCGCGTTCGCGGCGGACGACGGATACGTTGCCTTCCTCATCCAATTCGATGCTGTAATCGTATTGCGGCGCACGGTCGGGCTCGTATTTGCCGCGCGCTTTTTGCAGGGCGATGGCGAATTGATAGAACCAAATCAGGTTTTGATGGTGGGCAAACATCATTTCGCCTGCTTCGTCCAAGCCGGTTTCGGCGTTGAAATGCGGCTCGATGGTTTGAATGCGCAGGTTTTCGGCGATGTTGACCGCTTCGATTTTGCAGGTTGGCACGCCGACGTTGAACCCGTTGTCCACATCGAAATAAATGCTGATGGAAGGGCGGTATGCGCCTGCATCAAGGCTGAATGCGGCAATCCAGTTTTCGGGCAACATAGTGATTTTGCCGCCGGGGAAATAAACCGTGCTTAAGCGTTCCATGATGTTTTTTTCCATTTTGTCGCCTTGTTTAATGGCAAGCGACGGCGCGGCGATGTGGATACCGACGCGCTTCGTGCCATTGCCCAAGTCGGTCAGGCTCAAGGCATCATCGACTTCGGTGGTTGATTCGTCGTCAATGGAAAAGGCGGTAACATCAGCCTTGGGTAAGTCGGGCATTTCAGGAAGCGGAAGGTCGGGGAAGCCTGTTCCTTTGGGGAAGTATTTGATTTCAAACCCGTCTTGCAGGTATTGGGGAATGGACGTAATGCCGCCCGTTTTTTTCGCCAATTCGTAGGCGGAGGTTTTCAATGCATCGGCGGCTTTGGTAAAGGCTTTGTAGGTCAGCGACTGCTTGTCGGGCGCGTGTAAGATGGTTTTCAAATCCGCCGCGATTTCAGACGGCATCTCGCCGCGTTTCAAGGCTTCCGCCCAAGCATCGATTTGCGCGTCTTGCTGTTTTTTGCGTTCGATGGCGGCAAGTGCTTGTTTTAAAGTTTCTTCGGGCGCGGCTTTGAACACGCCTTTGGCTTTTTTGTAGAAATACATCGGCGCGGCGTAAAGCGCAATCAAAGTCGCCGCCAGCTCGGTTTTGGTCGGCGCATGGCCGTAATATTCTTCGGCGATGGCTTCGGCGGTAAATTCCTCTTCGCCGCATACTTCCCACAATAAATCGGTGTCGATGTCCGCCGCCTGCGCTTGCGCGTTCTCCAAAAACGTCGCCATATCGCCGTCAAATTCGGCAAAGACATTGTTTGCCTTCACTTTGGTGCGTTTGCCGTGTTGGGTATCGACTTGGTAGGTGGCGTCGTTTTTTTGGACGATGGAGGCAACTTTGAATTGGCCGGACTCTTCGTAAAAGATATTCATTTTTTTAGGATTTTATGATTTGTAGGAAACGCGTGATTTTAGCAGATTTGCACAAGAAAGGCCGTCTGAAAAACATACTTTCAGACGGCCTGTTCAAACGGCGGATGATTAATACTGATATGCCGCCAGTTTGCGTTTGATTTCAGGCAGCGCGGCGCGTGCGGCCTGTTCGCCCAATTGGATGGCGCGTTGTTTTTGGTCAAAACCGCCAACCGAACCCAGCTCCAAAACCTGCGGTTTGATGACCACATTGGCTTGTCCCAATTCTTGGCGCAACGCAGTTTGGCTCATCACGTTGAAGGTTTGGTCAAGATAGGAGAACATGCCTTGGCTGACATTTTTGGCCGGACGGGCGGAAATATCGACGGCAATGATGAAGTTTGCGCCCATTTTTTTCGCCGCGCTGACCGGTACGGGCTGCGACAGGCCGCCGTCTACATATTTGCGGTTGCCGATGACGACAGGCTGGAATACGTTCGGAATCGACGCGGAAGCGCGGACGGCCTGTCCGGCATTGCCTACGTTGAACACCACTGGTTTGCCGCTTTCAAAATCGGTCGCAACGGCGGCAAATTTGATGGGGAACTGCTGCATCGGGCGGTTGCCGACTTTGCGGTTGATGTAGTTTTGCAGTTTTTCGCCTTTGATGAAGCCGCTGGTGGACAAGGTCAAATCCACCAAATCGGTTTTACCCAAAATTTCCGCTTCCAATTCGAGGCGGTCGGGCGACATTCCCGAAGCGTACATACTGCCGACAATCGAGCCTGCGGATGTACCGGTAACAATTTTGACCGGAATATTGTTTTCTTTCAAAACCTTAATAATCCCGATATGGGCAAAGCCTTTGGACGCGCCGCCACCCAAAGCCAGTGCAACCGTGGCTTTCGGTTTGGGTGCAGTATGCGAAACCGTATTTTGACCCTGCGTAGAAGGTTTGGATTGCGGCGCGTTGCCGCTCGGACAGGCAGCCAATACCAAAACGGACGAAGCGGCTAAAAACGTTTTGAATGTGGAAAAAAGTTTATTCATGTTCAGACAGCCTTTAATATGTCGAAAGGGTTATTTTACTCTGAAATTAAGTCGAAAGGCCGTCTGAAATCAGGTTTCAGACGGCCTTTTAAATCAAGCTTAAGCCAATTCGAGCTGTTTTTCCAAGCTTTCGACCAGTTGGTCGTCCAAATTCAAAGCTTGGGACAAACGGCTCAGGAACACGATTTCCTTGCGCGACAAGTCCGCGCAGACCAATCTGGCAGCCAGATAAGTTTCGGCTGCCAAAGCCTCGTCGCTGCCGACAGAAGCGGCAATTTGCTCGATAGAGGCCGGTTGCGCATATTCCGCCTGCAACCATGCCGCCGTTTCCGCATCACTGCCGCTTTCGCGCTCAATCGCCGCGCGTTCCGCATCATCAATCAGGCCGTCTGAAGCCGCCGCCGCAATCATCGTTTGCAAAATCACACGGCTGTGGTTTTCACCAATCAGACCGGCAGGTTGGAAAGCACTTTGCGGTAATTCGTCCTGCTGGCGGTTTTGTTTCCAGTTTTGATAGCCTTTATAAGCCAGGAAACCCAAAGCAGCGACCGAGCCGGCCTTGACCAGCTTCTTCGTGTTTTTCTTTTTCAACAGCATCGATGCCAAAGCACCCGTCAGCGCGCCGCCGCCGAAAGAATTGAGCGGACTGTCCGCCACCGCTTTGCCGCCTTTTTGAGCCGCACCCAAAACCTGATTGAGCAACTGACTGAAATCCATAAAAAATCTCCTGAAAACAAATACATTGCAAATATAGGGCAGAAACACCAAAAAACCAAGCCAAAGAAAGTTAAAAGGTGCAAACAAGTTTTCAGACGGCCATAGCCGACTTTCGGTACAATCACACCATTCTAAACAATAAACCCCATCATGACCGATACCGCCCAAATCATTACCAGCTATGGCCGCCGCTATATCGTCCGCACCCCCGACGGCCAAACATATGACGCCACCACCCGCAAAAAACGCGTCGATTTCGCCTGTGGCGACCAAGTCCGCATCAGCCCCATCAACGGCGAACAAGTCGTGATTGAAGACTACCTCCCGCGCGAAAGCCTGCTCTACCGCCAAGACGCGTGGAAAACCAAACTGATTGCCGCCAACGTTACCCAACTCCTCATCGTAACCGCCGCCAGCCCCTCACCCAGCGAAGCCCTGTTGCAACGTGCCCTCCTCGCAGCCGAAGCGGCCGGCATTAACACCGTCATCGTCCTCAACAAAGCCGACCTCCCCGAAACCGCCCAATGGCGCGAGAAACTCAAATTCTACGAAACCCTCGGCTACTCCGTGGTCGAAACCAACGCATTGGAAAACGCCGACATCCTGCGTCCCATATTAGAAGGGCAAACCAACATCCTGCTCGGACAAAGCGGCATGGGCAAGTCCACCTTGACCAACGCCCTACTCGGCAACCAAGCCGCCCGAACCGGCGACATTTCCACCGCGCTCGACTCCGGTAAACACACCACCACCCACGCCCAACTATACGATTTAAATGCAGAAACCCGACTCATCGATTCCCCCGGCCTGCAAGAATTCGGCCTGCACCATCTCCAAGCCGCCGATTTACTGCAATACTTCCCCGACCTGCGCCACCTTATCGGCCAGTGCCGTTTCCACAACTGTACCCACCGCGCCGAACCTGGCTGCGCCGTCAAAGCCGCTGCCGAATCAGGTGAAGCCAAACCCGAGCGTATCGAGTTTCTGCAACGCGTTACCGATGAATTATTGAGATAAAGTTTGAATGGGAATAAGCATTTGGATAAATAAAAAGGCCGTCTGAAAATTTCAGACGGCCTTTTGTTGAAGCATAACCAAATTTACCATTCAACCGGTATCGCTACCTTAGCGGGAAAGAGACGGTGCTTTTCGCGGCGGATTGATCATGAGAAGAACGGCTTCTTCAATTTGTTTGTCCTCCCGATCATGGAGTTCTACCGGAAACTTCAGACGCAACACTGCAACAATAGCGCCAACTGATAAGCCTGCATCATGAAGCAACTCAATTTCTTTAAGTACCGGTGCGGAAAGGTTTAACATGGTTTCTCCTTAAGATTTGATACTTAGCCTACTTTATCCCCGGGCTGTGCGCCTGCGTCAACGTCGAGGAGCTTCAGTTTGCCTTCTGCCGTGGCGGCGGAGAGGATCATGCCTTCGGATACGCCGAATTTTGCCATTTTGCGCGGGGCGAAGTTGGCGACGGCGATGACCATGCGGCCGTTCAATTCGGCAGGATTTGGGTAAGACGCGGCGATGCCGGAGAAGATGATGCGTTTTTCAAAACCGAAATCGAGCTCGAATTTCAAAAGTTTGGTGCTGCCTTCGACGGCTTCGCAGTTCAATACTTTGGCGACGCGCATGTCGATTTTCATAAAGTCGTCAAAGCTGGCCTGTTCGGCGACTTTTTCGTATTTGCTCTCTTTGGCGGCAGGCGCGGCTGCAGCGGCGATGCTTTGTTTGTTGGCTTCGATTAAATCATCCACTTGTTTTTGCTCCACTCGTTGCATGAGGTGTTCGTATTTGTTGATGGCGTGTTCGCCCAAGGTTTCGCGTGTGTTTGCCCAAGTGATGGCTTCCAAATTCAGGAATTTGGCGGCGTTTTCGGCCACTTTCGGCAATACGGGGGCGAGGTAGGCGGTCAACATGGTAAAGGCGTTGATGAGCTCACTGCATACTTCGTGCAGGCGTGCGTCTTGGCCTTCTTGTTTCGCCAGTTCCCAAGGTTTGTTGGCATCAACGTATTCGTTGACAATGTCTGCCAAGGCCATGATGTCGCGCAAGGCTTTGGCGTATTCGCGGCTTTCGTAGCATTCGGCAATGGCTTCGCTTTGCGCAGTCAGTTTTGCCAGCAATGCGCTGTCGGCAACGTCTTTCAGACGGCCTTCAAAGCGTTTGGCGATGAAACCTGAGGCGCGGGCGGCGATGTTGACGTATTTGCCGACGAGGTCGCTGTTGACGCGGCTGATAAAGTCTTGCAGGTTCAAATCGATGTCTTCGATTTTGCTGTTGAGTTTGGCGGCGATGTAGTAGCGCATCCACTCGGGGTTCAGGCCTTGTTCCAGATAGGATTTGGCGGTGATGAAGGTGCCGCGCGATTTGGACATTTTTTGTCCGTCCACGGTCAAAAAGCCGTGTGCGTACACGCCGGTCGGGGCGCGGTGGCCGGAGAAATGCAGCATGGCGGGCCAGAACAGGGCGTGGAAATAGAGAATATCTTTGCCGATGAAGTGGTACATCTCGGTTTGGCTGTCGGCTTTGAAGTATTCGTCAAAATCGATGCCGATTCGGTCGCACAGGTTTTTAAACGACGCCATGTAGCCGACGGGCGCGTCCAGCCAGACGTAGAAGTATTTGCCCGGCGCGTCGGGGATTTCAAAACCGAAATACGGCGCGTCGCGGGAGATGTCCCAGTCGGACAGCGTGGTTTCTTCGCCTTCGCCCAGCCATTCTTTCATTTTGTTGAGGGCTTCTGGTTGCAGATGGGGCTTGCCGTCGTGCGGATTGTTGCCGGAAGTCCATGCTTTGAGGAAGTCGGCGCATTCGCCCAGTTTGAAGAAGAAGTGTTCGGATTCGCGCAATTCGGGTTTGGCACCGGAAACGGCGGAATACGGGTTAATCAGTTCGGTCGGGGAATAGGTGGTGCCGCAGACTTCGCAGTTGTCGCCGTATTGGTCTTGGGCGTGGCATTTGGGGCATTCGCCTTTGACGAAGCGGTCGGGCAGGAACATTTGTTTTTCAGGGTCGAAAAGCTGCTCGATGACGCGGCTTTCGATTTTGCCGTTGGCTTTCAGTGCGCGGTAAATATCTTGGGAAAACTGTTTGTTTTCAGGGGAGTGGGTGCTGTAATAATTGTCGTAACCGATGTTGAAACCGGTAAAGTCGGCGAGGTGCTCTTCGCGCACTTTGGCAATCATGTCTTCAGGCGCAATGCCTTGTTTTTGCGCGGCAAGCATTACGGGCGTGCCGTGGGTGTCGTCGGCGCAGCAGTAGTAGCATTCGTGGCCGCGCAGTTTTTGGAAGCGTACCCAAACATCGGTTTGGATGTGTTCGACCATGTGGCCGAGGTGGATGCTGCCGTTGGCATATGGCAGCGCGGAAGTGACAAGGATTTTGCGTGTCATGGTTTGTGCTTTTAAAAACAATGGATAAAGATGTCGGGAATTATACCGCAAAACAATACGCAAAGGCCGTCTGAAACCTGATTGCTGGTGTTTCAGACGGCCTTTTGAGATGTTCTAGAAAGGTTTTGTTACCCAATACTCATTCCACGCGATTGAGATTGTGCCAATTGTTTTTGTTGCTCTTCATATTCAGAGAGTTGTGCCGTTTGCTGGATTTGATTAAAGCTCTTTTCCGCGGGAATAGATGCAGATAGTCCTATATCCATAGAAGCAAGATTTAATGTAGGATTTCGGTTTCCGATTAGATACTGGTCGTTTTTTACACTAAATAAAGTAAGATCAGTTATATTTTTTGACTGAGCCAAGGCGGTAAGTGCCATCGCGGAATTTTGCAGTTTTTCCTCATTAATAGACAGATTGTTTGTCTTATGATATGTCGTTAGGTGCACCATTGCAGTATTGAAGATCTTTTGGGCTTCGGGGGAAAGGAATTGCGGTTTGGATGAAGAAGCTGCCTGCGTGTATTGAGGTACATCTTCAATGTTTTTTATAGAAGGCAAAATATCATCAGTTTTACTTAGAATATTTTTTTGGCTCCAACTTTGCTTCGGTAAAGGTCGTTCGATTGTTTTATTCAATGGGCTGTGAGGAATAGGATTAGAAATATCTTTTAACTCTTTAATATTTCGAGGAACGCGAATAGCACCTTCATGGTCAACCAGCCCAGTAATATCATTACCATAAACTTGTTTATGGTAAATATCCCCTTCTTTTAAAGCAGTATAGAGAAAATCTACACAGCTATTACTAAAAGCATTATAAAATGAAGAATTAAATCCATGTTTATCAGGGTGTAATCCAAAATCTTTTAAAGCATCATATTGCTTTTTTGTAATTTCCATAGTACGTTCAAGAACAGGGTTTTGATATATATTAAACTCATTATTTACGACTTTTCCTTTCCAAATAGGGAAAGAACTAGTAGGAGCAAACCCCCATCCCATCTGACGATTTCCATCACTTATTGAATAATATACATGCCCTACAGTTGACGTATCTTTTTCTCCACCCTTCAAAGTAGGCGTACCAGGCGCTGCAACATAAATCGTTAATGTATAACGATTTTCCATTTTTTACTCCTAAGATAAAAGTTAGTTAATTTCACGAAATATTTTTTTCAGCCAATATATCTGAAACATGGAGTTGATTATAATTGGAATTCCGCATAAAAAATATATTATTGATATTCCAATAAAGCAGGCATCTTCTTTTTGGAATACACATGTTGTAATCCATATAATTATAGATGGTATTAAAAAAGTTATTAGGAATACTACTTTTCTACCTATAGAATTATCTCTTATTTTAAATATTGAAACAAATATAGCCGTTATTATAGTTGGAATAAAAAACAAATACAGAAAATTTTCTCCAAGGCTAATTAGAAAGTCATGTAAAGCAAGCCGACTACTGGAGTCAAAATTTAATAAAACTGAAATAGATGCTGCCAATAAAAAAGACAATATTGCATTGAATAATACAAAATGCGTAATTACAGCTTTGTACGGATAGTTCTTTAAATCAAGCATGCTGTTATCCTAATAATCAAAAATTTAACTAAATAAGCACTATAATATACTTCGATTTCAGATTGGTTCTTACTCAGTCTTAGTAGTCCTTTCTTTTAACAATGAAGTTACTTTCAAATATTGTTTCAATAGATTCCTCTCTGTTTTATCTTGTTTTTGAGCGGCAAGCATCACGGGCGTACCGTTGGCATACGGCAGTGCGGAAGTGACAAGGATTTTGCGTGTCATGGTTTGTGCTTTTAAAAACAATGGATAAAGATGTCGGGAATTATACCGCAAAACAATACGTAAAGGCCGTCTGAAACCCGATTGCCGGTGTTTCAGACGGCCTTTTATTTATCGGCTGCGTATGGGATTAACCGCGTACGCGTTCGATTTTTGCGCCTACGCCGCCGAGTTTTTTCTCGATGTATTCATAGCCGCGGTCAAGGTGGTAGATGCGTTCGACGATGGTTTCGCCATCTGCGACCAAACCTGCCATGACGAGGCTGGCGGAGGCGCGCAGGTCGGTTGCCATCACGACGGCACCGGAGAGTTTTTCTACGCCTTTGATGTAGGCGGTGTTGCCTTCGGTGGTGATGTCTGCGCCCATGCGGTTGAGTTCGGGAACGTGCATGAAGCGGTTTTCAAAAATGGTTTCCACCACGCGGCTGCTGCCTTCGGCAATGGCGTTCATGGCCATAAACTGCGCCTGCATGTCGGTTGGGAAGCCTGGGTGGACGACGGTGCGTATGTCCACGGCTTTGGGGCGTTGCTGCATGTCGATAGAAATCCAGTTGTCGCCTGCTTCGATGATGGCGCCGGCTTCGGTCAGTTTGTCCAATACGACTTCCATGGTTTTGGGGGCGGCATTGCGCAGGACGACTTTGCCGCCGGTCATGGCGACGGCGCAGAGGAAGGTACCGGCTTCGATACGGTCGGGAACGACGCTGTGTTCGCAGCCGTGCAGCTCTTTTACACCTTCGATGGTCATGGTTGCTGTACCGATGCCGCTGATTTTTGCGCCCATTTTAACGAGGCATTCGGCCAAATCGACGACTTCGGGTTCAATGGCGCAGTTTTCGAGGATGGTGGTGCCTTCGGCGAGCGTGGCCGCCATCAGCAGGTTTTCGGTACCGCCTACGGTCACGACGTCCATGGTGACACGCGTGCCTTTCAGACGGCCTTTGGCTTTGACGTAACCGTGTTCGATGGTGATTTCCGCACCCATGGTTTCGAGGCCTTTGAGGTGTTGGTCAACCGGGCGCGAACCGATGGCGCAGCCGCCGGGCAGGCTGACTTGGGCTTCACCGAAGCGGGCGAGGGTCGGGCCCAAAACCAAGATGGATGCGCGCATGGTTTTTACCAGCTCGTAAGGTGCGCAGGTGTTGTTGACAGTGCCACCGTTGATTTCAAATTCGGAGATGTTGTCGGTCAAAACACGTGCGCCCATGCCTTGCAGCAGTTTTTGGGTGGTTTTGACGTCGGCGAGCATGGGTACGTTTTTCAGGCGTAAAGTGCCGGAAGTCAGCAGGCCGGCACACATCAGCGGCAGGGCGGCGTTTTTTGCGCCGGATACGATGATTTCGCCGTTGAGGGGGCCGTTGGCAGAGATTTTGAGTTTGTCCACAGGATGTCTTTCGTTATTTGTCTGCACGGTTTATGCCGCACAAATGAAATGAGATGGATAATAAGCCACCAATTATAAGGGATTATGCCCTTGCTGTTAGATTTGGCAGTATTAAATTTTCACAAGGTTTGTTTAAGTTGCGAAAGGATAAGATTTCAGGCCGTCTGAACCATTCAGACGGCCTGTTTGCTTATTTTTTGGCTTTGAAGCCCAAAAGGTGTTGCGTGGTGGCCAGCCATGCGCCGAATACGCCCAGCGCGATGACGAAGCCGAATACCAGCGACACTTCGCTAAATGTGAAGAAACGCCAGCCGATGTTCAGACCGTAGGGTTTGAAAATCGCGTCCACCAGCGGCCGTACTTCGGCCAGCAGCCAGGCCGACAAGCCCAAGCTGACGGCGGCGGAGAAAATACTCTGCCACATTGCCTGATAAAGGAAAGGACGGCGGATAAAGGAAGCGGGCGCCCCCAACAGCTTGGTGATTTCCAACTCTTCTTTGCGGCTGAGGATTTGCAGGCGGATGGTGTTGTGTGCCACCAAGACAAAGGCCATGCCCAAAGTCAGCGAGAGGAACCACAAAATCTTACGGATAAATTCGTTAATACGATAAAGGGTCTGTACCCATTCCGTATCCATGGTTGCAGATTCAACGCGCGGCAGTTTGGTAATGTCTTTATAGATGGCCTGCATCTGATCCGGAGAAGTGGCAGGGTCGGGCGTAACGATAAAGACATCAGGCAACGGGTTGCCATCGAGCATGGAAACGAGGTTTTGGTCGAGATTGGTCTGTAATTCTTCCAAACCTTCCTGCTTGCTGATAAAGCGGACTTTATCGATACGGCTGTCGCGTTGGAGCAGGTTTTTTACCGTATCGGCATCAGAACCTGCCGCATCGGTGTCCATATAAACCGTAATTTGCGGCGACTCGTTGAGTTTGCCCAATACGCTTTGTCCGCTTTGGATGCCCAAATACATGAACAGCGGCAAGGTCATGGCAACGGCAAGCATGAGCAGGGTCAGTAGCGTGCCGATGGGTTGGCGCAGAAGCTCTTTGAGCGCGGCGCGCGCCGATTCGACGTGTAACGAGATGTAATGAATCATGCTCATGCGAGGCGTCCTTTCTGCAGGCGCAAGACGCGGTGGCCGTAATCCGTCATCAGCGTTTCATCGTGCGCCGCAACAATCACGGTTGTGCCTGCTTCATGGAAGGTTTTGAACAATTCCATAATATCCAGCGCATAGGCGCGGTCGAGACTGGCGGACGGCTCGTCGGCAATCAGCAGGCTGGGTTGGTGAACCACTGCGCGCGCGATGCACAAACGTTGTTGTTCGCCGCCGGACAAAGTGATGGGCATATCGTTTTCGCGGCCTTTCAAGCCGACTTTCTCAATCGCAATACGCGCGCGCTCTTCAGCTTTGCGCGGCTGGTAGCCGCTAATCCGCAAAGGCAGGATAACGTTTTGCAAGACATTGCGGTCGTAGAGGATTTTGTGGTCTTGGAAGACAATGCCGATATGTTGGCGCATAAAGCCGATTTGATTGTCGCTCAAGGTGCCGAGGTCTTGATTGTTGAACCAAACCTTGCCTTTGGTAGGCTTGGTAATGCCTGAAATCAGCTTCAAAATGGTGGATTTGCCCGAACCCGAATGGCCGGCGATAAAAATCATCTCACCTTTGTTAATCTGGAAACTGACATTTTTCAGGGCTTCGAAACCGCCGGGATAGGTTTTGGAAACTTGTTCGAAACGGATCATGGGTTTTCCTGAAAATAGGGATTCAGACGGCCGGCGTCATCGATAGGGCAACATGCCGTCTGAAAAAATGGGGATATTCACAGATTATAAATATTTCGGCTGCTTTTTGATAGTGAAACCCCGGTTCTGCCTGTGGAGACACTGTCGGTTTGCAACACAAAGTAATATGGTTTGAAAAAAGGCCGTCTGAACGGTTGGGTTTCAGACGGCCTCGGTATCAGCAGCGTAGGTTAAGCACCCTATCCGCTGTTTTATTTACATTTGGTTTTGGCCAAATTCACGGCGGCGGTCAGGCTTTTTTCGTTGACTTCGCCGGTGATGGTTTGTTTGTAGCCGCATTTCGGCGCTTCGACGACAGTAAAGGGCAATACGCCGACGTTGTTGCCGTGGGCTTTCATGAAGTTGCGGCTGTTGGCACCGGTGTAACGCCAAATCGGGTAGCTAACCGGCGTTTGTTTCAGGAACTTGCCGATGTTGTCGGTCGTATCCAGCGCGATGCCGACCATATCGACGCTGCCTTTTTTCTGCGCTTTGTACCATGCGGACATGGCGGGCATTTCTTTACGGCAGGGGCCGCACCAGGTTGCCCACAGGTTGACCACGCGCACGGGGGCTTTGAGCGATTCCAGACTTTGCGGTTTGTTGTCCTGCCAACCTGCCGTTTCGTCGGCGGCAAAGGCCGGTGCAGCGGTAAAAACGGTGGCGGACAGTAGAAGGGCGGTTAAGGCTTTCATGGTTGTATCCTTGAGGTTGCCAATCGAAATTGTGTTTATTGTAAAACGGTTTGGTGGGCATGCCTACCGATTCGTATCAAGATATCAAGTAAAAAGTTTGAGTAAAAATCAGTTGCAGACGATAATAACCGCCATCATTGAATGATTTTGCAATAATACGGAGACTTTCATGCCGTCTGAATTCACACTTTATCACAACCCGCGTTGCAGCAAATCGCGTGCCGCGCTGGCTTTGCTCGAAGAAAAAGGCGTTGCCGCCGACGTGGTCAAATATCTGGATACCGCGCCCGATTTGGCGACTTTGCAGGATATGTTTGCCAAACTCGGTATCGAATCGGTGCGCGGTATGATGCGCACGAAAGATGACTTGTACAAAGAATTGGGTTTGGACAATCCCGATTTGGACAATGCCGCCCTGCTTCAGGCAATCGCCGAACACCCCGCCCTGCTCGAGCGTCCCGTTTTGGTAACGCCTACGCGCGCAGCCATCGGCCGTCCGTTGGAAAACATTGCTGCCCTACTCGGCTGACGGGGTTGGATAAGGCCGTCTGAAGATGATTTCCCTGCTTAAAAGCCGCAATGGTCTGCGATATTACCTGTTTCGCGGCCTTGCTTTGAGCGTTTTGCTGGTGTGCGGTATTTTTTTGAGCGGCACATGGCAGATTTACCGGACAGGTTTGCAAACCTTGCCGAAGGACGTTCATGCCGATGCGGCGGTGGTGTTAGGTGCGGCGGCGTGGGACAAACGCCCGTCGCCGGTGTTCCGTGAGCGTATCAACCACGCCATCACGCTCTACCAAAGCCATCGGGTCGGCAAAATCATTTTCACCGGCGGTACGCCCAAAAAAGGATTTATGACCGAAGCCGAAGTGGGGCGCCGATACGCGCTCAAGCAGGGCATACCGGCGCACAATATCCTATTTGAAAACACGTCGCGCAACACTTACGAAAACCTGCGCAATATCGTCCCCATCATGCACGCCAACGGAGTCGGCAGCATTATCGTTGTCAGCGATCCGTATCATTTGGCGCGCGCCGAAGAAATGGCCGCCGATTTGGGCTTGTCAGATGCGCAGTTCTCCGCCACACCGACCACGCGCTTTGATGAGCGCAGCAAGAAAGCCAAGTTCCTGATGCAGGAGAGCTATTCTTTGTTTCTCTACCGTATCGGCAAATGGAGCGATGCGGTTTGGAATTGGATAAGCAGTTGAGCCTTGGGCAAGCCATACAAAAGGCCGTCTGAAGCCTTTTAGGTTTCAGACGGTCTAAATGTATTCTTACTTATTGATATTGATTTGTAGCTATACTGCCCAAAAAGACTACGGCCAGCACCAGATAAATTGCCATTACGATGGCAAACAGAATCAAGGCAGCCTTGAAATAATTGGCTTTATTCGGATTGGTGTTTGAGCTGAATGCCCACACAAACATCATGATCAGATTGACCAGCGGAATCATCATAATCAAGCTGGTTACCAACCAACCATTCGCTGATGCTGACGACCGGAGCCTGAGGCCGGTCGATTTGGTTTTGTCCGTTCATACGTACCCAGTAATTTTGTTGAAAGAACGGTAATTATACTCATTAAATATTTATCGGCATAACATGTTCAGGCCGTCTGAATCTTCAGACGGCCTGAGCCTATGATTTTTGCAGCCGCTATTTCAATCGGATGTAAAACGTACCGTCCGGCACGACGGGCAGGTATTTGCGGTAGAAGTCCAGATAGGTCTTGTTTGGGTCTATGTCGGCAAACTGCTGCGGATACAGGGTTTTGGCGATAAATTGCGCGCTGGCCAAATCGGTGAGCGAGCGGGAGGCGGTGTGGTAGATGCCGTAAACGCGTTTGTTTTTGACGGCAGGAATGTCTGCCCAGCCTTTGCGTTTGACAAATCCGGCCAGGCGGCGTTGCGCATCGGCCTGGCTGATGCCTATGCCCATCGCCATAATGCCAGGCTTGTCTTTATGGCCGTTTTCCGTCCCCGAAATGACGATGACGTCGGGTTTGGCCGTCAGGAATTTTTCAGGGTTTATCGGTCCCCAGTTTTTAACGTAAGGCGCGGCGATATTGTTGCCGCCTGCTGTGTCGGCAATCGCGCCCCACATATCTTTGCCGAAGGTGTAGCTGTATTCGGACGGGCCTTTGTCGCCGAACTCGATATAGATTTTCGGTTTGGACTGCTTGGCGCGCGCGACGCGTTTTTGGATGTCGGCAATGCCTCGGGCGTATTCGGCGGCAATTTTTTGGGCGCGCGCCTGCGTACCGTTGAGTTCGCCGAAAATTTCCGCACTGCGCGTGTGCCGCGCGACGGTTTCGGCGTTGAAATCGACCACGACGACGGGTATGCCTGCCGCTTTAATGCGCGGCAGATGGGTGGCGATGGCCTTATACTGCCAGTCGGCCAGAATCAATACGTCCGGCTTGAGCGCGAGCGTTTTCTCCAGTGAAAACGTGCCGGTGCTGATGTTGCCGATGTCTGCAATGTTTTGCAGCGTAGGCAGCTTCTGTTTGAACATCACCCAGCTGCCGGGATTGAATTTCTCCCAAAACTCACGCGAAATGCCGATGACGTTTTTAAATTTGTCCGCGCCCGTTACCGCGATATAGTCGGGATAGTAAAACGCCAAAACCGCGCGTTTGACAGGGACATCGACTTTGACTTCGCGTCCCAATACGTCTTTGATAGTTTTGATTTCGGCTTGGGCAAAAAGGGGCAGGAGGGCGAGGGCGGTAAATAAAGCGCGTTTGTTCATGAGCGGATACTTTCAAAGAAATGATTATCATTAGTTTTGTTTTCAGGAGAAAAGTTCCCAGACGGTCCTTCTGCGCCGACATTATTTTTAGACGGCCTTACATTGTTTAAACCTTGCCGAAAAAGTAAAATACCTGTTTTCAAAGACTTTGGAGCCATCATGACCGTCAAAACCCGTTTCGCCCCCAGCCCCACCGGCTACCTGCACATCGGCGGCGTACGCACCGCCTTGTTTTCATGGGCGTTTGCCCGCCATCATAAAGGCGAGTTCCTATTGCGTATCGAAGACACCGACTTGGCGCGCTCTACTGCCGAATCTGTCAACATCATCCTCGACGGCATGAAATGGGTCGGCCTGAACTACGACAACGCCGACAACATCGTGTACCAAACCCGCCGTTTCGACCGCTATAAAGAAGTCATCGCCGAACTCTTGGAAAAAGGCGCTGCCTACTACTGCTATTGCAGCAAAGAAGAGCTGGAAGCCATGCGCGAGAAAGCCGAAAAAGAAGGCACGGCAACTTACGACCGCCGCTGGCGCCCTGAAGAAGGCAAAACTCTGCCCGAAATCCCTGCCGACGTGCAACCTGTTGTCCGTTTCAAAACGCCTTTGGACGGCGTGACCAAATGGACGGACTTGGTCAAAGGCGAAATCTCCATCCCCAACGAAGCGCTCGACGACCTGATTATCGCCCGCGCCGACGGCACACCGACCTACAACTTCTGCGTCGTGGTGGACGACTACGACATGGGCGTTACCCACGTTATCCGCGGTGACGACCATGTGAACAACACGCCGAAACAAATCAACATCTTAAAAGCCATTGGCGCCACCCTCCCCGAATACGGCCACCTGCCCATGATTCTCAACGAACAAGGCAAAAAAATCTCCAAACGCAGCGGCGATACCGTTGCCATCACTGATTTTGGCGCAATGGGCATCCTGCCCGAAGCCATGCTCAACTATCTGGCACGCTTGGGCTGGGCGCACGGCGACGACGAATTCTTCACGATGGAACAATTCATCGAATGGTTTGATTTGAAAGACGTTTCCCCATCCCCAAGCCGCATGGATTTGAAGAAACTCTACTGGATCAACGGCGAACACATCAAAATCACCGCCAACGAAAAACTGGCCGAAATGGTGAAACCGCGCCTCGCCCTGCGCGATATCCACGAAACAAGCAAGCCTGCTTTGGAAGATGTGTTGGCATTGGTCAAAGACCGCGCCCAAGACCTGAACACGCTTGCCGACGAGTGCCTCTACTTCTATGTCAAACAAACCCCTGCCGAAGCAGACGTGCAGAAACACTGGGACGACGAAGCCGCCGCCCGTATGCTGCGCTTTGCCGAACGCCTCGAAGGGCTGGAAGACTGGACCGCCGAAGCCATCCACGACCTCTTCAAACCTTTCTGCGACGAAGAAGGCATCAAAATGGGCAAACTCGGTATGCCCCTGCGCCTCGCTGTCTGCGGTACGGCGAAAACCCCAAGCGTCGATGCCGTATTGGCATTAATCGGCAAAGAAGAAGTGTTGAAACGGATCCGTTCGTAAGGCATGAATGATAAAAGGCCGTCTGAAAATTTTTCAGACGGCCTTTTGGGTTGTCAAGATTTAGTCTTCAGACGTATAATCATTATGTTTTTATAATGGTATGATTATGAAAAATATTTCTTTTAAAGTTATTCTAATACTCATATTTATAATAATAGTGTTTATTTGTCTATTTTTTAGATTTTTTAATAGGAATAATAACTTATTTCCATTAATTCAAGGAAAAAATAGTATCCCTTTAATCGAGATTTTTAATGGGTATGATGAAGTTTGTATTCAAAAACCTTATGTATTGGAAACTGATTTTGAGAATAAATTAGGACAAGATTTATTTTTTTACAAAATGGCCGAAGATAAAACAATATTTTGGGGTAAAAAAAATGGAAAATTTGAGAAGGTTTATTACATTGAATCGTGGCCTATGAACAGACAACCCGAAGTTTGTTATCCTGTAAATGAAAATATTTGTTTACAGGCAGAAATATCAAATAATTCAAATTTTTCTAACTTTAATTTAGGGAAGTGTGAAAATGAGTGATTACTATTTTAGTCCTAGTACTGTTAAGGAGTATGTAGCTGGTACTTTTGTGTCGCATGCAGTAAAAAAGGCTAATGAATATGGTGGCTTTGCAGGGGAAGATGATATAGACCCACATAATAATAGCTATGATGCATATAGACATGCTCTTTTAAGTGCAGTTATTACTCAAAATATTCAACAAGTAGCTGAAGATATATTAATATCTGATTCTGGTATTGCTTACTCTGTATCTCAGGATCAATTTCATGAATTATCCAAGGTAATAGGACGTGATCAAGCTAAAGCAATACTTGATGATCATGAAGATATTTCTAAAAAGCCTGCTAACATGAGTATGGAGGATTGGCGAAAAGAAGTTAACATGGATAAATGGAATAACGCCGTTGGACAAAAGGAATATTTCAAATGGGAACAAGCAATAATCAAAGGAGAAACTAAAGATCCATTGGAAAAATGGATCTATGATGCAGTAAAAAGAGGAGAGACAATAAATAATTTGGATGATAATCGCGTTTTTACTGAGGAAATGAAATTATCATTTAAAAATGAGAAAGAACAGCTACTACAATATTCACAGTCCTTTTTTGTATCCAAACTACAATCCCTTGCTCCTGAAACCCAAAATCTTTTCAATGCAGTAAAAGGACATCTAACCGAATACCATGAGAAAAATGGGATACCGATTGAGGAAGCAAAACTGCAAAACTCCGCAATGGCTCTTACTGCGTTGGGTTATTCCAAAAAAATGACAGATGTCACGCTGTTTAATGTAAAAGACGGACAGTATCTGATTGGTGAGCGTAATCCCGTATTGAATCGAGTATCTATGGATATGCAGACAGCAGCCTATATTCCGATAGAAGAAAGCCTTGCAAAGGTTCAGGAAGCGACGCAGCGTTTTGAGTATGAAGAACAGCAAAGACAGTATGAGCAGTCACAAGCACAGGGGATAAGTCGTTCTTAAAACGTAATTAAAGGGAAGGCCGTTTGAAAATTTTTCAGACGGCCTTTTCTAATAAAACCAGAAAATAATGGAATAAGGCGGAGAATATGAGAAAATAATAGCCGCCTGCCTGTCACAACAGTTGATTGAATTAACTTTTATCGGCAGCCTGAATGTCCGGATTGGATAAAATAAACCATCAAGAACAAAGACCAACAAGCATATTATGTAAACTTGGCGGCTGAAAAATCGGCTCTGCGCTTTACTTTACAAATCAAACAACTTTAAAGGAAAACCCATGAAAAAAACCTTACTTACCCTGATGATGCTATCTGCCGCCGCCGCGTATGCCGGTGAGGCGGAAGACCGTTTGCTGTCCGTCCAATCGGTTTACCGTGCCGCTTTGCATGAGCAAAACAGCAACGACAGCAAAATCATTTCCCTGCAAAGTGATTTGGAAAGCGCGCAGCGCCGTTTGCAGGCAGCGCAATCCGATATTGACCGTTTGAAAGGAGAAATTCAGACGGCCTTGGCTCAGAAAGAGCAGCAAAATGCCAAGCTGCAACAAGCCGGCCAGATGTTGGACGCGGCGTGGAATGCCGTTTACGGCGTAGGCGGCAGCAAGGCGAATCAATAATTTAGACATTGTATTATTTACGTTTTACGCTTCTTTTATCATATTTATAAGGAAACCTCATGTCCCTACCTCCCTGCCCGAAATGCCACTCCGAATACACTTACGAAGACGGCGCCCAATACGTTTGCCCTGAGTGCGCCCATGAGTGGAACGAGGCCGATGCTGCGGCTGCAAACGATGATGTATTGGAAGTCAAAGATGCCAACGGCGCGGTCTTGCAAGATGGCGATACGGTTGTTTTGATTAAAGATTTGAAAGTAAAAGGCAGCTCTATGGTCATCAAGCAAGGCACCAAAGTCAAAGGCATCCGCTTACAAGAGGGCGACCACAATATCGGTTGCAAAATCGATGGTAGCGCGATGAACTTGAAATCTGAGTTCGTCAAAAAAGCCTAAAGATTTTATCTTTGAAAGGCCGTCTGAAATCCGAAGAGTAGGATTCAGATGGCCTTCATGCGTTTCGTTCAAAATAAAACAAATATTTATTTAAAATTAAACAAGTTTAATAGAGTTGAATTTCAGGCCGTCTGAAAAAGCGGCGGCAAAATGTTCCGCACATACGCGGGTGCAAAACCGTTAAAATAACGCTTTCCCTTATTCTACGGAACCATTATGCCTCAGCCGACCGCCAAACAGATTTTGCACGAAGTATTCGGTTATCCCGAATTTCGTGGCAAGCAGGAGGCTATCGTCAATGCTTTGGCTGGCGGCGAGAGTTTGATGGTGCTGATGCCGACAGGCGGGGGCAAGTCTTTGTGTTACCAGATTCCGGCGCTGATGCGCGAAGGCGTGGCGGTTGTCGTATCGCCGCTGATTGCGCTGATGAACGACCAAGTGGCCAGCCTGCATGTGGCCGGGATTGAAGCGGCGGCAGTCAACAGCAGCACATCGGCAGATGAGGCGAGCGAGATTGCCGACAAGCTTGCCCAAGGCCGTCTGAAACTGCTTTATGTCGCGCCGGAACGCTTGGTTACCGACCGCTTTTTGCGTTTTCTCGACCAACAAACCGTTAGCCTGTTTGCCATTGATGAGGCGCATTGCGTCAGCCAATGGGGACACGATTTCCGCCCCGAATATCAACAGCTCGGCATGCTTGCCGAACGCTATCCAAACGTCCCGCGCATCGCCCTGACCGCTACCGCCGATGCAGCCACGCGCGCCGACATCAAGCATTATCTGCATTTGGACAATGCGCCCGAATTTATTTCCAGCTTTGACCGCCCGAATATTTATTATCAGGTTATCGAAAAAAATAATGGCAAAAAACAATTGCTGGATTTCATCCGCAAGCAGATGCATGGGCAAAGCGGCATTGTGTATTGTTTGAGCCGTAAAAAAGTCGAGGATGTGGCGCAGTTTTTGTGTGAAAACGGCTTGGAGGCGATTCCGTATCATGCCGGTTTGAGCATGGACGTGCGCGAGGAAAACCAACGCCGCTTTACGCATGAAGACAATATTATCGTGGTGGCGACCGTGGCGTTCGGCATGGGCATAGACAAACCCGACGTGCGCTTTGTCGCCCATCTCGATATGCCCCAGAGTGTCGAACATTTCTATCAGGAATCGGGACGCGCCGGCCGGGACGGGCTGCCTGCCGTGAGCTGGCTGTGTTACGGCTTGAACGATTGGGTGTTGCTGCGAGAACGGATTGCCGAAGGCAACAGCGACGAAGTGCAAAAGCAAATCGAAATGCAAAAACTCGATGCCATGCTTTCCGTCTGCGAAACCGCCGCCTGCCGCCGCGTACTGCTGCTCAAACATTTCGGCGAAGAATCCGAACCCTGCGGCCATTGCGACAACTGCCTGCATCCGCCCGTGCGGTTTGACGGTACGGTGTTGGTGCAAAAATTACTCAGCTGCGTGTACCGCGCCGGACAACGTTTTGCCGCTGGTTACATCACCAACCTTTTGCGCGGCAAAAGCGACGATTGGATACAGCGCAACGGCCATGACAAGTTATCCACATTCGGCATTGGCAGCGAACAGACTGACAAAGAATGGCGCAGCGTTATCCGCCAGTGCATCAGCTTGGGCTATCTCACCGTCAATGTCGAGCAACATCAAGCCCTGCAGTTGACCGAAGCGGCAAAAAAAGTCCTCAAGGGCGAAACCGAAGTTATGTTGCGTCCCCTGCGCCGCGAAAAAACGGCCACCCAAAAACCGAAAGACGATTGGTTGCGTACCGAGCGCGAAGAGCGTTTGTGGCAGGCATTGCGTCAATGGCGGCAACAACGCGCCCGGGCAGAGGAAGTGCCGGCCTATGTGGTTTGCGGCGACAAAACCCTGCGCGATATTGTCGAAAAAATGCCCCGAAGGTTGGAAGATTTACATCAAATCTACGGCTTGGGTGAGGCGAAAATCAATAAATTCGGTTTGGAGATACTCGACGTTTGCGAAACGGCTGAAGCCGGTACGGTTTCCACAGACAGCGCACAAGTTATCCACAGCTTGAGCGAGCGCGAACAGGCCTTAAAACGGGCTTTGGAAACTTGGCGCGAGCAGCAGGCAAGTGCCGATCAAGTAACGCTGGGTACGGTATTCTCCAACGAAAGCATGGATGATTTGTTGACCAATACGCCTGCCGAACCCATCGACCTTTTAGGTGTGTATAAGCTCGGCGAAAAACGTATAGAGCAATACGGCGAGGGCATTTTAAACATCTGCCGCCCGTTTTCAGACGGCCTGAGTGAAGAGGACAAACGCAAACGCCGATTGATGCGCTGCCTGCTTCAGTGGAACATCGATACTGCCCGCCATGAAGGCCTCGAAGCCTATCAGATATGCAGCAAAGTTACCCTGCGCGCGATTGCCGCCCGACGGCCGCAAGATTTGGCGGAGTTGGCGGAAATCCACGGCATGAATGAGGAGAAAATCGACAAATACGGCGCAGAAATTGTCGAATTGTGTAAACAAGCGGATTGATTGACCGCGTTCATCATTAAAGGCCGTCTGAAACCCAATCAAGCATGGTGTTTCAGACGGCCTTTTGAATTTTTAATCTTTATAAAACAATGAATAAGAAGATATCTTCATTTGTTTCGTCAGTTTTTTAAAGCTGCCGCGTCTAAACAGGCATGAAATATGGGATGGTGCCGATTGATTTTTCGTCCCATCCCATTCAACACACATTGATTAGGAAAATAAATGAACACCTCATCCAACCCCTCTTGGCAGGCTGCTTTCGGTTTGTTGACGCTCAGGCTTTTTGCCGCGTATGAATTTCTTGAGTCCGGTTTGGAAAAATGGAACGGGGAAAACTGGTTTGCAGAAATAAACAGTCAATTTCCCTTTCCGTTCAATTTGTTGTCGGATACGGTCAACTGGAATTTGGCCATGTGGGCGGAACTGGTTTTGCCTGCGCTGCTCATCGTCGGCTTGGCAACGCGGCTGTCCGCGCTGGGATTGATGGTCGTAACGGCTGTCGCATGGTCTGCGGTACATGCCGGCTTGGGTTACAATGTGTGCGACAACGGTTATAAAATAGCACTGATTTATTTGGTGGTTTTATTTCCTGTCCTATTGCAGGGCGCAGGCCGTCTGTCTTTGGATGCCCTGCTGAAGAAACGCTGTTGCCGTATCAAGCATTTTCTTTAAGGATTATCTTTAAGGATTAATGGTCGCGGGCCGACTTTAAATGCCCGATATTATCCCTTGATTTGTTTTTAAACCCATATTTTAAAAAGGAAGTTGAAATGAAAAAAAATGTAGCTGCTGCTCTGGCCGGTGCACTGTCCCTGTCTCTGGCTGCCGGTGTTGTTGCCGCTGATAAAGCCGCCAGCGACGTGGCTGTTGAGAAAACTGTTAAAGCTGCCGAAGGTAGTTGCGGCGCGGCTGCCAAAGCCGGTGAAGGTTCTTGCGGCGCGGCCATGAAAAAAGCACACGCCAAAAAAGGCAAAGCATCTAAAGCCAAAGCTGCCAAAGTAGTAGAAGGTAAATGCGGCGAAGGTAAATGCGGTTCTAAATAATCCTGCAATATACCTTTAACAAAGTCGCATTTTACAAACGAAAATGCGACTTTGTCGTTCATACGGCACCATAACAGGACATCACCATGATTCAACACGCAGGCTTGGGCTACCGCCGCGACTTGGCGGAAGACTTCCTCTCGCTTTCAGATGACAGCCCGATACGCTTTATCGAAGCCGCCCCCGAAAACTGGCTGAAAATGGGCGGCAGGGCGCGCAAACAGTTTGACCGCGTGGCGGAACGGCTGCCGCTGGCATTGCACGGATTATCCATGTCGTTGGGCGGACAAGCCCCACTGGATACCGATTTAATAGACGGAATCAAAGAAATGATGCGCCGTTATGACTGCACATTTTTCTCCGACCATTTGAGCTATTGCCACGACGGCGGTCATCTTTACGATTTGTTGCCGCTGCCTTTCACTGAAGAAATGGTGCAACATACAGCGCGGCGTATCCGCGAAGTGCAAGACCGGTTGGGCTGCCGCATCGCCGTAGAAAACACCTCCTACTACCTGCATTCTCCGCTTGCCGAAATGAATGAGGTCGAGTTCCTCAACGCGGTTGCCCGTGAAGCCGATTGTGGCATTCATTTGGATGTGAACAATATCTATGTCAACGCCGTCAATCACGGCCTGTTGTCGCCTGAAGCCTTTTTAGAGAATGTGGACGCAGAGCGCGTGTGCTATATCCATATTGCCGGACATGACGTGGAAACGCCGGAATTGTTGATTGATACGCATGGTGCGGCGGTATTGCCGACTGTTTGGGATTTGCTCGAACTGGCCTATGCCAAACTGCCGACGATTCCGCCCACCCTGTTGGAACGCGATTTCAATTTTCCGCCTTTTGCCGAACTCGAAGCCGAAGTCGCCAAAATCGCCGACTATCAAATGCGTGCCGGAAAGGAATACCGCCGTGCAGCCTGAAACTTCCGCCCAATACCAACACCGCTTTGCCAAAGCCATACGCGAAGGCAAAGCCGCAGACGGATTGCCGCGAGAGCGCCTGAATGTCTATATCCGACTGATACGCAACAATATTCACAGCTTTATCGACCGTTGTTATACCGAAACGCTGCAATACTTTGACAGCGAAGAATGGGGCCGTCTGAAAGAAGGTTTCGTCCGCGACGCATGTGCCCAAACGCCCTATTTTCAAGAAATCCCCGGCGAGTTCCTCCGATATTGCCAAAGCCTGCCGCTTTCAGACGACCTCTTGGCCTTGATGGACTTTGAACACACCCAGCTGCTCGCCGAAACCGCTCAAACCGACAGCGAAGCCTCGCCTGCCGATTCAGACGATTTGGCTTACACCCTTTCTCCCGCCGCCTTTGTGCGCCGTTATCAGTATGATGTGACGGACGAATTGCAGGAGGCGGAAACCGCCGTTTTGGTGTGGCGCGATAAGGAAGACGACGTGATGTATCAAACGCTCGACGATTTCGATGCCTTATTGCTGGAAACGCTGGCAGAAACGCCCACTTCCCTAAACGGCCTGCAAACCATGCTGGCAGAGTTCATGCCGTCTGAAAACGTTTGGCAGGACGCATTAAGGCAGAAATGGGCGGAATGGCTGGAACAGGGCATTTTGGTTGCGGCATAAACCAAGGCCGTCTGAAACGGGCGCAGTCGGTTTCGGCGAAACAAAAATACTACTGAAATCGTTTATAGATTCAATCGCATGCTCTTTCCGTATCAGCGTAAAATCAGAAGCATATTGATCATTCATTTCATACTGATACATTATGGCCCTACCCGAACTGACCGATGCCGAGCTTGCCGAATCCCGTAAACTGCTACTGCGCTTTGCCCATATCCAGCTGCCCGACCGCCCCGATTTGGCGGAAGACCTCGTACAGGAAACCATGCTTTCTGCCTACCGTGCAGCCGAGGGTTTCAAAGGCGACGCCCAAGTGAGCAGCTGGCTGTTTGCAATCTTAAAAAACAAAATTACCGACTGCCTGCGCCAAATCGGACGGCAACGCCAAGTTTTCGTCACGCGCGACGAGGAAGCCTTGGATGAAGCCTTTGAAGGACATTTTGCCGCTGATGGGCATTGGACGGATGAAGGACAACCTCAGGGTTGGGACTCGCCCGAAGCCAGTTTGAACAATAAAGAGTTCTACCAAGTTTTACAGACCTGCCTCTACCATCTGCCGGAAAACACCGCTCGCGTGTTTACCATGAAAGAAATTCTCGGTTTTTCAAGCGATGAAATCCGCGAGCAATGCGGCATCAGCCATGCCAACTATCACACCATCATGCACCGCGCGCGCGAAACCTTGCGCCAGTGCCTGCAAATCAAATGGTTCTCCCATGCCTGACAGGAAAACGCCATGAAAAAATGCCGCAAAATAACCGATCTGATTTCCAAACAGCAAGACCAAGTGCGTCTCAGTCTTTTTAACCGCATTGCCCTTGCCGTGCACCTGTCGCTCTGTCCCCGTTGCCGCGAATATAAGAAACAGCTCGAATTAATCAGCAACGCCATGCACAAGATGTTTCGATGATTCAAAAAAGGCCGTCTGAAACCTGCCCCTGTCAGTTTCAGACGGCCTTTTTGTATCTGTTTGATTTATCGCTAACCTTGAATAAGCTATGGTTTGCCGTTCACTTTTTTAGCTGCATTTATTTTTAAACTTGCGCCGTTGACCTTTGTTTTTTGAGGCATGGCTGAAGATTCTAATACGGTAGAACAAGATAAAGGCCGTCTGAAAGATGAATTTCAGACGGCCTTTTTCACGGCTTTTAGTGTTGTTCTTCCGGCTCGGGTTCGTCTTTGCCGAACCAGTTGTCAAAGCGGATGGTGTATTTCAACTCGCCGCCGGAGGAGCGCGTGCCGATGCGGGCAACGGCTTGGATGGCGCGGGTCAGTTGGTACACGAGTTTGACGGATTGTTCGGCGCTAGAGATGCCGTATTCGTAACCTGCGTAGAGGTTGTTGGTGAGCTGTTTGCCGACGGTCAGGACTTGTTCGGCAGGGTTGAGCTCGCCTGTTTGGGCATTGCGGCTGCGTTTGCTGGTAAAGCCCAAATCATCGACAAGGCCGATGCGGTCGTTGACTTGGCCGGCAAGCAGTGCGCTGGCGGCCGCAGAGAGCGTGGCATTGTCGCCGTCGCTGCCGCTGCTGGCACGGTTGAGGATGAGCCAGGAGAGTTTGTCTTTTTCACTCATGGCTTCTTTGGCAACCAAGGTTACGCGCGGATTGTTGAGGCTGCCGAGGACTTCGACACCTGCACCGACCGGGGAGAGACGGCGTTCGGCACGGATGTTGAGGTTTGGATTGGTCAGCGGGCCGACAAAGGAAACCGATCCTTTGGTGATGTCGAGGTCTTGGCCGTAGGCTTTGTAGCGGCCTTTGACAACGCGCACGGTACCGACGCCTTGGACGGCTTCGCCCGGACGGGACGTGATGGCCAGTTTGCCACCGATAGTAACGTCTGCGCCGTAGCCGACAAAACGGACATTGTCGTTGATGTTCAAGACAAGGTTCATATTAATCGGCGTGGTGGCCGTTGCTTCTTTTTTGGTTTCGCCCAGTACGACCACGTCGTCATCGAGGGTCGGCATGGAGGATTTTTGTGAACCGAACCTGCCGTAGTCGGTGTTGAGCGTGCCGTTGAGCGATACGCCTTTTTCCGGATTGTAGAGGACTTTGGCCGCGCCGGAGAGCTGCAGTTGGCGGTTTGGACGCGAGAGGGTGCGGTATTTGTCGAAGACGATGTCCACGTCGACATCGGGGTTGGCGTTGGCAAGGTTGACCGCGCCTTTGAGCTCAATCGTGCCGCCACGGTGGAATTTGAGGCTGTCGATGACCCATTTTTGACCCTGCAGGCGTGAACGCAATACGCCGTTGTCGAGAATCAGGCCTTGGGTTTGATGGCGGTAATAGAGGTTGTCGCCGTTAATCAGGCCGCTCAGTTGCGGATCGTTCAGACGGCCTGCCAAGTTGACGGCGGCGTTCAGACGGCCTTTGAGGGTTTGGCCGACGGGTAGGAAGTTACGGAAGACTTCGAGGTTGGCAACGTTCAGGTTGAGTTTGCCGCTCAGAGGGGCGGTATCGAAGCTGGTGCCTTGACCGATGTTGACGGTACCGTCGGCCCGGCCATAATTGGTTTGGAGGTCGAGGTTGCTGTTGACGGTAGGCGAACCGAGTCGGCCGCCGATGGTGGCGGTCGCGTTTAGACGGCCTGCAATGCCTTGGGCTGTCGCCGGCATAAAGGATTTGAGCGAGCCTAAATCGGGAACGCTGATATTGACTTTGCCGCTGACAGGGGCGTTGTTGATGTTGTTGCCGAACTGCTGGGCGATGCCGAGCGTGCCGTCAACTTTGCCGAAGCGGGTGTTGCCTTCCAGCGTGCTGTCGATGCGACCGTTTTGGAAACGGGTGCGCAGGGCGAGCGCGGAAAGTCCCAAAGGCT
Source organism: Neisseria subflava (assembly GCF_003044935.1). Lineage (NCBI taxonomy): Bacteria > Pseudomonadati > Pseudomonadota > Betaproteobacteria > Neisseriales > Neisseriaceae > Neisseria > Neisseria subflava. The sequence continues at coordinate 375,179 of NZ_POXP01000002.1, read as the reverse complement.
GTTTGTTTTTCGGGTCTTTGCTCGGCAGGATGATGTCGCCGCTTTGACGGTTGATGTTGAGAAAGCCGCGCGCGTTTTGACTGTACGCCAAATCCCAGTCGCCGCCCAAGACGAGGTTGTGTTCGATAGGCGGAGTGTAGAAGTTGTGTAATTCGGTAATGTGCAGATTTTGTGCGCTGCCTTTACTGGTAATGCCGGCTTTCTTGTCCCAAACGAAATTTTGCAGGTTGAGGTTGCCGCCCATGGCCGCCCAGCGCGCGCTGCTGAGGGAAACGCGTTCGCTACCGGCTTCGAGGTTGAGGCGGTTTTGCAGTTTGAGGTTGAACGCGCCGTTGATGTCGAGCGTGTCGACCGTGCCTTTCCATTGGGTTTGGTCTTTGTTGAGGCCGCCGGTGGCGTCGAGGTCGAGTTTGTAGCGTTTGTTGTCCACCGCCATGCTGCTGTTACCTCGGATGTGGTGGTGCGATCCTGTGCCGCTGATGAGCAGGTTGACGTTGTCGATCAGGGCCGCACCGCCGGAGACGGCGATGTGTTCGCCTTTAATATCGGCACTCAACGGACGGTTGGTATCTGGCGAACCTTTGAGCTTGAAGTCGAGGGTGCGGATGTTGACGGTATCGGCGACTTTGAAGTTGCGCGCTTCGCCGTTCAAATCGGCTTCAAGGGTTTTGAGGCCGTCTGAAAAGCTGCCGGAGATGTAGCCGCGCGCGTTGAGCAGGCCACCCAAGCCGAAGCCGAAACGCGACAAATCGGGGGCGGTAATATTGAGGTTGAGGTGGTCGCCTTTTTTGCCGAAGCTGCCGTTGGTTTTGACGATGTTGTTGCCAAGGGTCAGGTCGGTCAGGGCGCGCGCGAGGTGTTTGTTTTCATAGGCGACGTCGGCTTTGCCGCTGAGCGGAACGCCGTTGAGCGTACTCGGTGCAAACTGCATTTTGCCGGCGAATTTTTCTTGCGCCAGTATGCCGGTTAAGTTGATGTTGCCGTTGACGCTGCCTTGCGGAAGCTGCGGATCGATGCGCGCAGGGTTGAAGGCTTTGCTGACAATGTCCAGTTGCAGTTTGCGGTCTTTGAAGAGTTCGAGCGAGCCTTTGGCATTGAGTTCGCCGCCGTTTTGCGGAACCAGGCGGACTTTGTCGAGCTTGAGCGTGCGCTGGCCGAGCTGTTTGTCGGTTTGGAGAAACAGCATGCCGTCTGTACGCGCAAATCCGCTGTCGAGATTCCAGTTGACAACGGGGGAGGAGGTTTCGCCTTTGACGTCGATACTGCCGTTCAGACGGCCTGCGATGTTTTGACGGACAAAGTCGTCTGCGCCGGTATTGTTGATGCCCAGTGCGAGTTTGAGCTGGTCTTGGGCGGTATCGATTGATCCGGATACATCGATGCTGCCGTCTTTGAGCAGGTCGACGCCGATGTCTTCAATCATGACCGTGCCTTTATCGTCGACGATGAATTCGCCGAGGATGCGTTTGACGGGGATATGATTTTCATCGGCAAAACCGGCTTGGTCGTTTTCCAAGTCAATCGAGCCTTCCAGCGCAACGCCGTCTGTAAAGGACGGAATGGTGGTGGCATCGAAATTCAGGCGCGCTTTGGGCAGGCTGGGCAGGAAGGCCTGCGGATTGATGTTGGAACCTTTAACCAGGATTTCGCCAACGGTTTCGTTGAGGCTGTCGGCGAATGGGTGGATGGTGGATTTGGCAGACAAATGAACGTTGTCGCCGTCGAGCAGCAGGTCGGTATACACGTCTTGCAGGCTGCCCCACAGGCGCACCGTGCTGTGTATGGTTTCGCCCTCAAGCTGGCCTTTGGTGTAGATGGCGGTATTGAGGACGTAGGGTTTGTTCAAACCGAGCACCACCGCGCCTGTCGAGCTGCTCCATGGCGTATCGGCAGTTTTGATGTGGAGGCGGTGTTCTTTTTTGTCGTAATGATAGGCTGCGTGCAGATGGTCGAGATAGACGGTCTGCTTGTCAAAACGCTTGCCCACGCTGATTTTGCCGGTTTCCAAACGGTCGAGATAGGCGGTAACGGGCAGGTCTATGCTGTCGGGCAGGCCTTTTGAAGGCTCTTCTTCTTTGGGCGGCGTGCGTTTGGTCACGATGGCGATGTCGCCGGCCACGACTTCGGTAATGTGCAAGGACGGACGGGTCAGTTCGGACGGTTTCCAATCAAAGCGGAAGCTGCTGATTTTGACATCCGCACCTTCTGTTTCAATCAACCATTTGTCACCTTCAAACCCGTCAATCAGCGTGCCTTTCAGCGTATCCGAAGAGATTTTGACGCCGAACCATGACGGGATTTTGTACAAACCGAAACGCAAACCCGATTCCGTACCGACCAGCCAGCCGATCGCGCCGGCGGAAACGGTCAATACGCCCAAGGCGGACAGGACAAGGCCGCGCAACAGGCGTTTTTTGCGCTTTGGCGGGGCGGGCTGTTGTTCAGACGGCGTGGAAGTGTTTGCAGTATCGGTCATGATATTTTTCTGTTTGTCTGTTGTTCAGACGGCCTGGAATGGCTGAGGCCGTCTGAAAGAATGGATGGTGTATGTTTGTTAAAATCTTGTGCCTAAGCTGATGTGCCAGCGGATTTTTTTGTCATGGTGGCCGTAGGCAATGTCGAAGGAGAACGGCGCAACCGGGCTGAACCAGCGCACGCCCAAGCCGGTACCGTGTTTTAAGGTCATGTGTTTGAAGTTGCTTGCCGCATCGCCGACATCGTGGAAGATGGCGCCGGAGAAGCTTTTGGTGACCGGGAATTGATATTCGAGGCTGCCGACCACCAAGGCGCGTTGCGGCAGGATGGAGCCGTTGGGGCCGGCCAAGCCGATGCTGTCGAGTTCGTAACCGCGTACAGAAGTTGCGCCGCCGGTGCGGAACATCAGGCTGGACGGCACTTCTTCGCCTTCGCGGGCATAAACATAGCCTGCCTGTCCGCGTACGATGAACGTACCGAGTTTTTTGTTTTCAGGCGTGAAGAAATAGCCTGCGCGTGCCGTGGCACGTGCCATTTGGGTGGAGGAGAGGAATTTGCCCAAGGTCGAGCCGATTTTGCCGTCGAGGTAGTAGCCGTTTTGAGGATGCAGCTCGGTTTCGATGCTTTGCCGTTTCCATGAGGCGGTCAGCATGGTGGCATGGCTTCGGCCCAAATCGTAGCTGGTGTCGGGGACTTTACGGTCTTCGGTAATGAATTCGAGGCCGAACCGGGCATCGATATTGTTGCGGTCGCGGACATACCAAATGCCGCTGCTCAGGGCGCGTTTTTCAAGGTTTTGCGTGGTCGAGCGGTTGTAGGAAACGTTGCTGGTCCAGTAGTTGCCGCGGTTGTTGCGCGGTTGGCTGATACCGGCGGCCAGCGTGGTTTCGTATTTGTCCATGTCCCAAACGATGGAACCGATGTAGCCCTTGTTAAAGAGGTTGTAATAGTCGTAGGCGATGCGGCCGCCGATTCCGTATTCGGAGTCGTAGCGGATACCGGTTTCCAGTTTGTGGCGTTTGACTTCGGTCACGTTGATTTTGACGGGAACGCGGTCGCCTTGCAGTTGGTCGAAGTCGGCTTGTACGGACGCGCCGGAATAGTGGCCGTTTTGTTCTAGCGCCTGTTGCAGGTCGAGGATTTTGTCCAAGTCGTAAGGCGAACCGGGGTGGAAACGCGCCATGCCAGAAACCACGCTCTCAGGGTAGCGGCGTGTGCCGGTGATTTGGAAATCGCCAAAGTAAATGGGGCGGTTGCTCTCCACGATGACGTTCAAGTCGGCTTTTTGGGTATTGGGATTAATGGTGGCTTGGGTGGTGGTGAGTTTTGCCAATGGATATTTTTTGCGTGTTACCGCGCTGAGTACGGAGGTTTTACTTGCACTCCAGCCGTCTTGGTCGAAGTTTTCGCCGACGGGCTGCTGCCAGTTTTCCATCGCATTTTGGTAGTATTCGGCCAAGTTGTCGTCATTCAATACGTCGCCGAGGATGGCCACGCTGACGTTGTCGACTTTGGTGCGTGGGCCGGTGGTGACGTTGACGGTGTAGCTCTCGCCGTGGTCTTGAATATTGACGTTGCTGTTGAAGTAGCCTTTGGTCCGGAGCATGGTTTTGACGTTGTCGGGTGCCTCTTCGGCGAGGAAGCCGACCTGCTCTTTATCCAGCTCTTCTTCCTGCTGCTGGGTAATCAGCGGCAGGTATTCTTCAAGCATTTCTTTGACTTCGCTGTCTTGGGTGTCGATTTTGACGGGGAATTTGGGCTTGAGTTTGCCTGTTTGGTCGTCTTTGGGCTGCTTGGGCATTTCGGATTCGGGAACAGCTTCGTAGTCTTCCGCTTTGGGAACGGAAGTATCTACTGCCAACGCGTGTCCGTAGGCGAGCGCCAATGATGCAAATAAAACAGGGTAGGTCAGTTTGGTCATGATGTGTGTTCGACAGCGACAATTCTTCAGTTTGGGGATTTTAACATTATTTCTGCAAGGTTTCAGGCTATGGTTATAAACGGAAATTTAGCGCGATAATGTTGCAAAATGTGACGTAAGGGCGGATTTTGGTTTGTTTCTATCTGATTGTAATATTTATGTTTTTGTATTTTGATTGATGAAGTTGCCTTTGTATTCGGCCTTATGGCGCAGATTTCAGGCCGTCTGAAAGCAAGATATAGAGAAGTAAAGCAACGGTATGGGCATACTTTAAAGTAGGGTTTGAGCGGGTTTGACTGTATTTTTGGTATAAAGTGCCAACTGTGTCATAAATGCTAAACTTTAATGCTGTTTTTGTGAGGTGTGCATGAAAACCTCGCCGACAAATGATTTTTTATTTTAGAATGTAAGACTTTTTTAACATATCTTTAAATTGAAGGAACGGATATGGCAAGTGGCAATCCGCTTTTAAACGCGATCAACAGCGTCAGCCTGGTGGTGCAAATCGCCATCGGCTTGGTTTTAGGTATTCTTGTGGGCGCAGTTGCGCCGCAAGTCGGTATCAGCGCAGGACTGCTGGGCAGCCTGTTTGTCGGTGCGCTTAAGGCTATTGCACCGATTTTGGTATTTGTTTTGGTGACTGCCGCCATTGCGCAACACCAAAAAGGCAATCAGGCCCACATCAAACCGATTTTAATTTTGTATATTTTCGGTACGTTTGCCGCGGCCGTGGTGGCAGTCATTGCCAGTATGGCATTCCCGACTACGCTGATTCTGCGTGCGGCCGGCGATGTATCCGTTGCGCCGCCTTCCGGCATTATCGAAGTGTTGAAAACGCTGCTGATGAATTTGGTGGCCAACCCGATTAACGCGCTGGCCAATGCCAACTATATCGGCATTTTGGCTTGGGCCCTGATATTGGGTGCGGCTTTGCGCCATCACGGTTCGGATACGACCCGCCAAGTGGCGGCCGATTTGGCCGATACCGTTTCGACCGTTGTGAAATGGATTATCCGTTTTGCGCCGCTGGGTATTTTCGGCTTGGTGTCCTCTACCATTGCGGAAACCGGTTTTGAAGCGCTTGCCGGCTATATGCAGCTGTTGGCCGTATTGCTCGGCTGTATGCTGTTTATTGCGTTGGTGGTCAACCCGATTATTGTGTGGTCGCAAATCCGCAGCAATCCTTTCCCGCTGGTGTTTACCTGCCTGCGCGAAAGCGGCGTGTATGCCTTCTTCACCCGTTCTTCCGCCGCCAACATCCCTGTGAACATGGCATTGGCGAAAAAACTGGGTCTGCACGAAGACACTTACTCTATCTCCATTCCATTGGGTGCAACCATCAATATGGCCGGTGCGGCCATTACCATTACCGTTTTGGCGATGGCTGCGGCGCACACGCAAGGCATTACGGTTGACTTCGCCACCGCCCTGCTGTTGAGCCTGGTGGCTACCGTCAGTGCGTGCGGTGCATCCGGTGTGGCCGGCGGCTCGTTGCTGCTGATTCCATTGGCGTGCAGCCTGTTCGGTATCGATAACGATGTGGCCATGCAGGTGGTTGCCGTCGGTTTCATCATCGGCGTGATTCAAGACTCTGCAGAAACGGCGTTGAACTCTTCCACCGACGTTTTGTTTACTGCCGCTGCCGATTTGGGTCGTCAACGTAAAGAGTAATTTTTAGGGTTAAGCCCAATCCGGCAAAGGCCGTCTGAAAAGTTTCAGACGGCCTTTGTTTTGGGCAAAGCAAAGGGATTTTTAGATGGCCAAGCCGATAGATTGGTTTGGTCGGACTGACGGTATCTGCTGTCATCAGTTGGATTTTTCCCGTAAAATACAGCCTTGAATGTATTTGAGTTATCCTTTTCAGACGGCCTGGCCGTCTTATCAAATTTGCAAAAACAATGATTAAAAAAATATTCTCATGGTTCGAGTCCCGCATCGATCCTTATCCCGAAGCCGCCCCGAAAACGCCAGAAAAAGGGTTGTGGCGGTTTATTTGGAGCAACATTGAAGGCGTGCGCAAATGGATTGCCGTGTTGGCCGTGTTTACGGTCGGCGTCGGCATTATGGAAGCCTTGATGTTCCAATTTATGGGCAAGGTGGTCGACTGGCTCGGCGCTTATACGCCGCAAACGCTTTTTGTTGAAAAAGGCCATGCATTAATCGGCATGATGGCCATGGTGGCATTTTTTGCCGTTTGGACCTTTTTCGCTTCCAATGTGCGCCTGCAAACCCTGCAAGGCGTGTTCCCCATGCGCCTGCGCTGGAATTTCCACCGCCTGATGCTGGGGCAGAGCCTGGGCTTTTATCAGGACGAATTTGCAGGACGCGTGTCCGCCAAAGTCATGCAGACCGCGCTGGCGCTGCGCGATGTCGTGATGACCGTTGCCGATATGGTTGTGTATGTGCTGGTGTACTTCATCACTTCCGGCGTGATTCTATCCTCATTCGATGCCTGGCTTATCGTGCCGTTTATCTGCTGGATGATTGGATTCGCGATGATTATGCGCTTTCTGATTCCCAAACTCGGCAAAACCGCTGCGCGTCAGGCCGATGCACGCTCGCTGATGACCGGCCGCATTACCGACGCCTACTCCAATATCGCCACCGTCAAACTTTTCTCCCACGGCGCGCGCGAGGCCGCTTATGCCAAGCAGTCGATGGAAGAGTTTATGGTAACCGTCCATGCCCAAATGCGTTTGGCAACGCTGCTGCACACCTGCAGCTTTATCGTCAACAGTTCGCTGACCGTCGGTACGACCGCCTTGGGTATTTGGCTTTGGTATCACGGCCAAGTCGGCGTAGGTGCGGTAGCCACGGCCACAGCCATGGCATTGCGTGTGAACGGTTTGTCGCAATACATCATGTGGGAATCTGCCCGATTGTTTGAAAACATCGGTACTGTCAACGACGGCATGGCCACCCTGTCCAAACCCCACACCATCCTCGACAAGCCGCAAGCCTTGCCGCTTAAAGTCACCCGAGGCGAAATCAAGTTTGATCATGTCGATTTCTCCTACGAAGCAGGCAAACCGCTTCTTAACGGCTTTAATCTGAACATCAAACCCGGCGAAAAAGTCGGCTTGATCGGCCGTAGCGGCGCGGGTAAATCCACCATCGTCAACCTGCTCCTACGCTTTTACGAACCGCAAAGCGGCACGATTTCGATCGACGGCCAAAACGTGGACAGCGTGACCCAAGAAAGTCTGCGCGCCCAAATCGGTTTGGTGACACAAGATACCTCCCTGCTGCACCGCTCCGTCCGTGACAACATTATCTACGGCCGTCCCGATGCAACCGAAGCCGAAATGATTTCCGCCGCCGAACGCGCCGAGGCCGCCGGTTTTATTCCAAACTTAAGCGATGCCAAAGGCCGACGCGGCTATGATGCGCACGTTGGCGAACGCGGCGTGAAACTTTCCGGCGGCCAGCGCCAACGCATCGCCATCGCCCGCGTTATGCTCAAAGACGCGCCGATTCTGTTGCTTGACGAAGCCACCAGCGCGCTCGACTCCGAAGTCGAAGCCGCCATCCAAGAAAGCCTCGACAAAATGATGGAAGGCAAAACCGTGATTGCCATCGCCCACCGCCTCTCCACCATCGCCGCGATGGACCGCCTCATCGTCTTGGACAAAGGCCGCATCATCGAAGAAGGCAGCCACACCGAGTTGCTCGAGAAACAAGGCCTGTACGCCAAACTTTGGGCGCACCAAAGCGGCGGCTTCTTGAGTGAGCATGTCGAGTGGGAAAACAATTAACGCTTTGAAAGAAGATAAAAGGCCGTCTGAAAACATTTTCAGACGGCCTTTATTAATGAAGCAAAGGGTAGGTGGGATAACCGCCCTTTGTCAGTTGAAACCTTAGTTTTTTACAGCCCCAGTGACCAAGCATTTTGGTGTTCGGACAAGTCTTCCAGGCGGTTTTCGTAATGGGCGAAGATTTCTTCGATGATTTCGTCTTCGTCGTCGATGACTCGAATCAAGTTCAAATCCTCTTCCAAAATCAGGTTTCTGCCCAGCAACTGCTCGCGTATCCAGTCCAACAGTCCCGCCCAAAATGCTTTGCCCACTAAGATAATCGGGCGGTCGGGCGTTTTGCCGGTTTGCACCAAAGTCAGGCTTTCAAACAATTCGTCCAGCGTGCCGAAACCGCCGGGTATGACGACATACGCCACGGCGTGTTTGACGAACATGACTTTGCGCGGGAAAAAGTGTTGGAATTTAATCGACAAATCCTGATAGGGATTGGCTTTTTGCTCGTGCGGCAACACGATATTCAGCCCCACCGCCGGACTTGCGCCTGCAAACGCGCCTTTGTTGGCCGCTTCCATAATGCCCGGCCCGCCGCCGGAAATGACGGAAAATCCGGCATCCGACAGTTTGCGGGCCAAGCGCAATGTGAACTCGTAGTCGGGATGGTTTTCAGGCGTGCGCGCGCTGCCGTAAATGCTGACGGCTGGTTGAATGGCGCGCAATTCTTCGCCGGCTTCGACAAATTCGGAAATAATCTTCAATACATGATACGACTCACGCGCCTGAATATCGCGGCGGGTTTCGTCGGGCAGCATGGGTTTGGGCAGTTTTTTGAGCAGGCTCACGGCTTTTCCTTCGTGTTTTTATGTGCGGTATTGTAACCCGAAAGGGGCGAGCCGTCTGAAAGTTGGGTTTCGGCGGCAAGTGTGCCTGCTACATTTTCAAAAGCCCGTTACAATATCTGCTTTTATTTTCACTGCTCCGCCATGCTAGATATTATCCACCGCGACAGCCGCACCATCGCCGTCAACAAACCTGCCGGAATGCTGGTGCACCGAAGCTGGTTAGACAAACACGAAACCCGTTTTGCCGTGCAGACCCTGCGCGACCAAATCGGGCAGCACGTCTATCCCGTCCATCGCCTCGACCGCCCGACTTCCGGCGTCTTGCTGTTTGCCCTCGATACGGAAGCCGCACGGTTATTGACGCAGCAGTTTGAAAACAAAACCATCGAAAAAAACTATTGGGCGATTGTTCGCGGTCATTTGCCTTCAGACGGCCTGATTGATTACGCCCTCAAATATATGCCCGACAAAATCGCCGAAGCGCAGACCGAAGCCACATTGCAGGAAGCGCAAACCGCCTACCGTTGTCTGGCACAAACCGAGTTGCCGTTCCAGTCCGCCCTGCGTTATCCGACCTCGCGTTATTCGTGGGCCGAACTCACGCCGCACACCGGCCGCAAACACCAACTCCGCCGCCATATGAAACACATTTTCCACCCCATCGTCGGCGACACCAACTACGGCGATTTGCGCCAAAACCATGCCGTTGCCGAACATATCGGCACGCAACGCCTGATGTTGCACGCGCGAAGCCTCAGTTTTCAAAGCATAGAAGACGGTAGTCGGATTACCGTAAACGCGCCGACAGACAACGACTGGCGGCTTTGGATGGAAAAATTCAAAACCGAGGCCGTTTGAAAATCCAAACTGCACATTTTCAGACGGCTCGGTCATGGAAAAAAACAGGCAAATCCCTTACAATACGCCCCTAAAATTTTGAAAGAACACAAGAATCATGGAAGCCGAAGTAATCAACCAGCTTAACAACACCCTAAACGACTTGGAGAAGCGCAGCGAAGACATCCGCGTCTATATGGACTACCAAGGCAAAAAAGACCGCCTTGAAGAAGTCGTCGGCCTCTCCGAAGACCCGGAACTCTGGAACGACCCCAAACGCGCCCAAGAAATCGGCAAAGAGCGCAAAATCCTCGAAGGCATCGTGGTGACCCTCGACAACATCGCCACAGGCATCGAAGACAACCGTATGTTGATCGAAATGGCTGTTGAAGAAAACGACGAAGAAGGTTTCGCAGCTGTACAGGAAGACGTGGCCGGTTTGGAAAAACAAATGGCCGACCTCGAATTCAAACGAATGTTCAACCAGCCTGCCGACCCGAACAACTGCTTTATCGACATTACCGCAGGCGCAGGCGGTACGGAAGCCGAAGACTGGGCAGGCATGCTGTTCCGCATGTACAGCCGTTACGCCGAGCGCAAAGGCTTCAAAATCGAAATCCTTGAGGAAGACGACGGCGAAATCGCAGGTATCAACCGCGCCACCATCCGTGTGGAAGGCGAATACGCCTACGGCCTGCTGCGTACCGAAACCGGCGTTCACCGCTTGGTTCGCTATTCGCCGTTTGACTCCAACAACAAACGCCACACGTCGTTCTCGTCCGTGTTCGTTTACCCCGAAATCGACGACTCCATCGAAATCGAAATCAACCCGGCCGATTTGCGTATCGACACTTACCGCGCATCCGGTGCCGGCGGTCAGCACATTAACAAAACTGACTCCGCCGTGCGTATTACCCACGAGCCGACAGGGATTGTGGTTCAATGTCAAAACGACCGTTCTCAACACGCCAACAAAGCCGCCGCGATGGAAATGTTGAAATCCAAACTGTACGAATTGGAAATGCGCAAACGCAATGAAGAGAAGCAGGCGTTGGAAGAAGGCAAGTCCGATGTGGGTTGGGGCAGCCAAATCCGTTCGTACGTCTTGGACTCCTCACGCATCAAAGACTTGCGTACAGGCTACGAAGTCGGCAACACCAAAGCCGTATTGGACGGCGACTTGGACGGCTTCATCGAAGCCAGCCTGAAACAAGGTGTGTAAACCGTAAGAGATAAAATGCCGTCTGAAAGATTTCAGACGGCATTTTTCAGTTTGAAAGAAACATTATTTTGCAAATATTAAAACATGTTTTGCAAATGCAAAGATTGGCGGTAATATATAGTTTCTATAAAAATGATTGGTAGGTGCAATAGGCCGTCTGAAGCCTAATCCTGTCCGATATATTAGGAGAACTTATTAAATGTCCGGTCAAAAGCTGTCTTCTGCCGAGAAAACTTTCTTCGGTCATCCTTTGCAATTATCCACCCTATTCCATATTGAGCTGTGGGAACGTTTTTCCTTCTACGGTATGCAGGGCATCCTGCTGATTTATCTGTATTACGCCGCGAATCAAGGCGGTTTGGGTATGGATAAGGCTTTGGCCGGCGGTATCGTTGGCGCATACGGCGGCAGCGTTTACCTGTCCACTATTCTCGGCGCATGGTTGGCCGACCGCATTTGGGGCGCGGAACGTACCCTGTTTATTGCCGGTATCGTCGTGATGACCGGCCATATTTTATTGGCGATTGTGCCGGGTTTGATGGGATTGCTGTTGGGCTTGGTGTTTATCGCACTGGGCAGCGGCGGCGTGAAATCGTCTGCCGGTTCGATGGTCGGCTCTTTGTATGAACGGGACGACCTGCGCGAATTGCGTGATGCCGGTTTCTCCATTTTCTATATTTCCATCAATATCGGCGGTTTCTTAGGCCCTTTGTTGACCGGTATTTTGCAAGACAGAATGGGATTCCATTACGGTTTCGGCGCGGCGGCCGTCGGTATGGCATTTGGCCTGCTGTGGTATTCGCGCGGCCGTAAAAACCTGCCGCATACGCCGGCTCCGAATCCGTTGCGCCCTGAAAAGATACAGACTGCAATAGCTGTCGGTGTGTTGCTGGTTTTGGTGTTGGGCAGCGTGATTGCTTCCGGCGCGCTTAATCTTGAGAATTTTTCACGCTGGCTCTTGGGCGTGGTCATTATCACTGTTATCGCTTATTTTGCACGCCTGCTGGGCAGCAGCCAGGTTGAGGCGGCCAATAAACGTTACATCATGGCCTATATTCCGTTGTTTTTGACCATTTGTATGTTCTGGGCGGTTTGGTTTCAGGTGTACACCGTTGCAACGGTTTATTTCGACGAAACGGTTGACCGTACTTTCTTCGGCTTTACCGTGCCTGTTTCATGGAAAGATTCGATACAGGCCATGTGGGTGGTTCTCTTTTCCGGCGTGATGGCGGCGGTGTGGACGAAAATGGGCAAACGCCAACCTAAAACGCCGTTGAAATTTGCGCTGGCCATGTTGATAACCGGTGTCTCTTATTTGTGTTTCATTCCGTATATTTCATCCGAGACCCCGATGCCGATTATCGTGTTTATGCTGGTGTTGCTGGCGATTACGATAGGTGAGTTGATGCTGTCGCCGATTTCGCTGTCGTTTTCCACTAAAATCGCACCGAGCATGTTTAAAACACAAATGGTTGCGTTGAATTTCTTAGCATTGTCCATCGGCTTTACCTTGGGCGGAGTGTTGTTTAAAGACTACTACAATGCTCAGTCGCCATTGGATTTCTACTGGATGCTGGCCACCATCGGCGCAGTAACCTGCGGTATCCTGCTGGTACTTACCCCGGTATTGAACCGCATGCTCAAAGGTGTCGATTGATTTTTCTATTTAAAATAATGTGATGTACGCAGGCCGTCTGAAAAGAATCAGTTTTCAGACGGCCTGATGCTTTTATTGAGGTTTGGGAAAGGACGGTTTTCCAGATTTTTGAAGTAAATCGGACAGGCGGAAAATCCGAATTAAATGATACATGATTAAAACGAAATTAAAATTTGGAAATATTAAATAAGAATAAGAATTGTTCTCATAACTTTATTGAATTTATTAGGGTTTTTTTGCTGATTTGCTGATATTTACCTTTAAATGGCTTTTGAAATTCGATAAAATGGTAATCTATTTTTAAGATTTGTCTGTCAACCAGTTAGGTACGACCATGTTGGCCAGTTACTTTCCCGTCCTCGTATTCATCCTCGTCGGCCTTGCGGCCGGCGTACTGTTTATTCTGCTCGGCACAATTTTAGGCCCGAAACGTCACTATGCCGAAAAAGACGCGGCTTACGAATGCGGTTTTGAAGCCTTTGAAAACGCAAGGATGAAGTTCGACGTGCGCTATTACCTCGTCGCCATCCTCTTTATCCTGTTTGATTTGGAGGTCGCGTTCATGTTGCCGTGGGCAGTCGTGTTCAAAGATTTGGGCGCGTACGGCTTCTGGTCTATGCTGGTGTTTATCGTCGTTCTGACGGTAGGCTTTATTTACGAATGGAAAAAAGGTGCGCTGGAATGGGAATAGAAGGCGTTTTGAAAAAAGGTTTCATCACCACCAGCGCGGATACGGTGCTGAACTATATGCGTACCGGTTCGCTGTGGCCGGTTACTTTCGGCTTGGCCTGCTGCGCCGTGGAAATGATGCATGCGGGTATGGCGCGTTATGACCTTGACCGTTTCGGCATCATTTTCCGTCCGTCCCCCCGTCAGGCCGACCTGATGATTGTGGCAGGTACGCTGACCAACAAAATGGCGCCCGCCCTGCGCCGCGTATACGACCAGCTCGCCGAGCCGCGCTGGGTATTGTCTATGGGCTCGTGTGCCAACGGTGGCGGCTATTACCACTATTCTTATTCCGTTGTGCGCGGTGCCGACCGCGTCGTGCCAGTAGACGTTTATGTGCCGGGTTGTCCGCCGACTGCGGAAGCCCTGATTTACGGCCTGATTCAGCTCCAACAAAAAATCAAGCGCACTTCCACCATCGCGCGTGACGAGTAAGGAGAGGACGATATGGCAAGCATTCAAAACTTATACGAGACCGTCGTCGGCGTGCTTGGCGATCAGGCAAGCAAAGTCATTTCAGCTTTGGGCGAGATTACCGTCGAGTGTCTGCCCGAGCACTATATTTCAGTCATGACCGCATTGCGCGACCATGAAGAGTTGCATTTCGAGCTTCTGGTCGACTTGTGCGGTGTCGATTACAGCACTTACAAAAACGAAGTATGGCAGGGCAAGCGCTTTGCCGTCGTCAGTCAGCTGCTTTCCGTTAAAAACAATCAACGCATCCGCGTACGAGTCTGGGTTTCAGACGACGACTTCCCCATAGTCGAATCCGTAGTCGATATTTACAACAGCGCGGATTGGTACGAACGCGAAGCTTTCGATATGTACGGCATCATGTTCAACAACCATCCGGACCTGCGCCGCATCCTGACCGATTACGGTTTCGTTGGACATCCGTTCCGCAAAGACTTCCCGATTTCCGGCTATGTGGAAATGCGTTACGACGAAGAGCAAAAACGCGTGATTTACCAACCTGTTACCATTGAGCCGCGCGAGATCACGCCGCGTATCGTCCGTGAGGAGAACTACGGTGGCCAATAAATTAAGAAACTACACCATCAACTTCGGCCCGCAACACCCTGCGGCGCACGGCGTATTGCGTATGATTTTGGAGTTGGAGGGCGAAACCATCGTCCGCGCCGACCCACATATCGGCCTCCTGCACCGCGGTACTGAAAAACTGGCTGAAACCAAAACCTATCTGCAAGCCCTGCCCTATATGGACCGCTTGGACTACGTTTCCATGATGGTCAACGAGCAGGCGTATTGCTTGGCAGTAGAAAAACTTGCCGGTATCGATGTGCCTATCCGCGCCCAATACATCCGCGTGATGTTCGCCGAAGTAACGCGCATCCTCAATCACTTGATGGGCATCGGTTCGCACGCCTTCGACATCGGCGCGATGACCGCCATCCTTTACGCCTTCCGCGACCGCGAAGAGCTGATGGACTTGTACGAAGCCGTTTCCGGCGCGCGTATGCACGCCGCCTACTTCCGTCCCGGCGGCGTTTACCGCGACCTGCCCGATTTCATGCCTAAATACGAGAGCAGCAAATTCCGTAATGCCAAAGTATTGAAGCAGCTCAACGAATCCCGCGAAGGCACCATGCTCGACTTCATCGATGCCTTCTGCGAACGTTTCCCGAAAAACATCGACACACTCGAAACCCTCCTGACCGACAACCGCATTTGGAAACAGCGTACCGTCGGCATCGGCGTCGTCTCTCCTGAGCGCGCCATGCAAAAAGGCTTTACCGGCGTCATGTTGCGCGGTTCCGGCGTAGAATGGGACGTGCGTAAGACACAGCCTTACGAAGTGTACGACAAAATGGATTTCGACATCCCCGTCGGCGTCAATGGCGACTGCTACGACCGTTACCTCTGCCGTATGGAAGAAATGCGTCAATCCGTGCGCATCATCAAACAATGCTCCGAGTGGTTGCATGTCAATCCGGGTCCGGTCATTACCACAAACCACAAATTCGCTCCGCCCAAACGTACCGAAATGAAAACAGGTATGGAAGACCTGATTCACCATTTCAAACTCTTTACCGAGGGTATGCACGTTCCTGAGGGCGAGACCTACACCGCTGTCGAACATCCGAAAGGCGAGTTCGGCGTTTACATCATTTCAGACGGCGCAAACAAACCCTACCGCCTGAAAATCCGCGCACCCGGCTTCGCCCATCTGCAAGGCATGGACGAAATGGCAAAAGGCCACATGCTGGCCGACGTCGTTGCCATCATCGGTACGCAGGACATCGTATTCGGGGAGGTTGACCGATAATGTTATCCGCAGAATCCTTAAAACAAATTGATATTGAGTTGGCAAAATACCCTGCAGACCAACGCCGCTCCGCCATTATGGGCGCATTGCGTATTGCCCAGACCGAAAAAGGCTGGCTCGCTCCCGAGATCATCGCTTTTGTCGCAGACTATATCGGCATCTCGCCTGCACAAGCCTACGAAGTCGCTACTTTCTACAATATGTACGACCTTGAGCCTGTCGGCAAATACAAACTGACCGTTTGTACCAACCTGCCCTGCGCCCTGCGCGGCGGTATGGCTACCGGCGAATACCTCAAACAAAAACTCGGTATCGGCTACGGCGAAACCACGCCTGACGGTAAATTTACCCTTGTCGAAGGCGAATGCATGGGCGCATGCGGCGACGCTCCGGTTATGCTGGTCAACAACCACAGCATGTGCAGCTTTATGACCGAAGAAGCAATTGACAAGAAACTTGCCGAACTGAAATAAAAGGCCGTCTGAAAACAACGGCTGCAACCGATACGAAAACGAACAGGCACACCAAAAATGGCTATTTACCAATCAGGCGTGATTTTTGACCAAGTGGATACCGCCAATCCCGATTGCTGGACATTGGACGAATACGTCAAACGTGGCGGCTATACCGCCCTGCGTAAAATCCTGTCCGAAAACATCTCGCAAACCGATGTGATTGACGAAGTCAAAACCTCCGGCTTGCGCGGTCGTGGTGGTGCGGGCTTCCCGACCGGTTTGAAATGGAGCTTTATGCCCCGTTCCTTCCCGGGCGAAAAATATGTGGTTTGCAACACCGACGAAGGCGAGCCGGGTACATTTAAAGACCGCGACATCATTATGTTCAATCCTCATGCCCTGATTGAAGGCATGATTATTGCCGGTTACGCGATGGGCGCGAAAGCCGGCTACAACTATATCCACGGCGAAATTTTCGAAGGCTACCAACGTTTTGAAGCTGCTTTGGAGCAGGCGCGTGCCGCAGGCTTTTTGGGTAAAAATATTTTGGGTTCGGATTTTGAATTTGAACTCTTTGCCCACCATGGCTACGGCGCATATATTTGCGGCGAAGAAACCGCATTGCTCGAATCGTTGGAAGGCAAAAAAGGCCAGCCGCGCTTTAAGCCGCCATTCCCTGCTTCATTCGGCCTGTACGGCAAACCGACTACCATCAACAATACCGAAACGTTCTCCTCCGTCCCCTTCATTATCCGTGACGGCGGACAGGCATTTGCCGATAAAGGTATTCCGAATGCAGGCGGTACTAAATTGTTCTGTATTTCCGGTCATGTCGAGCGTCCGGGCAACTATGAAGTGCCATTGGGTACGCCGTTTGCTGAAGTCTTGAAAATGGCGGGTGGTATGCGCGGCGGTAAAAAACTTAAAGCCGTTATTCCCGGTGGTTCGTCCGCGCCCGTGTTGCCTGCCGATATCATGATGCAGACCAATATGGACTATGACTCGATTTCCAAAGCCGGCTCGATGCTGGGTTCCGGCGCGATTATCGTCATGGACGAAGACGTGTGCATGGTTAAAGCCCTTGAGCGCCTGAGCTACTTCTACTACGACGAGTCTTGCGGCCAATGTACGCCTTGCCGAGAAGGTACGGGCTGGCTCTACCGCATCGTCCACCGCATCGTAGAAGGCAAAGGCCGCATGGAAGACTTGGATTTGTTGGATTCTATCGGTAATCAAATGGCAGGCCGCACTATCTGCGCCCTTGCCGATGCCGCCGTCTTCCCTGTCCGCAGCTTTACCAAGCATTTCCGTGATGAGTTTGTGCATTACATCGAACACGGCGGACCGATGAAACCGAATAAGTGGTGCTAAGTTTTCAGACGGCCTCTAAAAGAATTATTTATTAAATACCCGTAACTAGGAACGAACCATGTTACAAATCGAAATCGACGGCAAACAGGTATCTGTGGAGCAGGGCGCGACGGTAATTGAAGCCGCGCACAAGCTCGGTACTTATATCCCGCATTTCTGTTACCACAAAAAACTTTCCATCGCTGCCAACTGCCGTATGTGTTTGGTGGACGTGGAAAAAGCCCCCAAACCCCTGCCCGCCTGTGCCACGCCGGTTACAGACGGCATGATTGTGCGTACGCATTCGGCAAAAGCCCGAGAGGCGCAAGAAGGCGTGATGGAGTTCCTGCTCATCAACCATCCGCTTGATTGTCCGACCTGTGACCAAGGTGGCGAATGCCAGTTGCAGGATTTGGCGATGGGCTACGGCAAAACCACCAGCCGTTATACCGAAGAAAAACGTTCCGTCGTCGGCAAGGATATGGGTCCTTTGGTTTCCGCCGAGGAAATGAGCCGTTGTATCCACTGTACCCGTTGCGTCCGTTTCACTGAAGAAATCGCCGGCGTGCAAGAAATCGCCATGGCCAACCGCGGTGAACACTCCGAGATCATGCCTTTTATCGGCAAAGCAGTGGAAACCGAATTGTCAGGCAACGTCATCGATTTGTGTCCTGTCGGCGCATTGACCAGCAAACCGTTCCGCTTCAACGCGCGTACTTGGGAATTGAACCGCCGCAAATCCGTTTCTGCCCATGATGCTTTGGGCAGCAACCTGATTGTGCAAACCAAAGACCATACCGTCCGCCGTGTGTTGCCGCTGGAAAACGAAGCCATCAACGAATGCTGGCTGTCCGACCGCGACCGTTTCGCCTACGAAGGCCTGTATCACGAAAGCCGTCTGAAAAACCCGAAAATCAAACAGGGCGGCGAGTGGATGGACGTAGATTGGAAAACCGCACTGGAATATGTCCGCAGCGCGATTGAATGTATCGCCAAAGACGGCAACCAAAACCAAGTCGGCATTTGGGCGAACCCGATGAATACGGTTGAAGAGCTGTATCTGGCCAAAAAACTTGCCGACGGCTTGGGTGTTAAAAACTTTGCCACCCGTTTGCGCCAACAAGACAAACGTCTTTCAGACGGCCTTAAAGGTGCGCAATGGTTGGGACAAAGCATTGAATCTTTGGCTGACAACGATGCCGTATTGGTAGTCGGCGCGAACTTGCGCAAAGAACAGCCGCTCCTGACCGCCCGCCTGCGCCGCGCCGCCAAAGACCGTATGGCCTTGAGCGTATTGTCCAGCAGTAAAGAAGAATTGTTTATGCCGCTTCTGTCTCAAGAAGCCGCACATCCCGACGAGTGGGCAGGCCGTCTGAAAAACCTGTCTGTTAATGCGGAACACGCCGTTACCGCCAGCCTGAAAAACGCTGAAAAAGCAGCGGTGATTTTGGGCGCGGAAGTGCAAAACCATCCTGATTACGCCGCCATTTATGCCGCCGCGCAAGAGCTGGCAGACGCGACCGGCGCAGTGCTGGGCATTTTGCCGCAAGCCGCCAACAGCGTTGGTGCGGATGTTTTGAATGTAAACTCCGGTGAGAGCGTTACCGAAATGGCAAACGCGCCGAAACAGGCAGTCTTGTTGCTCAACGTCGAGCCTGAAATCGATACGGCGGACGGCGCAAAAGCCGTAGCCGCGTTGAAACAGGCGAAAAGCGTGATGGCGTTTACACCGTTTGTCAGCGAAACGCTGCTGGACGTGTGCGACGTATTGTTGCCGATTGCGCCGTTTACCGAAACATCAGGCAGCTTCATCAATATGGAAGGCCGTCTGCAATCTTTCCACGGCGTGGTACAAGGCTTCGGCGATTCGCGTCCGATGTGGAAAGTGTTGCGCGTATTGGGCAACCTGTTTGACCTGAAAGGTTTTGAATACCACGATACCGCTGCGATTCTGAAAGATGCGCTGGATGTAGAAAGTCTGCCGTCCAAACTGGACAACCGCAGCACATGGACAGAGGAGGGCATTCAGACGGCCTCAGACCGCCTCGTCCGTGTCGGCGGCGTCGGTATTTATCACACTGATTCTATCGTACGCCGTTCCGCACCGTTGCAAGAAACCAGCCATGCCGCCGTGCCTGCTGCGCGTGTAAATCCAAACACTTTGGCACGCTTGGGCCTGCAAGACGGACAAACCGCTGTCGCCAAACAAAACGGCGCAAGCGTATCGGTTGCTGTCAAAGCCGATGCCGGTTTGCCTGAAAACGTGGTGCATCTGCCGCTGCATACCGAAAATGCCGCGCTGGGTGCGTTGATGGACACTATTGAACTGGCGGGAGCTTGATCATGCAAGAATGGTTCCAAAACCTCTTTGCCGCAACGCTCGGTCTGGGCGATTTGGGTATCACCGTAGGTTTGGTGGTATCCGTCATCGTCAAAATTGTGATTATCCTGATTCCGCTGATTCTGACCGTTGCCTACCTGACGTATTTCGAACGTAAAGTCATCGGCTTTATGCAGCTTCGCGTCGGCCCGAACGTGACCGGCCCGTGGGGTCTAATTCAGCCGTTTGCCGACGTGTTCAAACTCTTGTTTAAAGAGGTAACCCGTCCGAAGCTGTCAAACAAAGCCTTATTCTACATCGGCCCGATTATGTCGCTTGCTCCGTCTTTTGCGGCATGGGCAGTGATTCCGTTCAACGAAGAATGGGTGCTGACCAACATCAATATCGGCCTTTTGTACATCCTGATGATTACCTCGCTGTCGGTTTACGGCGTGATCATCGCGGGCTGGGCTTCCAACTCCAAATATTCGTTCTTGGGCGCAATGCGTGCTTCCGCGCAAAGCATTTCCTACGAGATTGCCATGAGTGCCGCGCTGGTGTGCGTCGTGATGGTGTCGGGCAGCATGAACTTCTCCGACATCGTTGCCGCACAAGCCAAAGGTATTGCCGGCGGTTCGGTATTCTCTTGGAACTGGCTGCCGCTTTTCCCTATCTTCATCGTCTATCTGATTTCCGCCGTTGCCGAAACCAACCGCGCACCGTTTGACGTAGCAGAGGGCGAGTCCGAAATCGTTGCCGGTCACCACGTTGAATACTCCGGCTTCGCATTCGCGCTGTTCTTCCTTGCCGAATACATTTTCATGATTCTGATTGCCGCGTTGACATCGCTGATGTTCCTCGGCGGCTGGTTGTCTCCGTTCCCGCAAAGCTGGGGCTTTATCGGTACGCCTTCTGCATTTTGGATGTTCGTGAAAATGGCGGCGGTGCTGTACTGGTATCTGTGGATCCGTGCAACCTTCCCACGCTACCGTTACGACCAAATCATGCGTTTGGGCTGGAAAGTGCTGATTCCGATCGGCTTCGCCTACATCGTGATTTTGGGCGTGTGGATGATTTCACCGCTGAATTTGTGGAAATAAGTTTCAGACGGCATCTTGAGGCCGTCTGAACAAAGCGATTTTGAATACCTAACGAAATCCCTGTTTTGAGGGAACATAATATGGCTAACTTAGTAAAAACCTTTCTGCTTGGCGAATTGGTAAAAGGCTTGGGCGTAACGCTCAAAAACTTTTTTGCCCGCAAAGACACAATTTATTTCCCCGAAGAGAAAACGCCGCAATCCGTGCGTTTCCGCGGCCTGCACGCGCAACGCCGTTATCCGAACGGCGAAGAGCGCTGTATTGCGTGTAAATTGTGCGAGGCAGTTTGTCCGGCAATGGCGATTAACATTGAATCGGAAGAACGCGAAGACGGCACCCGCCGCACCAAGCGTTACGACATCGACCTGACCAAGTGCATCTTCTGCGGTTTCTGCGAAGAGGCCTGCCCGACCGATGCGATTGTGGAAACCCATATTTTTGAATACCACGGCGAGAAAAAGGGCGACTTGCACATGACCAAGCCGATTCTTTTGGCCATTGGCGACAAATACGAACCCGAAATCGCCAAACGCAAAGCCGCTGACGCGCCGTATCGTTAAGGAGCAGACGAATGACTTTTTCCGCGATTCTGTTCTATATCCTTGCCGCCATCGTTTTGTACGGTGCGGTTCGTACCGTTACCGCTAAAAACCCTGTGCACGCCGCTTTGCATTTGGTGCTGACCTTCTGCGTGAGCGCGATGATTTGGATGCTGATGCAGGCCGAATTCTTGGGCGTAACGCTGGTGGTGGTTTACGTCGGCGCCGTGATGGTGTTGTTCCTGTTCGTCGTGATGATGTTGAACATCGACATCGAAGCCATGCGCGCCGGTTTCTGGCGTCATGCGCCTGTTGCCGGTGTGGTCGGCACATTGTTGGCGGTTGCCCTGATCCTGATTTTGGTCAACCCGAAAACCGACCTAGCCGCATTTGGTCTGATGAAAGACATTCCGGCCGATTACAACAATATCCGCGATTTGGGCAGCCGTATTTATACTGACTACCTGTTGCCGTTTGAGTTGGCGGCGGTATTGCTGCTGTTGGGTATGGTAGCCGCGATTGCACTGGTTCACCGCAAAACTTTCAATCCGAAACGTATGGATCCTGCAGACCAAGTCAAAGTACGCGCCGATCAAGGCCGTATGCGTCTGGTGAAAATGGAAGCGGTCAAACCGCAAGTCGAATCTGCCGAAGAAAGCGAAGTTTCAGACGGCCTCAAGCCGGAAGGGGAGGGCAAAGCATGATTACCTTGACACATTATCTGGTATTGGGTGCGCTCCTGTTCGGTATCAGCGCAATGGGTATCTTTATGAACCGCAAAAACGTGCTGGTATTGCTGATGTCCATCGAGCTGATGCTCTTGGCGGTGAACTTCAACTTTATCGCTTTCTCCCAATATTTGGGCGATACTGCCGGACAGATTTTCGTATTCTTCGTATTGACCGTTGCCGCTGCTGAATCCGCCATCGGTTTGGCGATTATGGTGCTGGTGTACCGTAACAGAAAAACAATCAACGTTGCCGATTTGGATGAGTTGAAAGGGTAATCATGAACGACATGACTTTATATTTGGTAATTGCCCTTGTGCCTTTGGCAGGCTCGCTGATTGCAGGTTTGTTCGGCAATAAAATCGGACGTGCCAGCGCGCATACCGTAACAATACTCGGTGTGGCGGTGTCCGCCTTGCTGTCGGCTTATGTGCTGTGGGGATTCCTCAATGGCAGCCGTACCAAGTTTGACGAGAACGTTTATACCTGGCTGACAATGGGCGGCTTGGATTTCTCCGTCGGCTTCTTGGTCGATACGATGACGGCGATGATGATGGTCGTGGTCACCGGCGTGTCGTTGATGGTGCATATCTATACCATCGGCTATATGCACGATGAAAAAGTCGGCTACCAACGCTTCTTCAGCTATATTTCTTTGTTTACTTTCAGCATGTTGATGCTGATTATGAGCAACAATTTCATCCAGCTCTTCTTCGGCTGGGAGGCTGTGGGCTTGGTGTCGTATCTCTTGATCGGTTTCTATTTCAAACGTCCGAGCGCAACATTTGCCAACCTGAAAGCCTTTTTGATCAACCGTGTCGGCGACTTCGGTTTTTTGCTCGGTATCGGCTTGGTGCTTGCCTATTTCGGCGGCAGCCTGCGCTATCAAGATGTATTCGCTTATCTGCCTAATGTTCAGACGGCCACTATCCAACTGTTCCCCGGTGTGGAATGGTCTTTGATTACTGTAACCTGTTTGCTCCTGTTTGTGGGTGCGATGGGTAAATCGGCGCAGTTCCCGCTGCACGTTTGGCTGCCTGATTCGATGGAAGGCCCGACACCGATTTCTGCATTGATTCACGCCGCTACGATGGTTACGGCGGGTCTGTTCATGGTGTCGCGCATGTCGCCGATTTACGAAATGAGCAGCACTGCGCTGTCGGTGATTATGGT
Organism: Neisseria subflava; assembly: GCF_003044935.1. Lineage (NCBI taxonomy): Bacteria > Pseudomonadati > Pseudomonadota > Betaproteobacteria > Neisseriales > Neisseriaceae > Neisseria > Neisseria subflava. The sequence goes on along the minus strand of NZ_POXP01000002.1, from coordinate 351,792 downwards.
GATTGGCGCGATTACCGCCCTGTTTATGGGTTTCTTGGGCGTAATTCAAAACGACATCAAGCGCGTGGTTGCGTATTCCACCCTGTCGCAACTGGGTTATATGACCGTGGCTCTGGGCGCGTCCGCCTATTCTGTGGCGATGTTCCACGTCATGACCCACGCCTTCTTTAAGGCCTTGCTGTTCTTGGCGGCGGGTAGCGCCATTATCGGTATGCACCACGACCAAGACATGCGCCACATGGGCAATCTGAAAAAATACATGCCGATTACTTGGCTGACCATGCTGGTCGGTAACTTGTCGCTGATCGGTACGCCGTTCTTCTCCGGCTTCTACTCCAAAGATTCGATTATCGAAGCGGCGAAATACAGCACCCTGCCGGGCAGCGGCTTTGCTTATTTTGCCGTCCTCGCCAGCGTGTTCGTTACCGCGTTTTACGCGTTCCGCCAATACTTTATGGTGTTCCACGGCGAAGAGAAATGGCGCAGCCTGCCTGAGCATTATGACGATCATCATGGCGAAGAACATCACGGCTTGGGCAAAAACGACAATCCGCACGAAAGCCCGCTGGTCGTTACCCTGCCGCTGATTCTGCTTGCCATTCCGTCCGTCATCATCGGCTATGTTGCCATCGAGCCTATGCTTTACGGCGATTTCTTCAAAGACGTGATTTTCGTCAATACCGACGCGCATCCAACCATGCACATCATGAAGGAAGAGTTCCACGGCGCATTGGCAATGGTGTCGCACAGCCTGCATTCGCCTGTACTCTACCTTGCTATCGCAGGCGTGTTGAGCGCATGGCTCTTGTACGTCAAACTGCCGCACCTGCCTGCGAAAATTGCACAGGCGTTCCGTCCGATTTACGTTTTGTTTGAAAACAAATACTACCTCGACGCCCTGTATTTCAATGTTTTCGCCAAAGGCACGCGCGCATTGGGTACTTTCTTCTGGAAAGTCGGCGATACCGCTATTATCGACAACGGTATCGTCAACGGCTCTGCCAAACTGGTCGGCGCGATTGCCGCGCAGGTACGCAAAGTCCAAACCGGCTTCATCTATACCTATGCCGCCGCTATGGTATTCGGCGTATTGGTACTGCTCGGCATGACCTTCTGGGGATTGTTCCGATAAAAGCAGGATTTCAGACGGCCTGTTTATAGTTTGTGTATAGGGCCGTCTGAAAAAGAAAATTTGAGCAACAATGATTGAAGACAAATTACCGCAAACCCTGGACGAAGTCCGTGAAGCCATCGATGGTTTGGATAAGGGATTAATCGAATTACTCGCCCGCCGGCAGAAATTGGTACGGCAGGCTGGTCGTCTGAAACCTAAAAACGATGTGCAGGCGGTTTCCGCGCCCGAACGGGTGGCTCAAGTGATTGCCTCTCGCCGCGCTTATGCCGAAAAGGCGGGTTTGTCGCCCGAAGTAGCAGAAGCAGTTTGGCGCAGCATGATTGATGCGTTCATTAAACTTGAGATGGACACCAACCGTACCGACGGAGCGTAGTCAAAATCTTCGGATAATGGTTTTGACAAGAAAAATATGGAAGAGGCCGTCTGAAAAGAAGGTTTTAGGCGGTTATGGAATAAAAGAATAACGGTAGATATACGTTTTTCTTGATTTTGCCATATACAAAATACACAATCTTTTTCAGACGGCCTCCTGAAATGGTGTCTGAAAACCAACCCATACAACTATATTTTTTATTTTAACCACAGGTTAACCACTATGTTTTCCAACTACCTACTCAGCTTGGCAATATGGATACCCATCGCCGCAGGTGTGCTGGTTTTGGCGACCGGTAAAGACAGCCGTGCGCCGCTGGCGCGTGTGCTTGCCTTCATGGGTGCGCTTGCCGGTTTCTTGGTAACGCTGCCCCTGTTTACCGGTTTTGACCGTTTGAGTGGCGGCTATCAGTTTACCGAGTTCCACGAGTGGATTCCGCTTCTGAAAATCAACTACCAGTTGGGTGTAGACGGTATTTCAGTGCTCTTTATCATCTTGAATGCGTTTATTACGCTGTTGGTGGTATTGGCCGGTTGGGAAGTCATTCAGAAACGTCCGGCGCAGTATATGGCGGCATTCCTGATCATGTCGGGTTTGATTAATGGTGCGTTTGCCGCGCAGGATGCGATTCTGTTTTATGTGTTCTTCGAGGGTATGCTGATTCCGCTGTACCTGATTATCGGTGTATGGGGCGGCCCGCGCCGCGTCTATGCGTCGGTCAAGCTGTTCCTCTATACGCTGATGGGTTCGCTCTTGATGCTGGTTGCCATGGTTTACCTGTACTATCAGACAGGCAGCTTCTCTATTGTTGATTTCCAAAACATCAAACAGATTCCATTGGGCGTACAACAGCTTTTGTTTGTGGCGTTCTTCCTGTCATTCGCTGTAAAAGTGCCGATGTTCCCTGTGCACACTTGGTTGCCGGATGCCCACGTTGAAGCGCCGACCGGCGGTTCGATGGTATTGGCGGCAATTACGCTGAAACTGGGTGCATATGGTTTCTTGCGCTTTATCCTGCCGATTATGCCGGATGCGGCACGCTATTTTGCCCCCGTGATCATCGTATTGAGCCTGATTGCCGTGATTTACATCGGTATGGTGGCTTTGGTGCAAACCGATATGAAAAAACTGGTGGCGTACTCTTCCATCAGCCATATGGGTTTTGTCACTTTGGGTATGTTCCTGTTTGTGAACGGCCAATTGAATGACTGGGCATTGAAAGGTGCAATCATTCAAATGATTTCCCACGGTTTTGTGTCTGCCGCGATGTTTATGTGTATCGGTGTGATGTACGACCGCCTGCATACTCGCAATATTGCCGACTATGGCGGCGTGGTCAATGTGATGCCTAAGTTTGCGGCGTTTATGATGTTGTTCGGTATGGCTAATGCCGGTCTGCCTGCGACTTCCGGCTTCGTGGGCGAGTTTATGGTGATTATGGGCGCGGTTAAAGTGAATTTCTGGGTAGGTGCGTTGGCTGCTATGACTCTGATTTACGGTGCGTCTTATACCCTGTGGATGTACAAACGCGTTATTTTTGGTGCGATCCACAATCCGCACGTTGCCGAAATGAAAGACATCAATTGCCGCGAATTTGCGATTTTGGCAATTTTGGCGGTTGCTGTATTGGGCATGGGTCTGTATCCGCAAGCGTTTATCGAAGTGGTGCATCAAGCGGCAAACGATTTGATTGCCCATGTGGCACAAAGCAAGATTTGAGGTGTGTAAATGAACTGGTCTGATTTGAATTTAATGCCCGCCATGCCCGAAATCGTGCTGCTTGCGCTATTGGGTGTCGTATTGCTGGCAGACTTGTGGATTTGCGATAAAAACCGCTATCTGACCCATCTGATGAGTTTGGGAACGGTCATCATCGTGACCATCACCCAATTGGCGGTATGGGAGCAGGGCAGTGTCGATGCCTTTCACGGTATGTATATTGCAGACGGCATGTCCCGTTTGGCAAAACTGGTGCTGTATGCACTGACGTTTGGTCTGTTTATTTACAGTAAACCGTACAACGAAGACCGCCAAATCTTTAAAGGCGAGTTTTACACCCTGTCATTGTTTGCCCTGTTGGGTATGAGCGTCATGGTCAGCTCGGCACATTTCCTGACTGCGTATATCGGTTTGGAATTGTTGTCTTTGTCGCTGTACGCCATGATTGCCCTGCGCCGCGATTCCGGCCGCTCTGCCGAGGCCGCACTGAAATACTTCGTATTGGGCGCGTTGGCCTCCGGCTTGCTGCTTTATGGTATTTCCATGGTTTATGGCGCCACCGGTTCTCTTGATTTTGCTTCCGTCTTGGCTTCTGCTTTCAATGAGCAGGCCAATGAATGGTTGTTGAAATTGGGTATGGTGTTTATTGTGGTCGCCATTGCATTTAAATTGGGTGCGGTGCCATTCCATATGTGGGTACCCGATGTGTACGATGGCGCGCCAACCTCTGTTACCGCCTTTGTGGGTACGGCTCCGAAAATTGCCGCTGTCGTCTTTGCGTTCCGTATCCTTGTTACCGGTATGGGTACCATACATTCAGACTGGGCGCCGATGTTGGCCATCCTTGCCGTTGCTTCTTTGGTGGTCGGTAACCTTGCCGCCATCATGCAAACCAATATCAAACGTATGCTTGCCTATTCTACCGTATCGCACATGGGTTTTATCCTGTTGGCGTTTATGGCAGGCGCAGTCGGCTTTACTGCAGGTTTGTATTACGCCATTACCTATGCTTTGATGGCGGCAGTCAGCTTCGGCGTTTTGATGGTATTGTCCACCAAAGACATTGAATGTGAAAACATCAAAGACCTCGCAGGCCTTAACCAACGCCATGCATGGTTTGCCTTCCTGATGTTGCTGTCTATGTTCTCCATGGCGGGTATTCCACCGCTGATGGGTTTTTACGCCAAATTCGGCGTAATTATGGCACTCTTGAAACAAGGCCATGTTTGGTTGTCCGTATTTGCCGTCATCATGTCGCTGATTGGTGCGTTCTACTACCTGCGCGTGGTCAAAGTCATCTACTTCGATGCGCCTGACCATGACCAGCCGGTCGGCAGTAACTATGCCGCTAAATTTGTTCTGACGGTCAATGCCTTCTTGCTGCTCCTGTGGGGTATCATGCCGCAAACCGTTATCGACTGGTGTGCCAAAGCATTGATAAATACCCTGTAAGCTTCAAACAAAACCAACGGCGGCTGTTCCAAAGTCGCCGTTTTTGTTAGGATTCGCATTCGGGTGAAATATACCCAAAGTTCAGACGGCCTCAATCCTTTGAACAATCATCTAGCAGGTATCATCAAGATATTGAATATTCCACGGATAATGATGGGCAAGAATGCCCATTTAACATGTTAAAATCACACACAGGCCGTCTGAAAATAGAAAGACCATCATGACCGCATCCATGTACATTCTTTTGCTGTTGGCACTTATCTTTGCCAACGCACCATTTATTACCACCAAATTCTTCGGCATCATCACCCTGAAACGCAAACACATCGGCCATCACTTGATCGAATTGCTGGCAGGCTTCCTACTTACCGCGATTCTCGCCTATATCCTTGAATCACGCGCCGGAGCCGTACATGCCCAAGACTGGGAGTTTTACGCGACCGTTGTCTGCCTCTACCTGATTTTTGCCTTCCCATGCTTCGTATGGCGTTACTTTTGGAATGAGCGGAATAGAGAGTAGGATTTGAATAAGGGAAAGGCTGTCTGAAAGATTTTCAGACGGCCTTTATTTTGTTTGATGTTAAATATCGATTAGAAAACAAGGCTGTTGGGGCGTAAAGCCTTGTCGTGAGGGCGGTTTAACGGTACTATTCTCGGTTAATCCTGTTTTATTCCTATGAAATTGAAAGTATAAGATGATTAATGATATTCAAAAGACAGCTGAAGGCAAAATGCAGCGTTCTCTGGAAGTGTTGAAAGAAAACTTGGCTAAGGTGCGTACCGGCCGTGCGCATACCGGCCTGCTTGACCAAGTGGAAGTGGAATACTGGGGCAGCATGGTGCCTGTGAGCCAAGTGGCAAACGTAACGCTTTTGGATGCGCGTACGATTGGTGTGAAACCGTTCGAGAGCAATATGGCTGCAAAAGTCGAGAAAGCGATCCGTGATTCCAACTTGGGCCTGAACCCTGCTTCTGTCGGCGATTTGATCCGTGTCCCTATGCCTATGTTGACTGAGGAACGCCGTAAAGATTTGATTAAAGTGGTACGCGGTGAGGCAGAAGAAGGCCGTGTGTCTATCCGCAATGTACGCCGTGATGCAAACGACCACATCAAAAAACTGTTGAAAGACAAAGAGATTTCTGAAGATGAAGCACGTCGTGGCGAGGAAGCGGTTCAGAAGTTGACCGACAAATACATTGCTGAGGCAGACAAGCTCTTGGCTGCCAAAGAAGAAGATTTGATGGCGATTTAATTCTGTGTGCAAACCGTTCAGACGGCCTTTGGACGGTTTGCTCCCTGAAAGGCAGACATGAAAAGCAGTACGCAGACGATTTTGGAACACTCTGCCATCCCCCGACATATTGCTGTGATTATGGACGGCAACGGACGTTGGGCAAAGAAGCGTTTTCTTCCCCGTGTGATGGGGCATAAGCGCGGCTTGGATGCGCTGGAGAACATGGTGAAGCATTGTGCTGAACTGGGTGTGCGGTATTTGACCGTGTTTGCTTTTTCGACTGAAAACTGGCGACGCCCCGAGGAAGAGGTTTCTTTTCTGATGGGGCTGTTTTTGCAGGCTTTGCAAAAGCAGGTGCGCCGTTTGCACGATAACAATATGCGCTTGAGAGTCATCGGCAGCCGTGAGCGGTTTAATGCTGAAATCCTGAAGGGGATTGAGGCGGCAGAGGCGTTGACGGCAAACAATACCGGTTTGACTTTGAGCATTGCCGCCGATTATGGCGGCCGCTGGGATATTTTGCAGGCGGCAAATCAGTTGATTGCCGAGGGTGCAACTGAGATTACGGAAGAGGCGTTGTCGCGTTATTTGATGTTGGGCGATGCACCCGAGCCGGATTTGTTTATCCGCACCGGCGGCGAGACGCGCATCAGTAATTTCCTGCTGTGGCAGATGGCGTACGCGGAATTGTATTTTACGGATACGCTGTGGCCTGATTTTAATGAGAAATCGCTGAACGAGGCGATTGCTTCGTTCCAAAAACGGGAGCGCCGCTTCGGGCGGACTTCCGAACAGCTGCCGGTTGAGCAGCAACGGGGTTGAGAACTATGTTGAAACAACGGATTTTGACGGCGCTGTGGCTCTTGCCGCTGATGCTGGGTATGCTATTTTATGCACCTATGTGGCTGTGGGCGGCGTTTTGCGGCCTGATTGCCATGCTGACTTTGTGGGAATATGCCCGCATGAGCGGCTTGGACAAGCTGAAAATCAATCATTATTTGGCTTCAACGCTGGTGTTTGGCGTGATTGCCTATGCCGGCGGTTGGCAGTTGCCTGATTTGGTTTGGTATGTCGTATTGGCGTTTTGGCTGATTGTCATGCCTTGGTGGCTGAAGGCGAAATGGAAGTTGAACGGCGGCTGGCAGGCTTACACGGTCGGTTGGTTGTTGGTGATGCCGTTTTGGTTCGCACTGGTTTACCTGCGCCCTCAGCCTGAAGACGCGCTGTCTTTATTGGCAATTATGGGTTTGGTTTGGGTGGCCGATATTGGCGCGTATTTCTGCGGCAAGTCGTTTGGCAAGCGCAAAATTGCGCCGACCATCAGCCCGGGTAAAAGCTGGGAAGGTGCGATCGGCGGCGCATTATGCGTTGCCGTGTACATGACCATCGTATGGAAAGCCGGTTGGCTGGCTTTTGAAGCCGGTTGGTTAAAAACTATTTTGATCGGCTTGATTCTGACCATTGTCAGCGTGTGCGGCGATTTGCTGGAAAGCTGGCTCAAACGTGCGGCTGGTATCAAAGACAGCAGTAATCTGTTGCCGGGACACGGCGGCGTGTTCGACCGTGTGGACAGCCTGATTGCCGTTATCAGCATTTATGCCGCCTTTGTATATTTGTTTTAAACCGCCTGTCTGACGTGGTTGAGGAAGCTGATTATGTCCGAACAAAAACAGATTTCATCTTTATCAATCTTGGGCGTATTGTTGGCACTGGGATTGATGGCTGCGGCGTTTATTTTGGGTGTGCAGTTTAAGAATCTGCGTCAGCCGGGGACGATTACCGTAAAAGGTTTGGCGGAGAAAAACTTCCAATCCGACAGCGCGACGTGGAATACGGGCGTAAATGCGCACGGCGAGAGCTATCAGGAAGTTTTGGATTTGCTGACGGCAAGACGCAAGAAGCTGTCTAAGTTTTTGGGTGAGCAAGGCTTTGCGGCGGCTGAAATGAAAGTGGGCCTGCCCGAAGTGTCGCGCGTTTTCAATGAAACCCGAGACGAACTGGGCAACGTAACCCGCACGCCCAACGGCTACGACGGCGACCTCAATATTGTGGTCAACACCAAAAAACTGGACAAAATCCAAGCCGCCCAGCGCGCCATTTTGAATTTCCGTGCGCAAAACGAATTTATCCGCTTCGACAATCCGCAATATTTGCTGGGCAATTTGGAAACCATCAAACGCGATTTGATTACGCAGGCGACTGAGGATGCGCAGAAACGCGCGGCCGAATTTGCCAAAACCGGCGGTGGCAAAGTGGGCGCCATGCGTTCTGCTTCGCAAGGATCGTTCAACATCTATGCCGACACCGGCAGCAGCGAGGATGACGAATACGGCGGTTCTTACGATAAAAGTACCGTCGGCAAACAAGTCCGACTGGTTGTTACCATCGAATACGGCATTGAGTAATTCTTTCAGACGGCCTGTTTAGCCGGGAGGTAAAAGGCCGTCTGAAAATTGGAAACGGCAAAGAAATCTATTTCAAACACAATGAATACCGTTTGCACAGCACACAAAGAACACACCATGACACAACAAGTTCTGACCATATTAGGCAGTACCGGCAGCATAGGCGAAAGCACTTTAGACGTTGTTTCCCGCCATCCCGAAAAATTCCGCGTGTTCGCGCTGGCAGGGCATAGGCAGGTGGACAAGCTGGCGGCGCAATGCAAACAGTTCCGTCCGGAATATGCCGTTATCGGCGATGCCGGCCATGCGGCCGAGCTGGAAAAGAAACTCAAGCAAGAAGGCATCAGTACGCAGGTTTTATATGGTTCTCAAGCCCTGATTGATGTCGCCTCTGCCGATGAAGTCAGCGGCGTAATGTGTGCCATTGTCGGCGCGGCCGGCTTGCCGTCGGCTTTGGCCGCCGCTAAAAAAGGCAAAACCATTTATCTGGCAAACAAAGAAACACTGGTGGTTTCCGGTGCATTGTTTATGGAAACCGCCCGTCAAAACGGCGCTACCGTCTTGCCGATTGACAGTGAACACAATGCCATCTTCCAAGTATTGCCAAGGGATTACACAGGCCGTCTAAATGAGCACGGTATCAATTCGATTATCCTGACTGCATCGGGCGGTCCTTTCCTTAACACTGATTTAAGTACATTTGACAGCATTACGCCCGAACAGGCGGTCAAGCATCCGAATTGGAGCATGGGCCGCAAGATTTCCGTCGATTCCGCATCAATGATGAATAAGGGCTTGGAGTTGATTGAGGCGCATTGGTTGTTTAACTGTCCGCCGGAAAAACTGGAAGTCGTCATCCATCCACAATCCGTGATACACAGCATGGTGCGTTATCGCGATGGTTCGGTATTGGCGCAGTTGGGTAATCCCGATATGCGTACGCCGATTGCTTATTGCTTGGGCCTGCCCGAACGTATCGACTCTGGCGTGGGCGAGCTGGATTTCGGCGCATTGTCCGCATTGACCTTCCAAAAACCTGACTTTGACCGTTTTCCATGCCTGAAACTTGCCTATCAGGCCATGAATGCAGGCGGCGCCGCGCCTTGCGTGCTGAACGCCGCCAACGAAGTTGCCGTGGCCGCTTTTTTAGATAAACGCATCAAGTTTACCGATATTGCCAAAGTCGTTGCCCACTGCCTTGCCCAAAATTTTTCAGACGGCCGTCACGATATCGAAGGCCTGCTGGCGCAAGACGCGCAAACACGTAGACAGGCAGAAGCCTTTATCGGCAAACAATAAAGCTTCAATGACAGGCCGTCTGAAACGTCAACCGCTTGGCATTTAGGCAGACAAAATGGAACAACTGCCTTTATAATCGGTTTTCAGACGGCCTTATCCGTTGATTATCACATTCCACTCAGGGGGATTTTTTTGCAAACCTTTTTAGCCTTTATCGTCGCCATTCTGATTTTGGTCAGCCTGCATGAGTTCGGACACTATATTGTTGCCCACTGGTGCGGCGTTAAAGTCGTGCGCTTTTCCGTCGGCTTTGGTAAGCCCTTTTTCACCCGAAAACGCGGCGATACCGAGTGGTGTCTTGCCCCGATTCCGCTGGGCGGTTACGTTAAAATGGTCGATACGCGCGAAGGAGAGGTGGCAGAGGCAGATTTGCCGTACGCCTTTGACAAGCAGCATCCGGCCAAGCGCATCGCCATTGTCGCCGCCGGCCCTTTGACCAATTTGATTTTGGCCGTTTTGCTTTATGGTTTGAGCTTTTCCTTCGGCGTAACTGAGTTGCGCCCCTATGTCGGCATGGTTGAGCCTAGCAGTATTGCCGCCAAAGCAGGTTTTCAGGCAGGCGATAAGATTGTATCGGTCAACGGAATCTCCGTAAAAGACTGGAGTGATGCGCAAACCGAGATGGTGCTGAACCTTGAAGCCGGCCCTGTAAAAGTTGCTGTTCAGACGGCCTCAAATACCCAAGCCATCCGCATAATTGATGCCGCCGGCACGCCTGAAGCAGGTAAAGTTGCGAAAAGCCAAGGCAACATCGGCCTTTTGCCTTTTAGAATTACTAACCGCATCGGCAAAGTCTTGGCCAATAGTCCGGCCGAAAAAGCAGGTTTGAAGGAAAACGACAAACTGCTGACCGCCGATGGGAAGCCCATCGAGAGCTGGCAGGCATGGACGGAACTCTTCCGCGCCAGCCCCGGTAAACGAATCGAGCTGACTTACGAGCGCGACGGCAAAATACTGGCGACCGCTATCCGACCGGACAGCGTCGAGCAGTCGGCAGGCGTGCTGGTGGGTAGAGCAGGGCTTGCCGCTCAGGCGGATAAAGAGTGGGATAAAACCATCCGCTACCGTTATACGCCTTCCGTTGCCCAAGCCTTTGAATTGGGTTGGAACAAAACCGTCAACTATTCGTGGACGACCCTCAAATTTTTCGGAAAACTGGTTACAGGCAATGCCTCTTTGAACCATATTTCCGGTCCCCTGACCATTGCCGATGTCGCCGGACAGTCCGCCAAACTCGGATTGCAGAGCTACCTCGAATTTCTGGCCTTGGTCAGCATCAGCTTAGGCGTGTTGAACCTTTTGCCCATACCCGTTTTAGACGGCGGACATTTGGTTTTCTATACCGCCGAATGGATACGCGGAAAGCCTTTGAGCGAGCGCATACAGGCAGTCGGCCTGCGCTTCGGACTGGCAGCCATGCTTTTGATGATGGCTGTGGCTTTCTTTAATGACATCAACCGTTTGTTTGGATAATTTATGAAACTGAACCAGATTGCTTCCGCTTTAATGGTATTGAGCCTGTCGCCAATGGCATTGGCTGACTTTACCATTCAGGACATCCGCGTCGAAGGCCTGCAACGCACCGAGCCGAGTACCGTCTTCAACTACCTGCCCGTTAAAGTCGGTGATAATTTCAATGATGCACGCAGTGAAGAAATCATCAAAAAACTCTATGCAACCGGTTTCTTTGACGACGTACGCGTCGAAACCATGGACAATCAAGTCCTGCTGACCGTGATTGAGCGTCCGACCATCAGCTCGCTCAATATTACCGGCGCGAAAATGCTGCAAAACGATGCCATCAAGAAAAACCTTGAAGCCTTCGGTTTGGCGCAATCCCAATACTTCAACCAAGCAACGCTGAACCAAGCCGTTGCCGGTTTGAAAGAAGAGTATTTGAGCCGAGGCAAACAGTCTGTCCAAATCACTCCGACTGTAACCAAACTCGCCCGTAACCGCGTATCTATTGATATCGCCATCGAAGAGGGCAAATCTACCAAGATTACCGATATTTCCTTTGAAGGCAACGAAGTTTATTCCGACCGCCGCCTGCTGAAACAAATGTCCCTGAGCGAAGGCGGCATGTGGACTTGGATTACCAAGAGCAACCAGTTCAATGAGCAAAAATTTGCTCAGGACATGGAAAAAATTACCAATTACTACCAAAACAACGGCTACTTCAACTTCCGTATTTTGGATACCGATATCCAAACCAACGAAGACAAAACCAAGCAAACCATTAAAGTAACCGTCAGCGAAGGCGACCGCTTCCGTTGGGGCAATGTACGCATCGAAGGCGATACGCTGGAAGTGCCGAAAGAAGATTTGGAAAAACTGCTGACCATGAAGCCGGGCAAATGGTACGAGCGCGCGCAAATGTCCAATTCGCTCGAAGCCATCCAAAACCGCATGGGTCAGGCAGGTTACGCATTCAGCGAAATCAATGTCCAACCGATTCCAAATGCCGAAACGCATACTGTTGATTTTGTGCTGACCGTTCAACCGGGCCGCAAAATCTATGTAAACGAAATCAACATTACCGGCAACAACAAAACCCGTGACGAAGTCATCCGCCGCGAGTTGCGCCAAATGGAATCAGCGCCTTACGACTCTGCCAAACTGCAACGTTCTAAAGAGCGCGTTGAGTTGTTGGGCTACTTCGACAACGTTCAATTTGATGCGGTTCCTGTGGCCAATACGCCCGACCAAGTTGACCTGAACATGAGCCTGACCGAACGTTCTACCGGCTCGCTCGACTTGAGCGCAGGTTGGGTTCAGGATACCGGTTTGGTAATGTCTGCCGGTGTGGCTCAAGACAACCTGTTCGGTACGGGTAAATCCGTTGCCCTGCGCGCTTCCCGCAGTAAAACCACAGTAAACGGCTCATTGTCGTTTACCGACCCATACTTCACACCTGACGGCGTAAGCTTGGGCTACGACCTTTATGGTAAGACTTACGACCCGCGTAAAGCTTCTTCCAGCGCGAAACAATATAAAACCACAACTTTCGGCGGCGGTTTGCGTATCGGTATTCCGGTTACCGAATATGACCGTGTGAACTTCGGTTTGGCCGCAGAGCGTTTGACCGTGAACACCTACAAAGGCGCGCCTAAACGCTATGCCGACTTTATCAATCAATACGGTAAGGGCGACGGTAGCGGCGTGGGTAGCTTCAAAGGCTGGTTGTACAAAGGTACCATCGGCTGGGGCCGCAACAAAACCGACAATGCCTTGTGGCCGACCCGCGGTTACCTGACCGGCGTAAACGGCGAAATCGCCTTGCCGGGCAGCGACCTGCAATACTACACTCTGACCCACAACCAAACTTGGTTCTTCCCGTTGAGCAAAGATTTCACATTGATGCTGGGTGGCGAAGTCGGTTATGGCAACGGCTACGGCAAAACCAAAACCATGCCGTTCTTTGAAAACTTCTACGGCGGCGGCTTAGGTTCTGTCCGCGGCTTTGAAAGCGGTACGCTGGGCCCGAAAGTCTATGACGAATACGGAGAAAAAATCAGCTACGGCGGTAACAAAAAAGCCAACGTTTCCGCAGAGTTGCTCTTCCCGATGCCGGGTATTAAAGACTCGCGTACTGTCCGTCTGAGCCTGTTTGCCGATGCAGGCAGCGTGTGGGACGACAAAACCTACAATGACAGCAGCAGCAATTCTTATTACACCAATGGCGCGTTCCAAAACGTGTATGGCGTAGGCACTACGCACAAATCGACATTCAAAAACGAATTGCGTTACTCTGCCGGTGCTGCCGTGACTTGGCTCTCTCCGCTGGGTCCGATGAAGTTCAGTTATGCTTATCCGATTAAGAAAAAAGAAGGCGACGAAATCCAACGCTTCCAATTCCAACTCGGTACGACATTCTGATGATGTTTAGGCCGTCTGAAACCGGGTTTGTCCGTTTCAGACGGCCTCATGGCAGATTGGCGGCAAGCTTATTGCAAACCGCCTGTTTGTTTTCAAGCAAGGATTTTTATTATGAGTAAAATAGCCGACACCCTCCGTGTCCTCGCCGTAGCCCTGCCGGGTTTCGTGCTGTTGCCGCAAGCGGCGGCGGATGGCGTGCAGAAAATCGGTTTTATCAATACCGAGCGCGTTTATCAGGAATCCAAGCAGGCGCAAAACATTCAGATGACTTTGGAAAAAGAGTTCAAAAGCCGTCAAACCGCCTTGCAAAAGTTGCAACAGGAAGGCGAGGCTTTGGAGCGAAAACTGAGCGGCGACAAGCTCAACGACAGCCAAAAGGAAGCGGAAACCCAAAAATGGCGCAATCTGGTACAGAAATTCCGCAAGCAGCAGGCCGAGTTGGCAGAAGACTACAACTTGCGCCGCAATGAAGAATTCGCCGCGCTTCAGCAAAATGCCAACCGCGTCATCGTCGATTTGGCCAAGCGTGAAGGTTACGACTTCATCTTGCAGGATGTGATTTACGTCAACGGCCGCTACGACATTACCGACAGCGTTATCAAAGCCCTAAATGCACACTGACCCTGCTCGGCAGCGAATGTAACCATACAGACAAACCTAAGGCCGTCTGAAACCCAAACCGGCATCTTTCAGACGGCCTGACATCTTGACGGCAGATTATCATGACTTCACAAGCATACACCCTGTCCCAAATCGTTTCCCAACTCGGCGGCGAATGGAAAGGCGAAGATATCGCCATTACCGCCGTCCGTCCGTTGGATCAGGCGCAGGCAGAACACATCAGCTTTTTGGCCAATCCGAAATACAAAGCCGAAGTGCACGACAGTCAGGCAGGCGCAGTGATTGTGTCGCCAAAAGCCGCGGACGAATTTGCGGGCCGCAACCTGATTGTGGCTGCCGACCCTTATCTTTATTTTGCCAAAGTGGCACGATTGTTCTCGCCGATTGTCAAAGCACAGGGTGGCGTACATCCGACTGCCGTTGTCGAGGCCAGTGCCAAAGTGCCGGCAAGCTGCGAAATCGGCGCGAATGCCTATATCGGCGCGAATACCGTATTGGGCGAAGGCTGCCGTATTTTGGCCAATGCCGTTGTTCAACACGATTGCACGTTGGGCGATGAAGTCGTGTTGCATCCCAACTCCGTCATCTATTACGGCTGCACTTTGGGCAACCGTGTCGAAATCCACAGCGGCGCCGTCATCGGCGCGGACGGTTTCGGCTTAGCCTTCGCCGGCGATTCATGGTTTAAAATTCCGCAAACCGGCGCAGTCACGCTGGGCGATGATGTGGAAATCGGTTCGAACACCAATATCGACCGTGGCGCAATGAGCGACACGACCGTCGGCAACGGCACCAAAATCGACAACCAAGTCCAAATCGGCCACAACTGCAAAATCGGTGCGCACACCGTTATCGCCGCCAAAACCGGTATTTCCGGCAGCGTCACCATCGGCAATTATTGCATTATCGGCGGCGGCGTCGGCACGGTCGGACACATCGAAATCGCCGATAAAACCACCATCGGCGGCGGTACATCCGTTACCCACAGCATTACCGAAAGCGGCCAGCATTTGGCCGGTATTTTCCCGATGTCGGGCTACAAAGACTGGGCGCGCAATGCCGTTTATATCCACCGTTTGAGCGAAATGAACAAACGCCTCAAAACGCTGGAAAAACAGCTTGCCGACAGCGACGAAGCCTAAAGGCGGCGCAAACAGTCCGCGCCCCGCATCCGAATACGTTTAAACCCAATACAAACAA
Organism: Neisseria subflava; assembly: GCF_003044935.1. Lineage (NCBI taxonomy): Bacteria > Pseudomonadati > Pseudomonadota > Betaproteobacteria > Neisseriales > Neisseriaceae > Neisseria > Neisseria subflava. The sequence goes on along the minus strand of NZ_POXP01000002.1, from coordinate 336,474 downwards.
GGAAAGACGAACATCATGGACGTACAACTCCCGATCGAAGCCAAAGACATTCAAAAACTTATCCCACACCGTTATCCGTTTTTGCAACTCGACCGCATTACTGCGTTCGAACCGATGAAAACCCTGACTGCGATTAAAAACGTCACCATGAACGAGCCGCAGTTCCAAGGCCACTTTCCCGACCTGCCCGTGATGCCTGGCGTGTTGATTATCGAAGCCATGGCGCAAGCGTGCGGCACACTGGCCATCCTCAGCGAAGGCGGCCGCAAAGAAAACGAATTCTTCTTCTTCGCCGGTATCGATGACGCCCGTTTCAAACGCCAAGTTATCCCTGGCGACCAACTGGTTTTTGAAGTCGAGCTGTTGACCAACAAACGCGGTATCGGCAAATTCAACGCCGTTGCCAAAGTCGACGGTCAAGTTGCCGTTGAAGCCGTGATTATGTGCGCCAAACGCGTGGTGTAAGAATGGGACGGGCCGTCTGAAAGTTCAGACGGCATCTTGCAGGCAATACCTGTATCAGACAGCAAGGAGACAGCATGACCCTTATCCATCCGACCGCCGTCATCGACCCTAAAGCCGAACTCGACTCCAGCGTCAAAGTCGGCCCATACAGCATCATCGGCCCCAATGTGCAAATCGGTGCGAATACCGAAATCGGCCCGCACGTCGTCATCAACGGCCATACGACCATCGGTGAAAACAACCGCATTTTCCAATTTGCCAGCCTCGGCGAAATTCCGCAGGACAAAAAATACCGCGACGAGCCGACCAAGCTGATTATCGGCAACGGCAACACCATCCGCGAATTTACGACGTTTAACCTCGGTACGGTCACCGGTATCGGCGAAACCCGTATCGGCGACGACAACTGGATTATGGCCTACTGCCATCTCGCCCATGACTGCGTGGTCGGCAACCATACCATCTTCGCCAACAACGCCTCACTCGCAGGCCACGTTACCATCGGCGACTACGTTGTCTTGGGCGGCTACACGCTGGTGTTCCAGTTCTGCCAAATCGGCGACTACGCCATGACCGCGTTTGCCGCCGGCGTACACAAAGACGTACCGCCATACTTTATGGCTGCAGGTTACCGCGCCGAACCGGCCGGCCTCAACAGCGAAGGTATGCGCCGCAACGGTTTCACTGCCGAACAGATTGCCTCCGTCAAAGATGCGTATAAAACCATTTACCATCGCGGCATTCCATTTGAAGAAGCCAAAGCAGATATCCTGAAACGTGCCGAAACCCAAAGCGAATTGGCAGTATTTAAAGACTTTTTTGCACAATCCACACGCGGTATTATCCGTTGATTGATGGATTGAAGGCCGTCTGAAACTGTTTCAGACGGCCTTTGGATTGCAAAAATCCGCGCATTGGGGCAGTTTTCCTGTCTGTTTGCTGTCGATGCCGTCTGAAAATGGGCGGACAAATAACCGCCCCAAAATCTTTTAGCTTCCGAACCTTAACACATGAATCCCAATCCTTCCCCCCTTATCGCCATCAGCGTCGGCGAAGCTTCCGGCGACTTGCTCGGCGCACACTTAATCCGTGCCATTAAGGCGCGTTGCCCGAATGCGCGGTTTACCGGCATCGGAGGCGAGCGTATGAAGGCGGAGGGTTTCGAGAGTTTGTACGATCAGGAAAAGCTGGCGGTGCGCGGTTTTGTTGAAGTTATCAAACGCCTGCCGCAGATTTTGAAAATCCGCAAAGGGCTGGTGAGCGATTTAATCCGCCTCAAGCCGGATGTGTTTATCGGCATCGATGCGCCGGACTTCAATCTCGGCGTGGCGGAAAAACTCAAGCAGGCAGGCATTCATACCATTCATTACGTCAGCCCATCGGTGTGGGCGTGGCGGCGCGAACGAGTCAATAAAATCGTACATCAGGTCAACCGCGTGTTGTGCCTGTTTCCGATGGAGCCCCAGCTTTATATCGATGCCGGAGGCAAGGCCGAGTTTGTCGGCCATCCGATGGCGCAAACCATGCCGGTGGAAGCGGATAGGGCGGCGGCGCGGCAGAAGCTGGGCGTGCCTGCGGACGTGCCCGTGTTTGCCATATTGCCCGGCAGCCGTGTGAGCGAAATCGATTACATGGCGGCGGTGTTTTTTCAGACGGCCTTATTGCTGCTGAAACGTTATCCGCAGGCACGGTTTTTACTGCCTGTGGCAACGGCCGCAACGCGCAAACGCATTAGCGAAATTTTGGCGCAGCCTGAATTCGCCGCCCTTCCCATCACGCTGACCGACAAGCAGTCGGATACGGTTTGCACCGCTGCCGACGTGGTATTGGTCACCAGCGGTACGGCGACTTTGGAAGTGGCCTTGTGTAAACGGCCTATGGTCATCAGCTACAAAATTTCGCCGCTGACTTATGCGTATGTGAAAAACAAAATCAAAGTGCCGCATGTCGGTCTGCCCAATATTTTGTTGGGTAAAGCCGCCGTTCCCGAGTTGCTGCAACACGACGCCGTCCCTGAAAAACTGGCGCAGGCCGTGGCAGACTGGTATGACTGCCCTGAAGCCGTAGCCGCGTTGGAACAGGATTTCCACGCCTTGCATCTGCTGTTGAAAAAAGATACGGCGGCATTGGCGGCGGCGGCAGTATTGGAAGAAGCCGGATTTTCAGATGGCCTGAAAGACAAGTAAGGAAAATACATGAATTTATTGGGAGCATTGGCCAAGGTTGGCAGCCTGACGATGGTGTCGCGCATTTTGGGCTTTGTGCGCGATACGATTATCGCCCGTGCGTTTGGTGCAGGCATGGCGACGGATGCGTTTTTTGTCGCGTTCAAACTGCCTAATCTTTTGCGGCGCGTGTTCGCAGAGGGCGCGTTTGCCCAAGCCTTCGTGCCGATTTTGGCGGAATACAAAGAAACCCGCTCTCCTGAAGCCACGCAGGCGTTTGTGCGTCATGTGGCCGGTATGTTGTCGTTTGTGTTGGTCATCGTTACCGCGCTGGGTATACTTGCCGCGCCGTGGGTAATTTATGTTTCCGCGCCCGGTTTTGCCAAAGATGCCGATAAGTTTCAGCTTTCCATCGACCTGCTGCGGGTGACGTTCCCTTATATCTTTTTGATTTCACTATCCTCTTTTGTAGGCTCGATACTTAATTCCTATCATAAATTCGGCATTCCCGCCTTTACGCCGACATTTTTGAACATCTCCTTTATCGTCTTTTCCCTGTTTTTCATACCGTATTTTGATCCGCCTGTTATGGCGTTGGCGTGGGCGGTATTTGTCGGCGGCGTGTTGCAGCTGGTGTTCCAACTGCCTTGGTTGGCGAAACTGGGCTTCTTGAAAATGCCCAAACTCAGCTTTAAAGATGCGGCGGTCAACCGCGTAATGAAACAGATGGGGCCGGCTATTTTGGGCGTGAGCGTGGCGCAGATTTCCTTGGTTATCAACACCATTTTTGCCTCGTTTTTGCAGTCCGGCAGCGTGTCGTGGATGTATTACGCCGACAGGCTGATGGAATTGCCGACCGGCGTTTTGGGTGTGGCACTCGGTACAATCTTGCTGCCTACCTTGTCCAAACACGCCGCCAGTCAGGATACCGAGCAGTTTTCCGGCCTGCTCGACTGGGGTTTGCGCTTGTGTATGCTGCTGACCCTGCCTGCCGCCGTCGGCCTTGCTGTGTTGTCTTTCCCTCTGGTTACGACCTTGTTCATGTACCGTGAATTTACGCTGCACGACGCGCAAATGACCCAATATGCGCTGATTGCCTATTCCTTCGGCTTGATCGGTCTGATTATGATTAAAGTATTGGCTCCCGGCTTCTACGCGCGCCAAAACATCAAAACCCCCGTTAAGGTCGCTATTTTCACGCTGATTTGCACGCAGTTGATGAACCTTGCCTTCATTTCGCCGCTCAAACACGTCGGTCTGTCCCTCGCTATTGGTTTGGGCGCGTGTCTGAATGCAGGCTTGCTGTTTTTCCTTTTGCGCAAACACGGCATCTACCGCCCCGGCAAAGGTTGGGCAGCGTTTTTAGTTAAAATGGCCATCTCTTTGGTCGTCATGGGCGGCGGTTTGTGGCTGGCGCAATATTATCTGCCGTTTGAATGGGTACACGTCGGCGGCTTTAAAAAAGCAGGACAACTCTGCATCCTGATTACCTTGGGCGGCGGCCTCTACTTTGTTTCCCTCGCCGCGCTCGGCTTCCGTCCGCACCATTTCCGGAGAGTGGAAAAATAAGCAGCTGGAGGGCGTATAGCTTGGCTTAAAGACTAATCACTAAAAAGGCCGTCTGAAACATTTTCAGACGGCCTTTTTTGCTTTACGTTTTAACTGTAAAGCTTCGCTCCTTTTTTGACAAACTCAATTGATTTTTCCTCCATACCCTGCCGTTGGGCTTTTTGCTTGTCGGCGTAGTCGCGCACTTCCTGCGTGATTTTCATCGAGCAGAATTTGGGGCCGCACATCGAGCAGAAGTGGGCAATTTTTGCGCCTTCGGCGGGCAGGGTTTCATCGTGGAAGCTCTCGGCGCGTTCGGGGTCGAGGCTGAGGCGGAATTGGTCACGCCAGCGGAATTCGAAACGCGCTTTGCTTAGGGCATTGTCGCGTAATTGTGCGCCCGGCCAGCCTTTGGCGAGGTCAGCGGCGTGGGCGGCAAGTTTGTAGGTAATGATGCCGGTGCGCACATCTTCTTTGTCGGGCAGGCCGAGATGCTCTTTCGGGGTAACGTAGCAGAGCATGGCTGTGCCGTACCAGCCGATATTGGTTGCGCCTATGCCCGAGGTGATGTGGTCGTAGCCGGGGGCGATGTCGGTAACGAGTGGGCCGAGGGTGTAGAAAGGCGCTTCAAAGCAATGTTGTAGCTCTTCGGTCATGTTTTCTTTCACGCGTTGCAACGGTACATGGCCCGGGCCTTCGATCATGACTTGTACGTCGTGTTCCCATGCTTTGGCAGTCAATTCGCCCAAGGTGTGCAGCTCGGCGAATTGGGATTCGTCGTTGGCATCGGCAATACAGCCGGGGCGCAGGCCGTCGCCGAGGCTGAACGACACGTCGTAGGCTTTCATGATTTCGCAGATTTCGTCGAAATGTGTGTAGAGGAAGTTTTCCTGATGATGGGCAAGGCACCATTTCGCCATAATGGAGCCGCCGCGCGATACGATGCCTGTGAGGCGATCGGCCGTCATCGGTACATAGCGCAGCAATACGCCTGCGTGCAGGGTGAAATAGTCCACGCCTTGTTCTGCCTGCTCGATTAAGGTGTCGCGCACCAAATCCCAAGTCAGGTCTTCGGCGATGCCGCCGGTTTTTTCCAACGCTTGGTAAATCGGCACGGTGCCGATGGGGACGGGCGCGTTGCGGATAATCCATTCGCGCGTTTCGTGGATGTGTGCGCCTGTGGATAAGTCCATAATCGTGTCTGCGCCCCAACGCAGCGACCACACCATTTTTTCGACTTCTTCGGTCAGGCTGGAAGTGACGGCGGAGTTGCCCAAGTTGCCGTTGATTTTGACACGGAAGTTGCGGCCGATAATCATCGGTTCGAGTTCGGGATGGTTGATGTTGGCAGGGATGATCGCGCGTCCGGCGGCGATTTCTTGGCGCACAAATTCGGGCGTGATTTGGTCGGGATGGGTCGGGATATTCGCGCCGAAACTTTGCCCTGCGTGTTGTTTCAAGAGCTTGGCGTATTCAGGCCGTCTGAAAAGCTCGTCCAGCTTCATGCGTTCGCGTATGGCGACAAACTCCATTTCGGGCGTAATGATGCCTTGGCGGGCGTAGTGGAGCTGGGTTACGTTGCGACCTGCTTTGGCGCGGCGCGGACGGGTGATTTGGTTGAAGCGCAGATGGGCGGTTTTCGGATCGTGCGCGCGTTCAGTGCCGTATTCGCTGGAGAGTTTGGGCAGGATTTCGGTATCGCCGCGTTCGTCCAGCCATGCAGTGCGGACGTGCGGCAAACCCTGTTTCAGGTCGATGTGTGCTGCCGGATCGCCGTATGCGCCGCTGGTGTCGTACACCGGAATTGGCGGATTAGCTTCCGTACCTTGCGCTGTGTAGGTGTCGTCCTGACGGATTTCGCGCAAAGGCACGCGGATGTCGGTGCGGCTGCCCGGGATATAGACGCGGTCGGAATTGGGATATTGGAAGCGGATGCCGATGTCTTCGCTCAAGTCGGAAAGACGGCGCGCCTCATCGCCGGTTTTTTTAGCGGTAGTCATAAAAAATTGCTCCTGTTTCTCGGTTATGAAATGGAAACAGGAGCATTGCTTTTTTTCAGACGGCCTTGTGGATATCTTCAATCAACCATCTAAAATCACATTTGCCGAAACTCCCCACGCAGGTATTATCCTGTTCGGGTGTAAAGGGTATTTCTCAGCCGCTCGGTTTGAAAGCAGCACCCCTGTTTCTTTATTAACGAAAAATTAAACCATGCGGATGGTTTTTTGTAAAGCAACGTTTGGATATTTTCTGTCAAAAACGCTTGACAGCGATTCCGTCTTTCCGTATAGTTACAACTTCTGACGCGGGATGGAGCAGCATGGTAGCTCGTCGGGCTCATAACCCGAAGGTCGTAGGTTCGAATCCTGCTCCCGCAACCAAATATAAAAATCCCCTGCAATCGCAGGGGATTTTGCTTTATGCGGCATTTATTGCGAATTGCGGATGAATTGATGGAAAGGCCGTCTGAACCATTGGGTTTCAGACGGCCTTTTGCTGTCTTGCGGTGGGGTTTGGGTAAAAATACGACAGGCCTTTTTTCAGACGGCCTCTTACGATTTGGGCTTGTTGTCGTTGCGCAGGTGTTCTTTCAGGCGTTGCAACTCTTTTTTGTCCAACCATTTATTGCGCGAACGTTGCAACAGGATCACCAATGCGGCGATTTCGTTGCGCATATTGGTGCTGAGCCAGAGGAAGCCTTGCCAGTCGTAATGCAGGCGGGCGGCTGGTTTGCTTAGTTCGGTATTGAGCGAAGTATCGATGCGGATGCGGCGGGCGTAATGGCCTTTGATGAGGCGGACGGTCAGCCGAAGCTCGCGTTGGAGTTGGTTGAAGTGGCGGTCGAGCAGGCGGATTTCGCTTTCGTTGAGCGTGGGCGCGCGAAGTTTGGCGGCGGTGGTTAGGAGCAGCTCGGTGGTGTTGACGATTTTGCGGTGGGCATGCTGCATGGCTTCCATCATATTGTTGCTGATGTGGCTTTCGCCGGATGTGGCGGCCAGATGGCTGCGGCTTTTGACCATGCGAGCGTTGATTTGGCGCATTTTAATCATGTTTTGTTCCAAACGCTCGCGCGTCATGCGTTTGCCGTTGCTGATTTCGGCAATCATTTTGGCGCAGTCGGTGAGGTTGTCGGCAAGCATGAAGCGCCACATGAGTGTGGAGCGCAGGGGCAGGAGTTTGGCGGCAGAAATGGCGATGGCGGCACCAATCAAAACGTTCATGGCGCGCATCAGGCCGCTGTCGAGCCAGTGGTGGCTGCTGTCGCCGATGAGCATGCACATGGTCAAACCGGCAAGCATGGCGACATAGCCGTTTTTGCCGACTGCCGACCAACCGGCCACTGCGCTGGCGACACCGATAATCAGATAGAAGAAAACGCCGTCTTGCAAATAATGCTGGTTCAACCATAAAACGGCCAAACCAACGCCCAAACCGATGGCCGTGCCGAGCATGCGTTCGACCGCTTTGGAGTAAATCGCGCCTTGGAATTGCAGCATGCCGAGGACGACAAAGACGGTCATGCCGATCCACTCGCCGTGTTGCAGGTGGAAGACTTTGGCCAACAGGGTGGAGAACATGATTGCCAAGCTGAGGCGGAAGGCGTGGATATGGCGGCGATAGCGGTAGCGTTCGTAGGCGTTGAGCCAGCGTTCGGAAAAATGGAGGCGTTCGGATTGGGCAGGCATGTTGTAAGACGTATCGGTATGTGGGGATGTAAATTATAACTGATTGGTAAAGCAGATGAAATTTGAACTGCTCTCCAACGGTTTGAACTATTGCAGAATTTCTCTGCCGCAAGCAGATATAATGGCGGCTTTGAATCAGACAGGCGGTGAAGAAATGGCGACGGTTTTAAGCGCAGGCGTGGACGAAGCGGGACGAGGCCCTTTGGTCGGCAGCGTATTTGCGGCGGCAGTGATTTTGCCGGAACATTTTGACCTGCCGGGTTTGACCGACTCAAAAAAGCTGAGCGAAAAAAAGCGCGATATGTTGGCGCAGATGATTAAGGAGCAGGCGGTTGCGTGGAGCATTGCCTTTGCCGATCCTGATGAAATCCTGCAACTGAACATCCTGCACGCAACCATGGCCGCGATGAAGCGCGCAGTCGAGGGGCTGTCGGTCGTACCCGACAAAGTGTGGATAGACGGCAACCGCGTGCCGAAAGATTTGAATGTCCCTGCCGAAGCCGTGGTCAAAGGCGACAGCAAAATCATCGAGATTTCCGCCGCTTCGGTTTTGGCCAAAACCGCGCGTGATGCGGAAATGTATGAATTGGCAAAACGCTATCCGCAATACGGGTTTGACCGTCACAAAGGCTACGGCACGGCTCAACATTTGGCTGCATTGAAACAATACGGCGTATTGCCGGAACACCGCCGCGATTTCGCACCGGTCAAAACCTTATTGGCACAAGGCAATCTGTTTGAAGAATGAAAGCATATCAAAAGGCCGTCTGAAAGATTTCAGACGGCCTTGTTTTTGGAAAAGTATTATTTCAACGCAGCCAAACACTCTTTAATCAATTCGGGGCCGCGATAAATCAAACCGCTGTACACCTGAACCGCACTGGCGCCCAAGCGGATTTTTTCTGCCGCGTCCGCGCCGGTCATAATGCCGCCGACGCCGATAATCGGCAGCTTGCCGTCAATGCGTTCCGCCAAAAGTTTCAACACCTGATTGCTTTTCTCGCGTACGGGCAAGCCGCTCAAGCCGCCTTGTTCGTCTGCAAGCGGATGGCTGCCCAAGCTTGATTTGTCGATGGTCGTGTTGGTGGCGATGATACCGTCCATCTCTACGGATTTGACCACATGGGCGATGTCGTCGATTTGCGCTTCGTCCAAATCCGGCGCGATTTTGACTGCCAGCGGCACATATTTGCCATGCGCGGCCGCCAGTTGCGCCTGTTTGTTTTTCAAGGCTTCCAACAATGCGCTCAACTCGTCGCCGCCTTGCAAGACGCGCAGGTTTTTCGTATTGGGGGAGGAAATATTGACCGTGATGTAGCTCGCGTGGGCGTAGGCTTTTTCCAAACAAATCAGATAATCGTCGGCCGCGTTTTCAATCGGCGTAACGGCATTTTTGCCGATGTTTATGCCCAAAATGCCTTTAAAGCGGCTGTTTTCAATGTTGCGGATCATCGCGTCGATGCCGTGGTTGTTGAAACCCATGCGGTTGATGATGCCTTGGTGTTCGGGAACGCGGAAAAGGCGCGGCTGCGGATTGCCCGGCTGCGGCTTGGGCGTGACCGTGCCGATTTCGACAAAGCCGAAACCCAAAGCGGCAAACGCATCGATACACTCGCCGTTTTTATCCAACCCTGCCGCCAAGCCGACCGGATTGGGCAGCTGCAAACCCATCAGCTCGGTTGGTCGGGTGTGGCTGTCCACTTTGGGCAGCAGGCCGAGTTTCTCGATGGAACGCAAACTGTTGAGCGTGAAATGATGGGCCTTTTCTGCATCGAAACGGAACAGGATGGGGCGGACGAGTGAATACATGGCGGCGGCTTTCTGAACGGTTGATGAATTTGGCGTTATTTTACCTGAAACCGTCAAACTGCCCCAAACGTCTGTATCGATATGATTTTATGGTTTGGCGTCAAATGAAAATAAATAGGGCTTTTGCGTGTAGTCGGATAGTTCATTAAAATGGTAAGAGAGAGGCTTTTCAGACGGCCTGATGGATGTATCAAAAGGCCGTCTGAAAAGTTTTGATTTGATTGTTTACCTGATACAGGAATATTTTTATGAAACAGGCGGTTGATCCTTATGCGAGTTTCCGTGAACTGACGCTGCGGGGGATGATACTCGGCGCGTTGATTACGGTGATTTTTACGGCATCCAATGTGTATTTGGGCTTGAAGGTGGGCCTGACTTTTGCGTCTTCGATTCCGGCTGCGGTGATTTCGATGGCGGTTTTGAAGTTTTTTAAAGGCAGCAATATTCTGGAAAATAATATGGTGCAGACTCAGGCTTCGGCTGCGGGTACGCTCTCCAGTATTATTTTTATTTTGCCGGGTTTGCTGATGGCCGGTTATTGGGCGGGCTTCCCGTTTTGGCAGACTACGCTGCTGTGTATGTCCGGCGGTATTTTGGGCGTGATTTTCACTGTGCCTTTGCGTTATGCGATGGTGGTGAAGAGCGATTTGCCTTATCCGGAAGGCGTGGCGGCGGCTGAGATTTTGAAGGTTGGCGACCATGATGCGGACCAGCAGGAAGGCGGCAGCGGTATCAAGGAATTGGTGTCGGGCGGCGCATTGGCTGGTTTGATGAGCTTCTGTGCAAGCGGTTTGCGCGTGGTGGCGGACAGCGCGAGCTTTTGGTTTAAAGGCGGCGCGTCGGTGTTCCAAGTGCCGATGGGCTTTTCGCTGGCTTTGTTGGGCGCGGGTTATTTGGTCGGCCTGACCGGCGGTATCGCGATTTTGCTGGGTATCTCGATTGCCTGGGGTGTGGCCGTGCCTTATCTGTCGGCGCATATTCCGCAACCTGCCGATATGGAGATGATTCCTTTTGCGATGTCTTTGTGGAAGGAAAAAGTCCGTTTTATCGGCGCGGGTACGATCGGTATTGCGGCTATTTGGACGCTGTTGACTTTGATGAAACCGATGGTCGAGGGTATGCGCCTGTCTTTCCGCAATTTCGGCGGTGCGCAGATGACCGAACGCACGGAACAGGATTTGTCGCCTAAGGCGATGATTGCCTGGGTGTTGGCGATGATGCTGGTGTTGGGCGTGTCTTTCTTCCACTTTATCGGCGACTCGCATATTTCCGGCGGTTTGGCTTGGCTGTTGGTGGTTGTATGTACGCTGCTGGCTTCGATTATCGGCTTTTTGGTGGCCGCGGCTTGCGGTTATATGGCCGGTTTGGTCGGTTCGTCTTCCAGCCCGATTTCGGGTGTGGGCATCGTCTCTATCGTCATTATTTCGCTGGTGTTGCTGTTGGTCGGCGAATCCGGCGGCTTGATGGTTGATGAGGCAAACCGCAAATTCCTGCTGGCATTGACGCTGTTTTGCGGCGCATCTGTGATTTGTGTGGCTTCGATCTCCAATGACAACCTGCAGGATTTGAAAACGGGTTATCTGGTCAAAGCGACGCCTTGGAAACAGCAGGTTGCGCTGATTATCGGCTGCGTTGTCGGTGCATTGGTGATTTCGCCTGTGTTGGAGCTTTTGTATGAAGCCTACGGCTTTACCGGCGCAATGCCGCGTGAAGGCATGGATGCGGCCCAAGCACTTGCCGCGCCTCAGGCAACTTTGATGACTACCATCGCCCAAGGTATTTTCTCGCACAATCTGCAATGGGATTATATTTTCACCGGCGTGGCCATTGGTGTGGCGTTGATTGCGGTCGATTTCACATTGCGCAAATCCTCCGGCGGCAAGCGTGCTTTGCCAGTATTGGCCGTGGGCATGGGTATTTACCTGCCACCGTCTGTGAATATGCCGATTGTGATCGGCGCGGTATTGGCGGCTGTGTTGAAATCCGTCATCGCCCGCCGTCAAGAAAACCGTGAAGGCCGTCTGAAAAATGCGGAGCGTATCGGTACGCTGTTCTCCGCCGGTTTGATTGTCGGCGAGAGCCTGATTGGTGTGATTATGGCGTTTATCATCGCCTTCTCCGTAACCAACGGCGGTTCGGATGCGCCTTTGGCCCTGAACCTGGAAAACTGGGATACGGCCGCCAAATGGCTTGGCTTGGCGTTTTTTGTTTTCGGTATGTTCGTGTTTGCACGCCGCGTGTTGAAAGCAGGACGTTAAGTTTGTAGGTTGAGAAAAGGCCGTCAGAAACCCCAATTTTTGGGTTTCTGACGGCCTTTTTAGTGGAAATTTGTTTGGAATGATTTTAGGAAGTTTGGGTGTAATTATCGCGGGGCTGGTAGCAAAAAAGCCCCATTGCAGTGGGGCTTTGTGCTGAAACCGCCCTAGAAAGGATGGTTTCAATCATGAAACATACCACTCGCACGGGTCGTTCATGGCTGAGACTGCGAACAGTCATTAGGATTATCTTAACCCTGTTCCTGCTCTTAGTCAATTAAACGGCTGAAAACAAAAAACTGTTTTTCAGTTTCCGCCTGTTTGTCATGAACAGGCGGTTTTTTATTGTTTAACGCTGATTCAAACAATCTGCAATCGCTTTGGCAATTTTGGCACTGGCGCCTTGGTGTTGCGAAATGAATTGCTCGGTGTGGCTGATCAGCTGTTGACGCAGCGTTTCGTCGTCGAGATATTGGCGCGTGGTTCTATACCAGGCTTCGGCAGTTTCTACGCGGACGGCGGCTTTGGCTTCGACTGCGCCTTTGCAGGCTTGGGCGAAGTTGTAGTTGGAGTAGCCGAAGAGGGTGGGGACGCGGCAGGAGATGGGTTCGATGATGTTTTGGCAGCCGGCATCGACGAGGCTGCCGCCGACGAAGGCAATGTCTGCGCTGAGGTAGTAGGCGGCAAGTTCGCCCATGCTGTCGCCTATCCAAACCCGTGTATCGGGGGAAACGGGTTGTCCGTCACTGCGTTTTTGCACGGTATAACCAAGCGATTTGGCGGTATCGTAGGCCGTCTGAAAATTTTCGGGGTGGCGCGGGACGATGACCAGCAAGGCATTGCCGCGGTAGCCCTGCCATGCTTTGAGGAGCAGCTCGGCTTCGTCTGTGCCTTTGTACACGCGCGTGCTGGCGCAGACGACGACGGCTCGTGCGCCGATGCGTTCTTTAAAGGCGGCGGCAAGCGGGCGCGAGTCGTTGGGGGGCGCGATGTCGTATTTGGTGTTGCCGCAGACGTGGACGTTGGACGCGCCGATGAGGTGCAGGCGTTCAGCATCGGCGGCGGTTTGGGCAAAGCAGCCGGAGAGGGTCTGCATGGCAGGTTCGACCAGCTTGCGGATTTTGAGGTAGCCGCGTTGGGATTTTTCGGAGAGGCGCGCGTTGGCCAAAAAGAGGGGAATGCCTGCTTCTTGGCAGCCGTGCATCAGGTTGGGCCAGATTTCGGTTTCCATCAAAATGCCGCAGATGGGGCGGTGTTCGGCTAAAAATCGGGCGACCCATTTGGATTTGTCGTAGGGCAGGTAACGGCATTGCGCATCGGGGAACAGGGATTGTGCGGTGGCGCGGCCGGTCGGCGTCATTTGGGTAATCAGAAACGGTGAGTCGGGAAAATGACGGCACAATGCCTGCACCAAAGGTTCGGCCGCACGCGTTTCGCCGACGGATACAGCGTGTATCCAAATCGGGCGTTGCACGGGATTGGGATACGCCTGCCCGAAACGCTCGCCCCAATGCTCGAGATAGGCTGGGGATTTGAGGGCGCGGCGGCGCAGGTGGCGGCGGATCAGGAAGGGGGCAAGGTGCCACAGCGTGGCGTAAAGGCGGCGTATCATGCTTACGGATCTTGTGTCGGAATAGGCCTATTTTATCGGAAACTGAAACGGAAGATATAGCTTTAATGCGTGTTTTACGCAAAGGAAACAGGCCGTCTGAAAGGTTTCAGACGGCCTTTAATACAGGCATAAACGCGTTTACTTCACTTGCGCCATGTATTTTTTCAGACGGCCTTTGCTTTGCATGGCGCGGTTTTCCATTTCATCGACAACGGCTTGCGCTTTGGCTTTGTTCACCGGTTTGCCGACCTGAATCACGCCGCTCATGTTCATCATGCGGTGCGGCGGGCAGGTATAGACGTACACGCCTTCTTTGTCGAGTTTGAGGGTGAAGTCTTTGCCGTCTTCGGACAGGAAGTCGGCAACGCCGTCGGGCAGGGCTTTGCTTTGCACCCAGTGGCCTTTGTTGGCGGCTTTGAAGGTTACGGTGTCACCGACTTTGGCGTTGACGTAGCCGGGTTCGAACACCATGCTGCCGTCTTTGCCGTTGTCGAGCATTTTGATTTCGTGGTTGGCGGCGTATGCGCTAAGGGAAGCGGTCAGCATGAGGAGGAAGAGGGATTTTTTCATGGGGGAGTCCTTTCTAAGGATAAAAAATATGGGACGGGCTGATGAGTCGAAGAGGTAAGCCTTGGGCTTACCGCCCTCTCCCTAACCCTCTGCCGCGGGAGAGGGGATAAGTTGCAGGGAGAACGCAGGCCGGATGCTCAAATCCGACATTTCAGGAGCGGTCAAGTTACGCACTCTGCCGCATCGGGCGAATAACGGGCAGGCCTTTGCTGTCGTATAAAAGTTCGATGTCCACTTTGTACAGCCTGCCTATCATGTCCGCCTGCAACACGTCCTGCGGCGCGCCCTGCGCCTGTACTTTGCCTTCGCCGAGCAGAATAACGCCGTCTGAAAACTGTGCGGCGAGGCTCAAATCGTGCAACACCATCAGCGTAACCAGATTGTGTTCGTGCGTGTATTGCGCCACGCGCTCCAAGAGGTTCAATTGGTGGTGCATATCCAGCGCGCTGACTGGTTCGTCCAGCATCAGGATTTCGGGACGGCGCAGCATGACTTGGGCAAACATGACGAGCTGCCGCTGTCCGCCGGAAAGCCGCATGACGTCGCGGTGCGCCAGATGGCCGATGCCCAGCTCCTCCATGATACTTGCGGCTTCGTGCAGCAGTTCGTCGCCGACGTGCATGTGCAGCGCGTCCATGCGGCCGAGCAACACGACTTCCAACGCGGTCAGCGAGGCTTCGGCGGCGGTGTCCTGCGGCATATAGCCTATGCGTTTGCGCCAGCTTTGCAGGTGGATTTTGCTCAACACTTCGTCGCCGTAGCGGATGGTGCCTTTGTGCGCCACTTCGCCGAAAATCGTTTTCATCAGCGAGGATTTGCCCGTGCCGTTGGGGCCGAGCACGGAATAGACTTTGCCTTGTTCCAGCGTCAAATCGATATTGTCGGCGACCACATAATCGCCGCGCCGGATGTGTACGTTTTCAAGTTTCAACATTTCAGACGGCCTATCGTTTCGTTAATACAATCCAGAAGAAGAACGGCACGCCGACAAACGACGTAACAATCCCCACCGGAAACAGCGCGCCCGGGATAATCACCTTGGACAACACGCTCGCTACCGATAAAAACGCCGCCCCTGCCAGCATTGCGCCGGGCAGGAAGAAACGTTGGTCTTCGCCCAAAAGAATCCGCGCCACATGCGGCGCAACCAAGCCGATAAAGCCGATGACGCCGACAAAACTGATGGCCGTCGCCGTCATTACCGCCACCAACACCAGCGTTTTCAGACGCAAAAATTGCAGATTGATGCCCAGCCCGACGGCGCGTTCTTCGCCCAAGCGCAGCGCAGTCAGCTTCCACACATCGCGCGAAAGCAGAAACACGCATACCGCCGTAACCGCCGCCGTAACGATGACTGTTTCCCAAGTCGCCTTGGTCAGGCTGCCGAACAGCCAAAACAGAATCTGCTGCGAAATCTCAGGCGCGGCGATAAATTGAATCAGCGACAAAATCGACTGAAACAGGAACAACAGCGCAATCCCCACCAGCACCAACATCGCCGAGTTGAAACGGCGCGCTGAGGCAAACAGAAACAAGATGCCCGAAGCCAGCATGGTCATCACAAACGCGCCGATGGGAACGGCGACCGTTTCAGGCAGCCCGAAACCGCCGAACGCAATCACCGCCGACGCGCCCAAACCCGCCGCCGCCGCCAAGCCCAGCGTATAAGGGCTGGCCATCGGGTTGTTCAGGAGCGTTTGAATTTCCGCACCGCCGACACCTAAAGCCGCGCCGACCACCAAGGCCATCACCGCAATCGGCAGGCGCAAATCCATCACAATCAGGCGGTTCATTTCATCGACTTCGGGTTTGCCCAGCAAAACATTGACCACTTCGCCGACGGGCAGCGTGTCCGTCATCGCAGGGCCGGTGGCGATGTCGAATAGGAAACTGACCGCTGCGATGACTAAAAACATCAACACAATCAACCAACGCTTGCCTTCCAACTTGCGCTGGTTTTTCACAATCTCGGCGACAACCGAATCATTCATGTTTCAAACCTTTAAAAAAGAGTGTTGTGAAAGGGGAGAACAGGTTTGCCTTTTTCTTCCGCAAAAATTTCAGACGGCCTTCCGATTTAAAAGGCCGTCTGAAAATCTAAATTACCTTATTGTCCTTTCGGATAGAGGTAGAACGTGCCGTTCGGTACGACGGGCAGGTTTTGGCGGTAGAAGTCCAAATAGGTTTTTTCAGGGTTGAAATCCTTAAACAACTGCGGATAAATCGCTTTGGCCATAAACTGAATCGATGCGCTGTCGGACAGCGTGCGCGAGTTAGCGTGGTAGGCGGCGTAGAGGCGGTTGTTTTTAATCGCAGGCAGGTTTGCCCAGCCGGCGCGTTTGGCAAAGCCTGCCAGGCGTTTTTCCGCTTCGGCTTTTGGAATGCCCCAGCCCATGACCATGGCGGCAGGGTTTTTCTTCAATTCGGTTTCGCGGCCGGTAATTACGATCACGTCGGGTTTGGCGGCGAGGACTTTTTCAGGATTGATCGGGCCGTAGAATTCGACCGAAGAAGCGGCGATATTGTTGCCGCCGACCAGTGTCGCCATCGAACCCCACATGCTCTTGCCGAAGGTAACGCTGTGTTCGGCAGGGCCTTTGTTGCCGAACTCGATATAGACTTTAGGCTTGGGCAGGTTGGCTTTTTTCACGCGCGCCTGGATGGTGTCGGCAACGCGTTTGTAGTCTGCCGCCAGTTTGTCGGCTTTTTGCTGCTGGCCGGTCAGCGTGCCGATGAGCTTGGTCGATTGAACGTGTTTGGCCACTGTTTGCGCGTTGTAGTCCAACACGACGATGGGGATGCCGGCTTTGTTGATGCGGTCGAGATCGGAACCCAAAGCCTTGTATTGCCATTCGGCCAAAACCAGCAAATCGGGTTTCAGCGCCAATACTTTCTCAATCGAGAAAGTGCCGACTTCCACTTCGCCCACGTCGGTCAGCTGATTCAGTTTAGGCACGGCTTTGCTGAATGCCGCCCAGCTTGGTGGTGCCCAGTCGGCCCAAACTGCTTTGGAAAAACCAACGACGTTGTCCAGCGCGGTTTTGCCGCCGATGGCCATGTAGTCTTGGTAGTAGAAGCCCAACACCACGCGCTTGGCAGGCAGGTCGACAGTTACCTTACGGCCGAGGATATCGGTCAGCTGAACGGGTTTGGCAAAAGCGGATACGGAGCCGACTGATAAAGCGGCGGCGGCAACCAAAGCAGAAAGTTGCGTAAATCTCATGAATCATTCCTTTAAAATATGATGATAATTACTATCTTTTTATAAATTTATAAGGTATTGAATCTTTTTTCAAGTGAATGTAGGGATAGACATATTTCGAAATAAAAAGTTTCATCATTAAAACGAAGGGATAGTGTTTATATAGGGCTTGGGTATACTGAAGACCTAGTAAAAAGGAATGATATGGGGTACCTAAAGCCATAGTGGGCAGTAGCTGGAATGGATCGGTAAAGGGTTTTTTATTGCAAAAAAATAAAAGGTATTTGGTTGAAAACAAGGCCGTCTGAAACCTTGCAATCAGGGTTCAGACGGCCTTTGGTGGAGGCATAAAAGTTTTATTTCACTTGCGCCCTATATTTTTCAGACGGCCTGTAATTCCGCCTGTTCGCTTTGGTTGAGGATTTTAATCAGTTTCTCGGCTTTTTCCGGGTCTTCGCAGCGCAGGATTTTGGCGGCATCGTTTTCAAGATGGCCGGTGTGGCTGTGCAGGATGATGTTTTTAACCGAAAGCAGGTTGTTGGGGTTCATGGAGAATCGGCGCAGGCCCATGCCGAGCAATAGGCGGGTGAAGACGGTATCGCCGGCCATTTCGCCGCAGATGGAGACGCCTTTTTCCATACGGTTTGCCGTGCGGATGATGTGTTGCAGCGTTTTGAGGACGGCAGGGTGGCCGGGTTGGTAGAGGTGGCTGACGCTGTCGTCGCCGCGGTCGACCGACAGGAGGTATTGAATCAGGTCGTTGGTGCCGATGGAAACGAAATCGACGAGCTTGAGGATGCTGCCGACGGTCATGGCGGCGGACGGGATTTCAATCATGCAGCCGATGCTGACCGGGCCGAAGATTTCGCCGCGTTCGGTCAGCTGGCGTTGGGCCGTGTCCAGATGGATAAGGCATTGGCGCACTTCGGAAATGGATGTAATCATCGGCCACATCATGCGCACGGGGCCGTGGGCGGCGGCGCGGAGGATGGCGCGCATTTGGGTGCGGAACATGACCGGCTCGGCGAGGCACAAACGGATGCCGGTCAAGCCGAGCGCGGGGTTGAGGCTGCCGTTGGGCGTGCTGTTTTGGCCGAACCAGCGCGGATTTTTATCGACACCCAAATCGACGGTGCGGATGGTGATGTTTTTGCCTTTGAGTTTTTTGACGATGCCGGCGTAGACTTCGTATTGTTCGTCTTCGGTCGGCATGTTGTCGCGGTTGAGGTAGAGGAATTCGCTGCGGAACAGGCCGACGCCGTCTGCGCCGAAGTTGTGCAGGGCTTTGATGTCTTCGGCGGATTCGATGTTGGCCAAAAGTTCGATGTTGATGCCGTCGGCCGTGGTGGCGGCGGTTTTTTTGATTTTGTTGAGTTCGCGCTTGTGGCTGCGGTATTCGCGGGCGAGGCGGCGGTATTCGTTGAGGACGACTTCGTCGGGATCGATGATGAGGACGCCGTTGATGCCGTCGACGATGACGATTTCGTTTTCGGTGATGAGTTTGCGGGCGTTGTGCAGGCCGATGACGGACGGGATGTCGAGGCTGCGGCCTAAGATGGCGGTGTGGCTGGTCGGACCGCCGGCATCGGTCACGAAGGCGGTAATGTGCTGCTCTTTGAACAATACGGTATCGGCAGGCGAGAGGTCGTGCGCGATGAGGACGGTGTCGTCAAACAGGTTGCCGGCGAGGTTGATTTCGTTGCTCTGACCGACAAGGTTGTTGTGGATGCGGCGGACGACTTGGAGCATGTCCTGTTTGCGTTCGCGCAGGTAGTCGTCGTCGATGCTGTCGAACTGGGCGGCGAGCTTGTCGCTTTGCAGTTTCAATGCCCATTCGGAGTTGATTTTCTGCTCGCGCAAAATGTCGATGGGTTCGCGCGAGAGGGTAACGTCGGTCAGCAGCATCAGGTGCAGGGAGATGAACGCGCCCAATTCGGTCGGGGCATTTTCGGGAATCGCGCCGCGCAGCTGTTCCAATTCTTTGCGCGTGGCTTTGATGGCGTTGTCGAAACGGGTAACTTCGGCATCGAGCTTGTCGGGATCGATGTCGTATTGGGGAACTTCCGTTGTGCCGCGCGTGATGAGGTGGGCGTGGCCGATGGCAATGCCTTTGCCCGCGGCTACACCGTGTAGGACGATGCTCATTATTCGCCCTCGCCGAAGTAGTCGTTGATGAGGTCGGTCAACGCCTGCATGGCGGCGGCTTCGTCTGCGCCTTCTGTTTCCAGCTCAATCACGGTGCCTTTGGCTGCGGCCAGCATCATCAGGCCCATGATGCTTTTGCCGTTGACGCGGTTGCCGTTTTTGGTGACCCAGACTTCGCTTTGGAATTGGGAGGCAGTTTGGGTGAATTTGCTGGAAGCGCGCGCGTGCAGGCCGAGTTTGTTGATGATTTCGATTTCTTGTTTGAGCATGAATGTCCCCTAAATGTAATGTTCGTAAAGTGAATGTTTTCAGACGGCCTTAGCCGTGTTCTTTGCACACCAGGTCTTCAGGTGCGGATGTAATGGCGAAAATGCCCCGGATGGCGGCCTCTTTGACGGTTTCGGTGAAGTCGGAGAGGTTTTCGGCTTGTGATGAGTATTGGATGGCTTTAATCATCATCGGGGCGTTGAGGCCGGTCAGGATGGCGGATTTGTTTTCGCGCACCAGCCGGCGTGCGGCGTTGCACGGGGTTGCGCCGAAGATGTCGGTCATGATCAGCACGCCGCGGTTGTCGGGAAATTCCTGCAACGCGGCGATGGCGTTGTTGATGATGTCGTTTTGATCTTCGTCGGGCTGTACGCCGAGGATGTGGAGATTTTCGGGGAAGCCGTTGGGAAAGAAATGGTCGGCCAAACCGCGATAGGCTTCACCTATGGTTTCATGTGTAATGATTAACAAACCTATCATGATGTGTTCCTATTATTGGGGTTGAGGCCGTCTGAAGATTTTTCAGACGGCCTTTGTTTTATTTATTGTTTAAGGCGTAGATTTCGCCGAGGTTGCGCCAACAGCCGGCGGCATCCATGCCGTAACCGAAGACGTAGCGGTTGGGCACGTCCAAACCGACATAATCGGCTTTGGTTGGTTTTTTTTTGTCGATCAGTTTGTTGGCAAACACAGCCGCACGGCAGCTTGCCGCGCCCATTTTCAACAGTTTTTCCTGAATGGCGGCCATGGTGTGGCCTTCGTCCAGGATGTCGTCCAAAACGACTACATGACGGCCTTTGATTTGCTCGGGGTCGGGTATGCGTTTCCAGTTGAACGCGCCGCCTGTGAGTTTGTCTCCGTAGCGGGAAACATGGACGTAGTCAAAGTCCAAAGGGAAGCGCAACAGCGGCAGCAGCTGCCCTGTAAACACCACCGCACCACCCATGACAGGCAAGAGCAGGGGGTATTTGCCGCCCAAGTCGCGGGTAATGTCGTCGGCAACTTTTTGCAAGGCCGCGCGGCATTGTTCTTGGTCAAACAGCAAGTCGGCATTGTCCAGCATGGCTTGGGTTTCAAGGCGTTTGGTTTCTAAGTCGGTCATGATAGGTCGTGTTGAGTGCGGTTAAAAACAAATTATATAGCGGATTCAATCAATTTTCGACACAAGGCGCGGCAATAGTGTAGTGAAAGTGAAGGGAATTTGAGCCGACTACGTTCAGACGGCCTTTTGCCCTTCCGCTTCGTCCACCAGCAAAAATGCCGTCAAAGCCAAAGCGGTCAATACCGCCGTCAACACCATCGCCCGTCCGTAATTGTCCGCACCGGCGCGCCCGAGATAATCGTAAATCAAAGTAGTCAGCGTCTGCCATTCGGGGCGCGACAGGAATAATGTGGCCGCAAATTCTCCGATACACGTTGCCGAAGCCAAAGTCAGACCGCGCCGCAAGGCCGGTTTCAATAAAGGCGCGGTTACATAACAGGCCGTCTGAAAACCGTTTGCGCCCATGGTGCGCGCCGCCGCCGCGTAATCTTTGGGCAAACCGTCCCACGCGGCCAGTACGTCTTTGGCCACAAACGGATACGCCAACAGCGCGTAAGTCGCCGTCAGCAGCCACAGCGAAGCCGTCCACTGCGGATAGAGCAGCAATACGCCGAACGCGATGCACACAGGCGACACCATAAACGGCAAAAACATCAGCGCGCGCAACCACGCCATTTGCCGTGCCGCCGCCGCATACAGCACGCCTAAAACCGTTGCCGCCGCCACCGCTGCCGCAGAGAAACGGACGGTATTCCACACCGCCGCCCACGTTTGCGCTTCCAGCAAGACTGCCCACGAAGAGCCTGCCGATACCGCCTTGAGCCACACCGCCGCCAAAGGCAGCAGGCAGCATACTGCCAACATGGCCAATACCGTTGCCGTCAGCCATTTTTCCCAAGCCCATATCGGCGCACGCGGAGGCAAAGGCGAGACCGACTTATCCACAGTCACGCGCCTGCTCCAATACGCATACAAACCGCCTGCCGCCGCTGTAACCGCCAGCACCAGCCACACCAACACCGACGCACGTTCCATGTCCAACTCGTACGCCACCAGCCGGTAGATTTCCACTTCCACCGTCGCAAAACGTTCACCGCCGAGCAGCAAGGCCAGTCCGAAGCCTGAAAAACAATATAAAAACACCAAGCACGCGCCGCCGGCAACCCACGCGCGCACCACCGGCCATTCGACCCAGACAAACCGCCGCCACGCGTCCGCGCCCAAAGATTGCGCCGAGAGCAACCGCGCCTGCGGCACACGCACAAATCCCTGATACGCCGAGCGCACCAAAACCGGCAGGTTGAAAAACACGTTGCCGTAAATTAGCAGCCACGGCGTGTCCTGCCAACCTGCCGCCAGCATACCGTGTGCGCCAAACAAGGCCAGCACGCCCATGCCTGCTACCAAAGTCGGCATCACAAAAGGCAGCATCAGCAGGCGTAAAACCGTGCGCCGTCCGGCAAAGTCCATCCGCGCCAGCACCCACGCCGCAGGCACGCCCAAAGCCGTGACCAAGACGCAGGTCAAAACCGCCTGTGCCACCGTCCAGCCCAAGCGCAGGCGCATATAGTCATCAGCCACCATTTCCGCCCAAGCGCCTTCGCCGTCGTAAAACGCCAGCGACAGCAAAGGCGCGGCCACCATGACCGCTAAGAAACTTAAAGGCAGAAGCAACAGCGCAAACCGCCGAATCCAAACCTGCATCGATGCGTACCCGAGAATAAAAACGCCTATTTTAGCCCGAGTTCGGCATAGAAGGTGGTATTCCTGCCCTTGTTTTCAGACGGCCCGGGCAGCCTGACGGATAAAACCGCCGTTTCTTCAAATTTTCCAAACATTTACGAAGTCTCTTCAAAAAGGCAACATAATTGGTTGGACATTTTTGTTACAATGCCGCCGATTCAAAAAACCAAACAAATCAAAAACAAGGAAACATTATGACCGCTACACGTCCACAAACCTACGATGCCGTCGCGCGCGCGTTGCACTGGCTGACCGTACTCGGTTTCATCGGCATCCTCTCCACCATTACCGTTTGGACCATCTACGATGGCGAAGAATGGGTCAAATCGCTCTTCGGCGTGCATAAATCCATCGGTTTCATCACCCTGCTGGTGATTGCCATGCGCATTGTTTGGGCTTTGCTCAATGCGTCCAAACGCCCTGCCGCCGACAGCTTTGCCGCCAAAGCAGGCCACCTTGCCCTTTACGTTCTCATGCTCGCCGTTCCCGTTATCGGCATGATCCGCCAATACGGCGGCGGTCGCGGTCCGTTGAAAGTATTCGGTGTCGAAGTGATGCAGGGTTCGCCAGAGAAAATCGAATGGATGTCCAACCTCGGCAATATGGCGCACGGCAAACTCGGCTGGCTGCTCTTCGCGCTTGTCGCCGGCCATATCGCCATGGTTGTCGTCCACCGCATTCAAGGCCACGACGTTTTGTACCGCATGATCGGCCGCCGTTCTTAAGTATAAAACGGTAAACAGACAAGGCCGTCTGAAAACAGTTTGACCAAGCAAAAACTGTTTTCAGACGGCCTTTTTGTATTTGTGTTAATCTGCAAAAGTAGGGCAGGCATTTTGCCTGACGTTGTCCAAATACTGTAAACCATACCGAGAAACACCATGACTGCTCCCATTCTCGCCATCACTTCCGGCGAACCGGCCGGTATCGGCCCCGACATCTGCCTCGATTTGGCTTTCGCCGACCTTCCTTGCCGCCCCGTTGTTTTGTGCGACAAAAACCTGTTGGCGCAAAGGGCCGAACAGCTCGGCAAATCCGTCATCCTGCGCGACTTTCAAGCCCAAGCGGCTGAACCGTTGCCTAAGGGCGAACTCGAAGTCCTGCATATTCCTTTAGATGCCGAGTGTCGGGCAGGCGAACTCAATCCTGCCAATGCCGCGTATGTTCTCCGGCTGCTGGATACGGCGTATCAAGGCATTTCAGACGGCCTGTTTGCCGGTATGGTTA
The DNA here is from genome assembly GCF_003044935.1 of Neisseria subflava. Taxonomy (NCBI): domain Bacteria; kingdom Pseudomonadati; phylum Pseudomonadota; class Betaproteobacteria; order Neisseriales; family Neisseriaceae; genus Neisseria; species Neisseria subflava. The sequence goes on along the minus strand of NZ_POXP01000002.1, from coordinate 312,738 downwards.
CTGCGCCGCTGCATAAAGGCATCATCAACGATGCCCACGCAGGCAACGGCTTTTTCAGCGGTCATACCGAATACCTCGCCGAAAAAAGCCATACCGAACAAGTCGTCATGATGTTAACCGGCGGCGGCCTGCGTGTGGCATTGGTCACCACCCATCTGCCGCTGAAAGATATTTCCGCCACCATCACGAAGCCTTTAATCGAGTCGGTTGTCCGCATTCTTGAACACGACCTGCGCCATAAGTTCGGCATAGCCAAACCGGTCATCCTCGTTACCGGCCTCAATCCCCACGCGGGCGAAGGCGGCCATTTGGGACACGAAGAAATTGACACCATTATTCCGGCACTTCATGCCCTGCAGGCCGAGGGCATAGACGCACGCGGCCCTTATCCGGCCGATACCGTGTTCCAACCCTTCCTGCTCAAAGATGCCGATGCCGTCCTCGCCATGTATCACGACCAAGGGCTGCCGGTGCTCAAATACGCCGGTTTCGGCGAAGGCGTGAATATCACCCTCGGCCTGCCCTTTATCCGCACTTCCGTCGACCATGGTACTGCCTTGAACTTGGCAGGCACGGGCAAAGCCGACTCCGGCAGTTTGATTACCGCCGTTCGTGCCGCGCTTGATATGGCGCACAATATGCAGCAGGCCGTCTGAAGCGTGAAGGTTTAATCGTTCGCAGGCGTAATGTGTTCCTGTAACAGCATCATCAGGGAGCATCTGCCTGCCGATTTGATGAAGCCGATGGATGCTTGGACAATAATCAGCGTTTTATTTTAAAAACCATATAAAAAGGCCGTCTGAAGCCCCATGTTTTGGGTTTCAGACGGTCTTTGGGTTTTTTGGTTTACCAAATTTCAGACAAAGTTTCTTTGACTTTAGCCTTCACTTCCGCACCGAAGCGGCGGCTGAGCATTTTGCTGAAATCGTCTTGCGGCGTGTAGTTGACCAGCTCGGGGGCTTTGACGACATCGCGGGCAACGCTGTAAATGCTGCCGAAGTCGTCAATCAGGCCGACCTGTTTGGCTTCTTTGCCAGTATAGATGCGGCCGCTGAAAACGTCAGGATACTGTTTGTCTTTCAACCTTGCGCCGCGGCCGAGTTTGACGGCTTTGATAAATTCTTGGTGAATATCGCCCAACATGGTTTCCCAAATTTGGGTTTGTGCCGGGGTTTCAGGCGTGAAAGGGTCGCCCATACCTTTGTTGCTGCCGGCGGTTTTCAGACGGCGTTTGACACCGGCTTTGTCCATCAGGCCGGTAAAGTCGAAACCGCCGCCGATCACGCCGATGCTGCCGACAATGCTGGAAGGGTCGGCGTAAATTTTGTCGGCTGCGGCGGCAATGTAGTAGCAGCCGGAAGCGCACATGTCTTCGGCAACGAGGTAGACAGGGATGTCTTTGTGTTCGGCTTTGAGGCGGCGGACTTCGTTAAAGGCCGTGTTGGACACGACAGGCGAACCGCCAGGGCTGTTGGCACGGATGATGATGGCTTTGGCGTTGCCGTTGTTGTAGGCGGCTTCCATGCTGTCGCGCAGGATTTGGACTTGGTCGTCGATGTCGTTGCCGATTTCGCCGGTCAGGTCGATAACGGCGGTGTGTTCGCTGCGGGCTTGGATGCTCGTGGTTTTTCCTTCTTCTTCTGCGAAGCCGAAGATCAGGCTGAGGAAGATGAGGACGGCGACACCGCGCCAGATATTGCGCCAAATGCGGGCGCGGCGCTGTTCTTGGTAGGCGGCGAGGAGGACTTCACGCAGGGTGTTGCGCTCCCAGTTGTCGACGGGTGTGGAGGCTGAAGAGGGTGTGTTTTGGGCATTGCCTTCACGGTGGATTCGGTATTGCATGATGTGATGTGCTTTCTTGTAGGCCGTCTGAATGTTCAGACGGCCTTATCGGTTTTAGTTGATGGAATAGCCGCGCAGGTATTGCGTACGTTCGCGGGTCATGCGGGTCTCACACTGCAGGCGCAGGTATTCTGCTTGTGCGGAGTTGTCTGCGGACGCGGCTGCTTGTTGGCAGTTGAGTTTTTTGCTTTGAATCCAGGCGCGTTGTTCGCCGAGGATTTGTTGTTTGACATCGCTGTCTAAGCCGCCCCAGAGGTCGTTGATTTCGCCGTCCGCCTGACGGTTTTGCGCGCGCGCGTTGTCGAGTTCGCTTTGGCTGAGGCCGGGCGGCTCGTTGCGTTGGGTTTCATGGTCGGGGCGCAGGACTTCGTAATCTGAATCGTCGCCGTCATCGGTCAGGCCGGCAGCTTGGCTGGCGGCGTTGTTTTCAAGGATGTCTTGCGGATTGACAGTCGGCGGCTCTTCCGTGTTTTGGTTTTGCAGCAGCTTGATGGCCTGCTCTTTGGATACAGGCTTGCCGTCTATCATAACAATGCTTTTCACGCCGTAGGGCAGCAGGGTAGCGGAAAGGGTTTGGGCGGTGGTGCTCAGGGTGTTGTCTTCGAGAATCAGTTTGCCGTCTTTGTCGGGGGTGTAGAGCAGGGTGGTGCTGAACGTGTTGTTTTCAAAGGTCAGGTTGCTGCCCATCAGTTTTTGTTCGAGCATGTCGGACAACGGGGTGCTGCCGTAAATCAGCGGGCTGTTGTCTATGGCCGTCTTGAGGATGGTGTCGGGAATGCGGATTTTGAGGTTGGCACGGCAGATGGCTTTGCCGTCGTCTTCGGTTTCTTTGGGGTCTTCAAGCAGGGTTTCTAATTCGAGGCCGGCGGCGATGATTTTGTCGGCATCGACGAATTGGCGGTTGTCATTGCGGGCAAAGGAGCGCGCTTGTTGTTTGAGGGTGTCTTCGATGGTGGTACGGATGTTTTGCAGTGTGGCCGGTTGGGCGCAATCAAGCGCGGCTTTCGGCTCTTCTTTGCTGCATGCGGCAAGAAGAATCGTGCTTAAAATCAATACGGAAGCGGTTTTTTTGTACATGGGTACTCCTGAAGATGACGGCCTTTCAGACGGCCTGACGTGCTTATCATAACAAAAGCACTTGCAGCAAGTAAATGCGGCAAGTGCTTTTCTATGTCAGACGTATCAGCCTTTGATGACGCTGATGAAGCCGGAGAGGATGGCGGCGTTGAGCAAGTCAACGAAGAACGCACCCACCATAGGCACAATCAAGAAGGCTTTGTGAGACGGGCCGAAAGTTTGGGTAATGGACTGCATGTTGGCAACGGCAGTCGGGGTGGCACCCAAACCGAAGCCGCAGTGACCGGCTGCCAATACGGCAGAGTCGTAATCGCGACCCATGAAGACGTAGGTAACGAAAGTGGCGTACAGAATCATCACGACGGTTTGTACGGCCAAGATGATGGTTACAGGGCCTGCCAGACCGGTCAATTCCCACAGTTTCAGGTTCAGAAGAGCCATAGACAGGAAGAGGGACAGGGAGGCGTTACCGAATACGTCGATGGCGCGGTCAAACATATTGACTTTGAAGGCGGCAGTCAAGACGTTGCGGATGACCACGCCTGCAAACAGACACCATACGAATTTAGGCAAGTCGAAGAAGGCTTTGTCGTAGCTGTCCACGATTTCGGCAAAAGCCAAACATGCGGCAAACATCGCGAGCGTTTCGACAGCGGAGTCAGCCGTAATCAGGCGGGTGCGCTGTGCTTGTTCGAAGATGTCATCAGTAGCATCGTTGTCGTCGGATTTGGCAGTTTTGACGATAGGTTTACGGCCCATTTTGTTGATCAGACGGCGTGCAACAGGACCACCGATCAAACCGCCGAATACCAGGCCGAATGTTGCAGAAGCCATACCTAAGCCGGTTGCGCCGGTCAGGCCGAATTTGCTTTCAAAGTCAGGACCCCATGCACCGGCGGTACCGTGACCACCGGTCAGGGTAATCGAACCGGTAATCAGGCCAATCAGCGGATCCAAGCCCAATGCGCTCGCCAAGCCGACACCGACAAAGTTTTGGACGATGATAAATGCACCCACCACGGCGGTAAAGATAACCAAAGGCAAACCGCCCGCTTTCAAACGGGAGAAGTCGGCGCTCAAACCGATGGATGTAAAGAAGATAAGCATGAACGCATCTTGCAGCGGTTTTTCAAATTTGAAGCTGACGCCGTAGGCTTCGTGCAGGGCGAACAGGACGATAGCGGCAATCAAACCGCCGGCGACCGGCTCGGGAATATTGAAGTCTCTTAAGAATTTGATTTTTTGAACCAGAAATTTACCAACCAGCAACACGAGCGTGGCGGCAATCAGTGTGTAATAACTGTTGAATTCCCATTCCATGTTGTTTCACCTCCTAGAAATGTTTTTCCGAGCATCCGTTTTTGTTCCGGATGTAGTGTGTTTCAACGCTTGGCGTTATCCGCCGAGTGTCATGGTATTGATGCGCGGACAAGGCGTTTTCAGAAAGAAATGAAAACAATGACGTGTCCGTGAAAAATAACTGGCAAATATTAGGGGAATAGTTAAAGATTGTCAAAAAATGCGAGTGTAAATATTTTCAGACGGCCTTTTGTCCGATGGTATGGTGCACTTCGTGGCGCCATTGTTCTAATAGGGATGTTAATGATTCGGCCGAAGTGTGGCCGTTGCTGATGGCGGCCTGCAGCCAGTAGCAGGCGGTCGGAACATGGCAGCTTACACCTTGTCCGTGATAGTAAAAACAGGCGAGGTGGTATTGGGCGGAAGGGTGGTTTTGTTCGGCAGCGATGGCGTACCAGTGGGCGGCCGCCCGAGGGTCTTGTGCCGTACCGAGGCCGTAATGGTAGATGCGACCTAAGGCTGCCGCCGCATTTTTATGATGGAACTCGGCCGCTTCCATGTAATTTTTGCGCGCGGCATTGTAGTCGGCAGGACGGCCGATGGCGTGGGCTTGTGCTTCTGCCAAATGGTAGATGGTTTCGGTTTGTTGCTGTTGCAGGGCGGCTGTTTTGATTTGTTCGTATTGTTGCGGATGGTACAGCGCGGCGTCGCTGATGAGTTTTTGTGCGGCAGCGGCAGAACCCAGCGCGGCAGCACGGTGGTAGTAATCATGCGCGACATGGTTGTCAGCTTTAATGCCGAGGCCGTAGCGGTAGAGGTCGCCCATGATTTTCAGCGCTTCGGGATGGTTTTTCTCGGCAGCGGCTTTGGCATATCGTGCCGCTTGGAACGGATCGCGTTCGGAAAGTTCGCCGGTCAGGGCGTATTGGGCCAGCTTGGCCTGTGCTTCCGCTTGCTCCTTATCGGCGGCACGACGATACCATTCTAAGGCTTCGGGTTTGCGTTGGGCGGCAAGAAGGTCGGCCAGCAGGATTTGTGCGGCGATGTGGCCGGCTTGCGCGGCTTGTTCGAGGTATTGTTCGGCTTGTCCGTGGTTGGGGTTGACACCTGTGCCGTAGAAGTAAATTTGACCGAGTTGCCAGTAGGCGACAGTCACGCCGAGCGCGGCCGCTTTTTCGTATTGTTCGATGGCTGTTGCAACGTCGCCTTGGCGTTGATGATGACGTGCCAGATGGTAATATGCAGGCGCGGCATATTGCGCGGCGGCAAGCTCTGCCCAGTAGAGCGATTGTGGATCGTTGCGTTGCGCATGGTAACGCATGAGGATTAATTGGGCTTCAAGGTGACCTTGCTCACCCAGCCAGGCGTATTCGTTAAGAAGATGTCCAGTCGGGGTACCGTTGCGTTCGCGTTGTTGCAGCAGGATAAAGAGTGCCTTGGGATGGCGTTGGGCCGCGGCGGCTTCCAGCCATGGAAGTGCCTGCTCCGGATGACCGTTTTGCAGCAGATGGTCGCCCAATACGAAAGCAGCTTCCGTATATCCCTGCTCTGCGGCCTGTTGCAGCAGGGGCAGGGCTTGGGTAGTATTGGATTGTTCCAAAAGGGCGGCGGCTTGCCGGTAGAGGATTTCAGGAGCAGCGGTCATGGTTTGCGGGCGGATATAAAGTGGAAGACGGATGTTGCGGCATATGGGCGGCGATACCGGTTGAGAGCTTTGTAAAAATTTTGCTCGGCATAGTTTTGTAGAGTGTATTGTCTTGCTGGCTTATCTTTAGGATGTTTGGCTTGTTATATTGTTTTGCCTAGGGATACATCCATATTTTGTGTGTTACAAAAGGCTCAGCTTGAGTCGGTATGCGCTCATGACAGCTCGGTCATTATACTGTCTTTGTAATTTATTGTTAATGATAAATGCAGGTTTTTGTGTTTTATTTACATGGCAGTAGCTAAGGTATATTGATTGCTTCAGGCCGTCTGAAAAACATTTCAGACGGCCTAAACTTTTCTTTCGCTAAGTCAGGTTGTTGGAGTGGAAGAGTCGGAGGTTTTTTTGTTAGGGAAAAAGACCTGACTGTAGAAATTACCGTTAATTTGGGTCACGTTGAGGTGGTACATTCGGTAGGTATGGAACAGCTCTTTGTCAGGCGGTGTCGGATGATTCCAAAATTCCGCCAAGGTATTTTGGTCAGTAATGCCGGGAATATCATAATAGGCACGGCCGAGAACCTTAACTGGCATATTGTGAATCAGTCCGGACAGGCCGCTGGTACTGTTGATGGTGACCATACCGAGGCCATGGCGCAGGAAAACGGGCAGGGGGACATCATGGACGTAAGTGATACGGCCTTTGAGTTTGGGGTGTTTTTTGATAAAGCGTTTGATGTCGCACGAGTAGTCGATAAAGCCGCGGTCCATCGGATGATGCTTGATGATGAGGTTGGTATCGGCAGGCGCGTGCGCGGCAAAGGAGGCTAAAATATGGAGCAGGAAGCTGCGGACGCTGGAAAAGTCACAATGGATGCGGACTTGGCTGTCGTTGAATACCTGCAAGGGAACAATAAAAAATTTGCCGTATTTGCCCGCCTCCACGCGTTTGGCGATTTGGATGTCTTCAATGTAGTAGTTCAAACGCTTGAGGATGGAGATTGACCACAGTTTGAGGTAATGGCCGGCATTGGATGCGCGGTGGTGGATGTAGTTTGGGTACTTGTTCGGGTTGCGGAACAATTCGATATAGTAACGGACGGCATTTTTGGCCATGGGCATAAACCCGCCGCGTACCGGCGTCGGCGCTTTGTATTCCTGCTGGGCAAGCTTAGGGAATTGTTCCAAAAAAAAGTCGGCACGGCGCGGTAATAGGGAAAATGCGTTGACGCCGTCTTTTTCTAAGGTGATGTAGTAGGGGCGGAAATAGCCTTCTTCAAACGCCCAGAAACTGGCTTGGTTTTCGTTTGCAATGCGTTTTGCAATGACGTGATAAGGGCGTGTGTCACCAAAGCAGACAACGGCCTGGATGTGATGTTGAACGATGTATTCTTGCAAAAATTCAGGAAAGGCATCGTAGTTGTCGTTAAAAACAACGGTATGCGCTTGAGTGGGCGGATAAAAATAGTCGTCGCCTGCATTAAAGTTGAATTTATGTACAGTTTTGCCATTTTCAGTCAGCCAATTGGCAAGACGCAGAAAAAAATTGCCGACAGGTCCTTGAAGCAGCAGGATATTTTCTGCGCTTTCAAGCAGGTTTTGCAGGTTGTTTTTGAGGACGGTCTGTTTCATGTCGCAATGTGGTTTTGTTTTTTATGTAATAGTTTTAGGTTGAACTTTCAAGCATACGCCAAGAGAATTAACGATGCAAAGGCAATGATGCCGCAATAGAGGCAAGTTTATGACGTGTCGTTAATTTAGATGGTGTTTATTTGAAAGATCGATATAGTTGTTTGATTTTACCTAATTTTTTAGCAAAGTACCCGCGATGTAATCCGTTGTTGTTTTTTTGCATATTTTTTTGTCGTATCAGGATTTGGGCAGCGGTTTCCGCATTGATGGCCTGATGGGTTTCGGGATGGATATAGTCGGGATAGTGTATGAGCGTACCGGCAATCAGCTGCCAAAGCTCAAGCCTGCGGCTGCGGCGCGGAATGGGGAGCAGATCTTGGGTAAGCCCCCAGCCTGCATAGAAAGGCAGGCCGTAGCAGCTGACTTTTTTGCCACGCAACAAGGCTTCAAAACCGGTCAGCGAAGTCATGGTATGTACTTCGTCTGCGTATTGGAGACAGGTCAGGATATCGGCTTGTTCGGCGGTTTGGTCGGCATATCGTGCAGCATCTTCAGGAAAAATCTGGCCGATACGGTTACCGCTGACTACATCGGGATGCGGTTTGTAGATGATATAGGCATCGGGATTGCATTCGCGTACAGTACGGAGCAGATCCAGATTGCGATAGATTTGGGGCGAACCGTAGCGGATAGACGCGTCATCCTCAACTTGGCCGGGAACGAGGATTACGGTTTTGTCGGTTGATGGGGCGGTGAAGTCTGAGCTGCCGACGTTGTATTTGCTGATGTGGTTTTCGGTCAGCATTTTTTGCAGCTTCAAGGCCGTCTGAAAGTCTTGATCGTTGAAGTTTTGGTTTTGCAGGATGTGTTCAAGACGTGACGGGGTTTCGGCATTGAAATAAATGCCCATATCGTCGGTAACGAGCGACAGCGGCGGGACTAAATTAGAACCAAGCCCGACCGAGCGGATAAAGCCGTCTTCCATGCGCAACAGGGGGATGTGGTGTTGTTCGGCAAAACGGACGATGGTCTCTTTGCCGTTGCCCCAAGCTAGGATGCGTGCATCATCGGACAGTTTGACCCCTGCCAGTTTTTGGGTAGAGGAGATAAATTTCAGACGGCATGAAGGTACGTTAAAGAACGGTTTGGCAACCGCGCGTTTCCACAAAGACATGCTGACGCAATATAACTCACCACGTAATTTGTCGTTTTTGCGTTTGACCGTCGCCAGATAGTCGATGACATCAAAGAGGCTGCCTGCTTCGCCGGTATTGGGGTTGAGGTAGCGGCTGTATTGCAGATAGGCTGCTGCGAAGAGTTGCAGCAAGTTGCGGCGGGCGCGGCGTTGGGTTTGAACAAGGCTGTCGATTTTTGGATGGCGGTCGTCGCTCACGCCCCATCCGGCATACCACGGCAGGCCGAAGGTGGTCAGTGGTTTGCCGCACAAAAGTGCCTCAAAGCCCATTTGTGAGGTAACGCAATAAACTTTATCGACGTTTTGCAACAAAGAAATCGGATTGATGTCTTCTGCCAAAAGATGGACGCGGTGTTGCTGCGCCAGCTGGGTCAGATAGCCTTGTTTTTTGCCGCACAAAACATCGGGATGGGTTTTTACCCAGATATCGGCTTGCGGATTTTCATTCAAGGCCGTCTGAAACATCAGTTCAAACGTAGAGGCATCTGCGCCGCCATATTGGATGGCCATATCGCCGAAGGTTTGATCAATGATAAGGACAGTTTCGGGTTTGGATGGGGAACGCAAAGGATGATCGTCTGAAAGTTCGGGCGCGTGGTTGTATTTGGATAGATGATGTCGCAGTATGAAATCCATCGCCTGTCGCGCCTGAGCCAAGGTTTCAGACGGCATGGTATCAGCGGCGAGAATCAGTTGTTCCAAACGCGAAGGACGCGTGGTGTCGTAGTAGATACCGATGTCGTCATAGACGATGGAGTAGGGCGGATAGCCGGCGACGCCCAGGCTGAGCGAACGTAAAAAACCGTCTTCCAAAGCAATAAAGGGAAGCTGGTGTTCAGCGGCAAAAGCACGCGCTTTGTGTGTCGTTGGGCGCAAACCCCAGCCGACAACAGCCTCTGCTCCTTTTCCGTCTTTGCAGATATGAAATTCAGGCAATAGGATGGAGAGATGGGGGATTTTGCGGATGCCGCGAGAGGGGATGTAGGCGTTTTTCACAATGCGTTTTCGTCGATTATTGTTATTAATGGATTGTAGGCCGTCTGAAAAGAGGAACATTCTTTCAGACGGCCCGAATTATTTTTTAAAACGTGACGGCTTCGGCCAATACTTTGCCTGCCAAGTCTTTAGGCGACAGGTTCGGCTCGCCTTGCAACGGCCAGTCAATGCCGACGGTCGGATCATTCCAAATCAGCGAGTGTTCGGCTTTGGGATTGTAATAATCCGTGCATTTATAGACGAACTCGGCTTCGTCGCTCAGTACATAGAAACCGTGTGCGAAACCTTCGGGTACCCACAGTTGGCGTTTGTTTTCTGCGGACAGGATCTCGCCTACCCATTTGCCGAAAGTGGGGGAGCCTTTACGCATATCGACGGCTACGTCGAATACTTCGCCGACAACCACGCGCACGAGTTTGCCTTGTGTGTTTTCAGTTTGATAGTGCAGGCCGCGCAATACGCCTTTGCTGGATTTGGAGTGGTTTTCCTGCACAAAGGTGCGGTTGCAGACTTGGGTTTTGAACCACTCGTCGCGGAAGGTTTCCATAAAAAAGCCGCGCGCGTCGCCGAAGACTTGCGGCTCAAGCAGTTTTACGTCAGGAATGGCGGTATCAATGATGTTCATCGTTTTATCTTTCATCTAAAGGCCGTCTGAAAAGTTTCAGACGGCCTCAAACATTATTTTTTCAACAGGCGCAGCAAATATTGGCCGTATTGGTTTTTCGCCATCGGGTGCGCCAGCTCTTCCAGTTTTTCATCGGAAAGCCAACCGTTGCGCCAAGCGATTTCTTCCAGGCAGGCGATTTGCAGGTCTTGGATGTTTTGCACGGTTTGGACGAATGAAGCAGCTTCGTGCAGGCTCTCGTGAGTGCCGGTGTCCAGCCATGCAAAACCGCGTCCCAAAAGTTGTACCGACAATGAACCGTCTTCCAAATACATTTGGTTGAGGTCGGAAATTTCCAATTCGCCGCGGGCGGACGGTTTGATTTGTTTGGCGAACTCGACGACGCGGTTGTCGTAGAAGTACAAGCCGGTTACCGCCCAATCGGATTTTGGCTGTTGCGGTTTCTCTTCGATAGACAGGGCGTTGAAGTTTTCGTCAAATTCAACCACGCCGAAACGCTCGGGGTCTTTGACCTGATAACCGAATACGGTTGCGCCGTGGGTCTTGGCGGCGGCCTGTTTCAATGTTTGCGTAAACGATTGGCCGTAGAAAATATTGTCGCCCAAAACCAAGCAGACATTATCATTACCGATAAATTCTTCACCGATGATAAATGCCTGTGCCAAGCCGTCCGGAGTGGGTTGCACGGCATAACTGATGGAAATGCCGAAATCGCTGCCGTCGCCGAGCAGGCGTTTGAAAGAGGCGTTGTCTTCAGGCGTGGTAATTACCAAAATATCGCGGATTCCTGCCAGCATCAATACGGACAGGGGATAGTAAATCATGGGCTTGTCGTACACGGGCAGCAGTTGTTTGGATACGCCGCGCGTGATGGGGTAGAGGCGTGTGCCGCTGCCGCCGGCAAGGATGATGCCTTTCATGGGTTTTCTCCTGAGTAGTGTGTGTTTGCATGATTTTCAGACGGCCTAATATGGGAACAGGCCGTCTGAAAACTTATTTTCCGGTGCCTAAACGTTCCAAACGGTAGCTACCGTTCAATACGTTTTGCCACCAGGTTTTGTTGTCCAAATACCATTGCACTGTTTTGCGGATGCCGGATTCGAATGTTTCTTGAGGTTTCCAGCCCAGCTCCCTGCCGATTTTGGCTGCATCAATGGCGTAGCGCACGTCATGGCCGGGACGGTCTTGTACGAAAGTAATCAAATCTTCATAACGCGCCACGCCGGCCGGTTTTTCAGGAACAAGCTCTTCCAGCAGGGCGCAGATGGTTTTGACGACTTCAATATTGGCTTTTTCATTGTGGCCGCCGATATTGTAGGTTTCGCCGACAACACCTTCGGTAACAACCTGATACAGCGCGCGTGCGTGGTCTTCGACAAACAGCCAGTCGCGGATTTGCATACCGTCGCCGTAAACGGGCAGCGGTTTGCCGTCAAGCGCGTTCAGAATCATCAGCGGAATGAGTTTTTCCGGGAAATGGTAAGGGCCGTAGTTGTTGGAGCAGTTGGTTACGATGGTCGGCAAACCGTAAGTACGCAACCATGCGCGGACGAGATGGTCACTGGACGCTTTAGAAGCAGAGTAGGGGCTGGACGGCGCGTATGGCGTGGTTTCGGTGAACAAATCGTCCGTACCGTGCAAATCGCCATAGACTTCATCGGTAGAAATATGGTGGAAGCGGAAGGCTTCGCGCTTTTCAGACGGCATTTGTTGCCAGTAGGCGCGGGCCGCTTCAAGCAGATTGAATGTGCCGACGATATTGGTTTGGATAAATTCGCCTGCCGAATCGATAGAGCGGTCGACATGGCTTTCCGCAGCCAAGTGCATCACGGCATCTGGCTGGTGTTGTGCGAATACGCGGTCGAGTTCTGCACGGTCGCAAATATCTACTTGCTCAAAAGCATAGCGAGGATTATTGGCTACCTCAGTCAAAGATTCCAAATTGCCGGCATAAGTCAGCTTATCGACATTGACGACAGAGTCTTGGGTGTTTTGGATAATATGACGGACAGCGGCAGAACCGATAAAGCCCGCACCGCCGGTAACAAGGATTTTTTTCATAAGTTTCATAGGATAGTCAAAATAATATAAACGGATTATAGCAGACAGAATGTGTGTTTTTCAGATAAAGAGGCCGTCTGAAAACATCTCTTTCAGACGGCCTGTATTAAGTCAACTTAATCGTCGTAGCCATTTGGGTTGTTGCTGACCCAACGCCATGAGTCTTCCATCATCTGCGCCAAATTGCGTTTGGTTTCCCAACCGGTCTGCGCTTTGGTGTAGGCAGGGTCGGCGTAACAAACAGCAATATCACCAGGGCGACGGTCTTTAATTCGATAAGGAACTTTCAGGCCTGAAGCAGTTTCAAAGGCTTTGATCATATCTAGTACGGAATAGCCGTTACCTGTGCCTAAATTAAATATATGTA